>CAJWCO010000025.1 GCA_913031145.1 uncultured Cellvibrionales bacterium | reverse complement strand
GAAAAATTCGAAGTCGCTCTACATCGCATTTGTGCCGGAGGAAAAACACCCAAGCATGATCACCGTGGGTTGGAGTACACGGTGGTGCTGAAGGGAAGTTTTTCTGACGAAAATTCTGTCTATAGTGAAGGCGACTTCATTGTTCGCAAACCAGGCGATACCCACCAGCCTATGGGTGCGCAAAACGGTGAGTGTATCTGCCTATCCGCACAGTCCGCACCGATCGCATTATCGAGCCCGCTAGGATTTATTATGAACCGATGGTTAAGTATCAGCCCGCGGTAATGCCCTTTTAGAGACGTACGTTAACACCGCGTTCACGCATGTAGTGCTTGGCCTCAGGAATGGAGTGGTGATTGAAGTGGAAAATACTTGCGGCGAGCACAGCATCTGCCTCGCCCTGCTTAACGCCGTCAACTAAGTGTTGTAGGGTACCGACTCCTCCCGAAGCGATGACAGGAATTTGTACGGCGCGACTGATCGCTTGAGTCAAAGGGAGATCAAATCCGTTCTTTGTGCCATCGCGGTCCATGCTTGTCACGAGCAACTCCCCTGCGCCGTAGTCTGCCATTTGACTTGCCCAAGCGATCGCATCTAGACCTGTGGGGTTACGACCTCCGTGCGTATAGACCTCCCAAGTGCTGTCCTGTTTTTGCTTGGCATCAAGCGCCACGACAATACACTGCGACCCGAATCGCTCCGCTGCTGCACGCACGAAGTCCGCATGACTTACTGCGGCCGAATTAATCGCCACCTTATCTGCACCCGCATTTAAAAGATTTCTGATATCCGCAAGCTCTCGTACACCACCGCCAACAGTCAATGGTATAAACACCTCCCCCGCCATTCGCTCAACAGTGTGAAGCGTGATATCCCGAGCCTCATGGCTCGCAGTAATATCAAGAAAAGTGATCTCGTCAGCACCCTCCTCATTGTAACGTCGCGCCACTTCGACAGGATCACCTGCGTCACGTATATCGACAAACTGCACCCCTTTAACCACTCTACCTTTATCGACATCAAGGCACGGTATAATACGCTTGCATAGGCCATCATCTTCGTAAGCTGACATATCAAACCCCCTTATTCGTCATCAAACAAATGACCTAACTTCCCAACTTTGGTCGTTAGGTAAGATGCATTGTGGGGGTTGCTTTCCGTTTTTAACGGGACGCGATTGGCCACATCAATACCCAGTGCGCGCAACGCATCCACTTTACGCGGATTATTGGTCATCAAGTCGACTCGACAGACCCCCAGATGCTGCAACATAGGGGCACAGATTGAGTAATCACGCATATCGGCACCAAAACCCAGCCTTTCGTTGGCCTCAACTGTATCGGCCCCTAAGTCCTGTAGCTGGTAGGCCTTAATTTTGTTCACCAAACCAATACCCCGGCCTTCCTGACGCAAGTACAAAATAGCGCCACGACCCACTTCAGAGATTCGTTGCATCGCCGTCTGCAATTGCTCACCGCAATCACATCGTAAGCTCCCAAGCGCATCACCGGTCAGACACTCCGAGTGAATGCGGATCAGCAGCGGATCGTCACTATGACCTAACCCCATGCTGATCACTATATGCTCTTTGCCCTTAAAAGGATCTTCGAAACCATGAATATCAAAGTCGCCCCAGCGCGTTGGCAGTCGCGATGATTGTACGTAGCGCAGAACCACAAAGTTACTCCCAAAAAAGGTCCATCAAACACCGCAGAAACACATTGTATCTTTTCCAAACTGCGATAACATTCGCTTCTGTTCAACTGACTTCAGAGGGCAACCAACGCGTCTAAAATCACAACAGTCCATAACTCTTAAGAATGGCCAATAGCGCCGCAGTCACAAGGCCTGCCAAAATATCATCGAGCATAATGCCAATACCGCCATCAATATTTTTATCGATCCAACTGATAGGCCATGGCTTAAGAATATCGAAAATTCGGAACAAAGAAAAACCGAGCAATAGTGATAACCAGCTGGGTGTTACGGCGGCCATAGCGATCCAAAAACCCACCCACTCGTCCCAGACAATTCCACTGTGGTCGTGGACCCCGAGTTGCGCCGACGCACGACCGCAAATATAAGTGCCTACCACGACAGCCGCATACAGTAGACAGAGGTATGTGATAAAGGGCAAATGACTCGCCACGTACCAGATGGGCACCGCAACCAACGTGCCTACCGTTCCAGGAGCTCGCGGTGCGAGACCGCTTCCCAAGCCAAACGCTAGAAATAATACGGGCGAGCCCAGCAATTGCGAAAAACTCGGATTACTCAAAATGGTTATATCCCAACGTGTGCTCCGCCATACCAATAGGCTCGCAGCCTCCATCTATATCCAGCAAATCCATACCCTTTGACGCGGTGATAGTACCAATCGCAGTGGCCTGCAACCGCTGTGCGCTAATCAATTTCTCAACGTGCGGTTGCCGGTCGGGGGGCACTGTAAAACACAACTGATAGTCATCGCCGCCATATAAAGCCCAGTGTTGATGCTGTTGCAAAAAATCCCGCCGCAACTCGGGATGCACGGGCAACTGCGCGCGTTGAATTTCTGCGCCAACGCGGCTCAGCTTACAGATATGTGCCAAATCGGCTAATAAACCGTCCGATATGTCGATACAGGCACTGGCGATACCTCGTAATTGAATCCCTTCGCTCACGCGCGGCTTAGGCGCATAAAAATGCTCTAGGAGTCGGCTCTGCTGCGTTCTCTTTGGCTCATTTTTCAACACATGAAGAGCCGCCGCGCCATCCCCTAACGTTCCCGTAACATAGATATGATCTCCCGCCATGGCGCCGTCGCGTCGCAAGGCTTGTGCCACGGGTACTTCACCCAAAAGGGTTAACGTCACGCTCAGTGGTCCGCGCGTAGTGTCGCCGCCCACTAGCGCACAACCCGCAGAAGCGGCAATGTCTGCCAACCCACGACTCAAACTGTCAAACCAAGCCTCCGTGGCCAAGCGCGAGGGGAGACTCAACGCCAGGGTAAACCAACGCGGTTTTGCTCCCATGGCGGCAAGATCGCTTAGATTAACACACAGGGCACGGCGTCCAATGTCATAAGCGTTTGTATCGGCGGGGAAATGTACGGATTCAAGCAAGGTGTCGGTGGCTATAACGAGCTGCGAATCCGCGGAGCACTCAACTATCGCTGCATCATCACCAATCCCCAAACACACGCCTGCTTGAGGGGTCAAATCTTTGAAATATCGCTCTATCAGCGCGAACTCATCGAGCCGGTGAGACGCTTTGTCGACACAACTAGACACTGCGTTGCCTACCGGCAACCTCAACAGTACGTTGCTCGGCGGCGACGCAATCGAGAACGCCATTGATGAATTTGAACGCGTCTTCTGGTCCAAATGTTTTTGCTAAATTAATCCCTTCGTTGATCACAACCCGATATGGCACATCAACGCAGAACAACATTTCGTAAGCTGCAAGCCGCAAAACCGCACGCGAAATGGGATCCAGTTGTTCGTGGGTTCGATTAAGATGCGGCTCAATAGCGCCGTCTACTGCCACTAACTCGCTCGCCACCCCGAACAATACTCGACAGAAAAAATCACTGTCGATTTTCGACATGTCATTGTCAGCCGTGAATTGCGCCAAAACTTGAGAGGGTGAGGCTCCGCCCATGTCCCAGGAGTAAAGTGCCTGCACCAGCATACGGCGCGCTTTTTGACGCTCTCGAAGTTTTGACATCTACGTCACATTCCAGATAGATTTAAGAGTTTCAAGGGTCTCTAACACAGCCAGTGTTGCTTCCTCGCCCTTATTCTCGGCGTTGTCTATTGAGCGCTCAATGGCTTGCTGAAGTGTATCGGTCGTCAACACGCCAAACGCGACAGGCAGTGATTCGTCCAAAGCGACTTGCGAAATACCTCGTGTTGTTTCAGCACACACGTAATCAAAATGAGGCGTATCGCCTCGGATAACACATCCAAGAGCGATCACTGCATCAAAGCGCCCACTGCGCGCAGCCTGCTGGCTTGCCAGCGCCAACTCGAAAGCCCCAGGGACTCGAAATATATCTAAGCACTCCGGCGCTGCGCCTTGCCGCTCGCAAACGCGGACAACGCCCTGCAACAAACCTTCTGTAACCTGTGAGTTCCAACGCGCAACGATCACTGCCAAACGCAGATCCGCAACGTCAAATTTTTGATCTTTAGGTCGATACTCACCCATAACGCTTGCCTTCAATCGACATAATCAACATAGTCAATCACCTCTAAGTCAAAGCCAGAAATACCCGTAAAACGGAACGGCGCACTCATCAATCGCATCTGCCGAACACCCAAATCCATAAGAATTTGCGACCCCGTACCAATTTTTAAGTACACCACTTCGTTTGCAGACTGTACCTGTGCCTCAGGGGGAGAAAGCATACGCTCTATATTGGCGTCAATGTCCTCTGCGGATTCGGGATAATAAAGCAAAACGAGTACACCACGCCCCTCTTCACCGATTTTCTTCATTGCGCGTTGGAACGACCACGCCTTGTAACCCGCTTTGCCCTCCAAACAGAAAATATCACGCGTTGACCGATTGATATGCACTCGTACCAGAGGCGGCGCGCCCTCAATATCACCCATTACCAATGCAAAATGCTTTTCATTGCGCGCGTTATCTAAGTAAGTTTTGAGCACAAACTCACCGTACTGGGTATTCACAAGCCGCTCGCTAACACAACGGGTGGTCTTTTCTGTCACCAAACGATAGTGGATTAAATCGGCAATCGTTCCTATTTTTAAATCGTGTTTTATGGCGAATTGTTCCAGATCATCACGGCGCGCCATCGTGCCGTCATCATTCATTATCTCTACGATAACAGCCGCTGGCTCAAAACCTGCCAAACGCGCAAGATCGCAACCCGCCTCAGTATGGCCGGCTCTGCTTAGCACCCCCCCTGGCTGGGCCTTCAATGGAAACACGTGCCCGGGCTGTACAATGTCACGCGGGCGGGCTGTGCTACTGACAGCCGCCTGCACTGTGCGAGCTCGGTCCGCCGCAGAGATGCCGGTGGTAATGCCTGTTGCCGCTTCGATTGATAGCGTAAACGGCGTTCCATGACTGGCGCCGTTGTCTTCAACCATCATTTCTAAACCTAGCTGGTTGCAACGCTGCTCACTTAACGGCATGCAGATTAATCCACGCGCGTGCGTGGCCATGAAATTGATATCCTGCGCACGCACCATAGGCGCAGCCATCATTAAATCACCTTCATTTTCGCGGTCTTCGTCGTCCACCAAGATAATCATCTTTCCTTGGCGAATGTCCTCGATAAGCTCTGTTACTGAGTTAAATTTCATGGCTCTCACTTCGCGTCGATTAACAGCCTCCGACTAGCGTGTTGCACCGAGCTAATCGGGCGAACACTCTGCCGCTTTGTCGCCCATCAGCAGGCGCTCTAAGTAACGCGCCACAAGGTCGACCTCTAAATTAACGCGCATCCCTAGTTTATAGTCCGAAATTACTGTGTGTGACAGTGTCTGCGGAATAATGTTTAACTCAAAGTCCGTGCCAGATACCCGATTGACCGTCAAACTCGTGCCATCTACCGTGATTGAACCTTTGTGAGCAATGTACTTTGCCAGTTCTGCCGGCGCCCTTAGCATAAACCACTCAGAGCGCGCGTCGCTGCGTTGTTCCAAGACTTCGCCCATCCCATCGATATGCCCTGAAACTATGTGCCCACCAAATCGGTCTGTTGCCTGCATCGCCTTTTCAAGATTGATACGTGTCCCAGCATTCCATGTACCTATGGTCGTCAAACTCAGGGTTTCCAAAGACACATCCGCAGAAAAACTGTCGTTTACCGTATCAACCACGGTTAGGCAAACGCCGTTACACGCAACACTGTCGCCAAGCTCCAAATCCGAAAAACCGAGATTATCACTCGTAATCGTTAACCGCACGTCACCCCCGCAGGGCTCTAATTTTTCGATAACGCCAATCGCACTAATAATGCCTGTAAACATATACGAATCCTTGATGTGTGATGAGTTCATTGCTTGCAGAAGATCTGCCGCAACATCGAACCCTTTAATAGTCCTTGTCGGGGTGCAATGTTAGCCGAAGATCTTCTCCAATTCGACGCACGTCCATCAGAGACAGCGCGAGATGTGCGTCGATAGTTTCAATCGGCAGCTCGAACATGGGACGCGCGGCGCTACCAAATAATTTCGGCGCCCAGTAACATACCACTTCATCAAACAAGCCCTCAGCCACAAAAGCCCCTGCTAAGCCCGCTCCCGCCTCAACCATCACTCGATTACATCCTCGTTCAGCCAAGCGTTCAAGCAAACATTGTAAGTTCAGACGCCCGTCTACCGCGGGAACAAATAGCACCTCGGCACCCGCACACTGAAGCCCCTTTGCGCGCTCTCGTTGCACCATTTCGTCAGCCACAGCAACCAACGTACTTCCCGGTTGTTGTAGCATACGCGCTTCCGAAGACATCTCCGCCCTTGCGTCAACAACAACCCGCAGTGGCTGCCTAAGTTGCAGATTACAATCTTCAACAGTCGGATCCAACACGCTGTAGGACATGCGCACGGTAAGTGACGGATCATCCATTTTCTGTGTCCCAATACCGGTGATAACGGCGCAACTCTCAGCGCGCAAGATTTGGACATCGGTGCGGGCAGCGGGGGCCGTTATCCACTGACTCTGACCACTCGCCATGGCTGTGCGGCCATCTAAACTGGCCGCCATTTTCACCGTAACCCAAGGCCTTCCCTGCTCGTGCCGCATAAAAAAACCTTTGTTAACAACGCGTGCCTGGCCTTCCAACAGTCCTACTTGCACCTCGACACCGCTATCGCGTAATTTCTTTATTCCGGCGCCTGCCACAACTGGATTGGGGTCCTCAACTGCCACCACTACCCGCGCGACCGCCGCGGCGATTAAGGCGTCCGCACAGGGGCCAGTTTTGCCGTGATGACTGCAGGGTTCCAAGCTCACATAGACCGTAGCACCGGCTACCTCACCGGCTCTTTGAAGAGCTTCGATCTCACCATGATTCCCCCCCGCCGGACACGTAAACCCCTCGCTGACGATAACATCATCCATCGTGATCACACAGCCAACGGTCGGGTTTGGGGAGCTCGTAAAACGACCCTTGGCGGCGAGCTGTAAGGCGCGTGACATCATCTCACGGTCAAAACTACTCATCACACATCAGCTGACGTAGTCTTTTTCGAGTTAAGTCGATTCAGCTCATCTTGAAACGCACTAATATCTTGAAAGCTTCGATACACCGAGGCAAACCGCACGTATGCTACTTCGTCAAGTTCACGTAACTGTTGCATGACAGCTTCACCAATTGTGCGCGATGGCACTTCTCGCTCTCCGGCTACCTGCAAGACATGCTTAATCTGACCCAATGCACTTTCTATTTTCTCAATAGGAACAGGGCGTTTTTCAAGTGCTCTCTGCAGCCCCGCGCGCAACTTTTCTTCGTTAAAGCCTTCTCTCCTTCCATCGCTTTTGATCACCCGAGGCATTAGCAGTTCCGCGGACTCATATGTAGTGAACCGTTCACTACAATCGACACATTCGCGACGCCGGCGGACTTGAGTGCCGTCAGCTACCAGTCGTGAATCAACCACTCGGGTATCATCGGCGTTACAAAATGGGCAGTACATAGTCTCACACCCGCTGTTTGACTGTGTTTTTTCAGGTGCAATAGTCTAACACAAGATCATGATTCACAAAGCCCTCGGTCTATTTGCGGACATTCAGGTGGGGCTACTGGCGCTTAGTAACGCCTGCCACCGGCCTAGCCCTATAATAAACATGTGCTCGCTGCGCGGTGCCGCGCAAAAGGTTGACGATACCAGACCCAAAACTCGATTGAGGCATGCAATTCAGCAAGCGAAACAGGCCAGGTCGCGTGTACTATGTCGCGTGCGGTCGTTGATGCCAGACGGCCCCTTCAAAGGTACTATGCCGCGTGTGCTATGTCGCGTGACCGATATAGTGCACGGTAACCACAAGCTCGATGCAGAAACTTCCCTTACTAACAACGTGACGGCTACCACTCACAGTGCAGTGGCGCCAGACGCTTCAAAACCCGTTCCGCTCAGAGTGCCTCTACGCTGAGTGCAGTGATACTTGGGTCCTGTTAACCGTAAACAGGAAAACGCGCGCAGATATCTAACACCTTACTCTTGACGTTGCTAATCACCTGCTCTGACGTCTCTTGTTCCAGACTGTCAAGAATGTCGCAGATCCAATGCGTCAGTTGTACCACCTGTTCCTCGCCAAAACCGCGCGTCGTAATTGCAGGTGTGCCCACGCGTAAACCTGAGGTAACAAAAGGCGATCTTGGGTCATTTGGCACCGCATTTTTATTCACTGTAATGTAGGCTCTACCCAGCGCTTCGTCCGCATCCTTCCCGGTGTATTCCTTACCTATCAAGCTTACCAGCATCAAATGATTCTCGGTCCCATTAGACACAATTTGAATGCCGCGCTCCATAAACGTTGCCGCCATCGCCTTCGCATTCGCAACCACCTGCTTTTGATACACAACAAAGTCGTCACAAGCTGCCTCTTTGAAAGCCACTGCCTTGGCAGCAATCACATGGCATAGAGGCCCACCTTGAATGCCCGGAAAAATAGCCGAGTTACATTTCTTCGCAATGTCCTCGTGATTGGTTAATATAATGCCGCCACGCGGCCCACGCAGAGTTTTGTGGGTAGTCGACGTCACCACATGTGCGTGGGGTATCGGGCTAGGGTAAACGCCTGCCGCCACCAGCCCCGCAACATGAGCCATGTCGACCAACAAATATGCGCCCACTCGATCCGCTATAGCACGAAACCGGCCCCAGTCCATGACCCCAGAATACGCTGAAAACCCTGCGATGATCATTTTAGGTCGGTGCGCTAGCGCAAGATCTTCAACCTGCTGGTAATCGATGAGTCCCGTCTCTGAATCGAGGCCATATTGGATCGGGTGGTACAGCTTGCCTGAAAAATTAGGCTTTGCGCCATGCGTCAAATGGCCTCCGTCGGCAAGACTCATACCCAAAATCGTGTCTCCACCACTTAATAGCGCCAGAAAGACCGCACTATTTGCCTGAGACCCTGAATGCGGTTGGACGTTAGCGTAGGCAACATCAAACAAGCGCTTGGCTCTGTCGATCGCCAATTCTTCAGTGACGTCAACAAACTCACAACCTCCGTAGTATCGCTTTTGGGGATAGCCTTCGGCATATTTGTTGGTTAATTGTCCGCCCTGCACGGCCATAACAGCCGGACTTGTGTAATTTTCTGAGGCGATCAACTCAATGTGTTGCTCTTGGCGGAGGTTCTCTTTGGCTATAGCATCAAAAACTTCTGGATCTAGCGCTTTAAGGCTGTGATTTTTTTCGAACATAGTGAACTTTTTTTCCAATCAATAGATGGCGTGAGTTAGTGATGGTAACTCAATCAAGTTTCGGGATACAGGAAAATACGGCACCCATACTATGCTGGATTACAACGCTAGCTGGGTTGATGCTCATTCACTTTGAAATCAGCAACGATCCAACCTCGTCACTGGGTTACGCAAGCGCTGTTGGAGTGCAACTAAAGGGCGAAGTTTGCCTACATAAAAACACTCAGCGCTGGTAGCCCTTTGCTCAGCGAGTACCGCTAAACTGGGTACCCACAGGGATGACGCACCCCGAAGCATGCTCCAGCATAGCGATTAGTTAGAGGCCCCCGACAAGTGATGAACTGCACAATGATCACCACTCTATACGAGCGCCATCCCAATCTAAAAATGATAACTGCCCGTCAACGTCGGCCGTGTCCATTTCGCGCAGTAAGCAGCTCGCCACAAAATCTGTTGTAAAAAGTTTTTTTGACGGCACCGACGATTGAAACGGCTTCGACAACGGCGTATCCGTTGTTCCGGGATGAAAGCTAATAATCTTTACATTCTTTATGCGCCGCGCATATTCTATGGCCGCCGTCTTGAGCAACATATTGAGCGCGGCCTTTGATGCTCGGTAAGCATACCAACCCCCTAATTCATTGTCGGAAATACTGCCAACCCGAGCAGACAATACAGCTACCTTGCAAATTGCGTCCCCTTTCAAACAGCTTCGCAAGACTTTCAACCACAGAACGGGGACTACTGCGTTGACACTGAACAGTGTGTTTAACGACTCAGCATTTAAGTCCTCCAGCCGCTTTTCTGGCCAAAAAGCATCTCCGTGGAGAACGCCATGGCATATCGCCACTCGGGAGAACTGACACTGCTTCACAGCGAGTTGATTAACAACTGATTGCATGCTCTCCTCGGAATAATCGCAACACAGCCATACGAGCTTACTTGATGACGCAATTCCGTGCGGGGGCCTACCACTGCGACTCACTGCGACCACAGTGCGGATATTCGCATCGCAAAGAAGTGCGTTGACCACCGCACCACCAATACCTCCGGCGGCTCCCGTGACCAGCGCGTCTAACCCATCATTCATCGTTTCGGTTGCCATTCGCACCTCGGCGTCTTCCTCGAACCCATCAGAAGCCGAGAAATGGGGTGTCGATAGCGCGCAAAGAAAAGATAAAGTGCATCTGCAAGCGGCTTGATCACGGGCCACCGCAATGGCGCGACCCAGCGACGCTTTCCGACCAGTGCCCAAGCGTGGTACGTAACGTCCAAACCCAGCAGAATTTCTCCATTGCGACGTTGCGCATGCAAGATACGATCAGCTTTTTCTCGATTAATCGCTGGGTACCGTTGCGCAAAATCGTCAGCATAAATATTTTCGAAGCAAATAACGCCTTCTCGATCACACTGATGCAGGTGGCGCATCTCAGTGGCACACAACGGACACGTCCCATCGTAAAAAATGATTAACTCGGCCACGTTACACATCTCCCATCAGACAGACAAACAAAATCATATGCATCGCGCACACCAAGGTAGTGAGTCGAACCCGCATCCGCGCGTACATCGGCGGCTTCACCGTAGTGATTTGCTCGGCCCGCAGCAGTGTAGCGAAGCCTGCGATTAAAACTATGAGCGCAAAAAGTGCCGCATACTGAGATACATGAACCGCCAACAGACAACCCCATGCCAACAGCGTGATCAGATTACTGATAACAAGCATGCTGGGAGCACCTGCCGTTGATTCGCTGTGATCGCGCCACAGCACACCGGCTAAAAAGCTCAGAATACAGGCACTGTAGGTCGCAAAAACAAACGGCGCATACAATCCGAAAATCGCCGCACTCTGCACACCTCGTGGCGATAATGCAGCGTCAATCACCACGGCTAGCGGAACGGCAAAGGGAACAAGCCCAAGATACCCCAACGCGTTAGTCAGCTTGCTTTGGTGCTCGCTCATGTCCGATTCAATCAACAGGTTTTTGGGGCTTGCGCTCATGTCACTCCCTTTTAGAGTCGGTTGAATTAAACTTTTCGCTAGTGGCCTTGGTTATCTACGCCAAACCGTCCAGTGCGGATTTCGAAAGCCGGAACATGCGGCCTCTTTTCTGAACCGCGCCAGCACAATCACCGTAGAGCAACAGTGAAAGCGTCCTCAAAGGTGGAGCGTCGTTCACCCCTACGGCAAAGTACTATGCGCAAAGTGAGTCTAATATGTTTTTCGAACGATCTGCGCATTTCAGATAATTTAGCGCTGTGTACAGCTGCGCGCGAGTCCGAATCACTGGTCTGCGTTTTTGTTCAACCACCGAGTGTGCTCCACCACAACTATGGGATGGACGAGTCTGTTCTTCGCAGACAGCATCTCTATCAAACACTGGACGATCTTGATTTGAGTCTGACTTCGCTTGGCCAGCGATTGCACAGAGTGACGGGCGGGACGGCCGAACAACTAAGGCAGTTAGTCGATGAATTCAAACCTTGCGCAGTTTATCGAAGTGAACAGGCCAACGCTTTTGCCACAGACCCTTGGAACGCAACCGAAGCTGAACATCCCAACGTACAGTTCATCACTCTCGCGACAAACACTCTGTTTTCACGCGAGGGTCTGCCGTTCAAACTTCACGAACTTCCCAATACATTTTCAAAATTTCGCCGCGAAGTGGAAGACATCGTCGTACCATCGCCGCTAGCAGCGCCAAATAAGTTACCCCCAACCGTGGGAGCAGGCGACGACTGGCGAAACCACTTTACGCCTACAGAACGCGACAGCAACACCACCTTTAGAGGCGGTGAGCGCGCCGGTTATGATCATGTCAACACCTACTTTGACGGTGTTTTCGCACAGACTTACAAACAAACGCGCAATGCCCTCGATGGCTGGACTAACTCCACAAAATTTTCGCTTTGGCTCGCCACTGGCGCCCTTTCTGCGCGTCAAATCGTCCATCAACTACGACGGCACGAAGCCGTCTATGGGTCGAACGAATCGACGTACTGGATATATTTTGAGTTGCTCTGGAGAGAATATTTCCAATGGTATGCACACCGACATAAACATAAAATCGGGGCTTTTAACGGGATTTCGCCACACTCACCCAAAACCAGTTTTTATCCGCAACGATTTGCCAAATGGTGTCATGGCACTACGCCCTACCCCATTGTTAACGCATGCATGAGGCAACTTAACGCCGAAGGATACATGTCAAACCGTGGGCGCCAACTCGTTGCGAGTTGCCTGGTGCACGAGCTTTCGGTCGATTGGCGCTATGGAGCTGCCTACATGGCAGTTAAGCTTGTCGATTATGATGTTGCCTCTAATTGGGGAAATTGGCAGTATCTCGCGGGAGTCGGAGCCGACCCTCGTGGACATAGGCGCTTCAATTTGCAAAAGCAAACGCAAATTTATGACCCTGACGGCCGCTTTATCGAACGCTGGAATGGCGCAGACTGCGACCCCCAATTAGACAGCAATGACATGGTAGATTGGCCTCAATTCAGCTAATCGCTAATATCAACGAGCGCATCAACAATGGCGCGGTACTGACTGAAAAACTGATTAGATATGCCATCCTCAAGCGTGTAAGGTGTCGATACGTCAGACCCTAGATCAATGAGCCCGATCCGATCCAAAAAACCGCCCAGTTTTTGCAAAAAAGAGACATTTTCAATCCAGTTAAAAACACGCATGGCACCCCAGTTTTGGACGGAACCTCCGGTCGGCCGGTAGCGAGTGATCCGCGTAAAAACGACGTCGTTAGCGCGGTCAACGAAGATATATTGGCCAAACTTACCGCTGGTATTAAAGATCACAGCGCGCTCGTTATTTCTCGACACCCACCAGTGCATACCATACCCGCGCAATTGGTTAATCGTTTGGCTGGGCAAATCAGACCACACCTGCTGAAACGTCTCGTCGACAAAACCCGATGGAATGATTTTTTGTTCCTCCCACTCTCCGTCGCGGGCAAACAACAAACCAAACCGAGAAAAATCACGCGCCGACATGTCGATGCAGCAATACGTCATCGGATTCCCTGCCGCATCGCGCCACAAGGTATATTTGTCGATACCGATCTTATCGAAAATCCGTTCTGCTAGCAGCTGATCGGCTGGCTTTCCGGTCGCGCGATGCAACACCTCGCCCAGCACCATCGAGTTTACGTTGTTGTACTCAAACACTTCGCCCGGTTGTTTTTCTACCCCAACTTTCAAGGCATAGGCCAAATGATCACGGCCAAAGAACATTGCTTCATGTTCATGCTCTGGAAACGCCAAGCCACTGGTCATATCAAGTAAATGCCGAATACTGATATGCTCTCGCCCCCCCTTATAATCATCAATATAATCAGCCACTTTGTCATCGAGGTTGCCAATTTCACCGCGATCAATTGAAATACCAATTAGCGCCGCATACATGCTTTTTGCCATAGACCAGCTTGTTCCAACACTCTCGCCGTTAAAGCCATCAGCATAACGTTCGCCAACCAAGCGGCCATTTTTGATCAAGACTACCGCTTGGGTCGCGGGATCGTCAAAAGACAACGAGAACAAATGCGCTATTTTGGTCGCATCGATACCCGCAGCCTCGGGGGTGATCGTCTCCCAACGCGCTTGTGGGACTACCTCGTTTCCTGCCGCGCTGGCAGGCGCCGCGGTGAAAGGTATCAACAAGAGCGTTAGTAACCCGTAACTGTGTGCCAATTTCACAATAAATGTACTCCACTGTAGTTTGCCAACAAACAAAAAAACGACCAGACATGCGCCCCAGCGTCACGAGCGTTTGAGCTGAGTTCGCTTGATCTTAGGGAGATTGAAGATACCATAATTTCCCGACAGGTTGCCTAAAAACCTGTAGCAGCCATACCCCAGGGTTTCGCACAACCTCATCAACGGTCGCCAACGGGAAATTCAGCCCATGCGCATAGGCGCCTCGTGTCTTCTGCGTGCAAAATCGCTACTAACAGCGGTTTGTGTCGCGTAAATCTTAGCAGAACCACGGAAATGCTGAGAAAAAAGCGATAAACTAATTTGCACTTTGCGTCAAGACGCGATAGATTAGCCAGAGATGAGCCTTAAAGTACTCAGATACAGGGGCTTAATCTGAGTTCGGGGCGACGCAGATAATAACCACTGTTAAAGTCGCTTATTAATTTTAAAAATTCAGAAAAATAGGGTAAATACGATGACTACAGGCAACTTACAAACCGGCGACCCGGTTGGCATTTCCTTTTGGTTGATCTCAATGGCGATGGTCGCTGCTGCGGTTTTCTTTTTCATAGAGCGCGATCGCGTTAGCGGAAAGTGGAAGACGTCTCTCACTGTAGCTGGCTTGATCCAAATGATAGCAGCGGTGCATTACTTCTACATGCGCGATGTTTGGGTTCAAACCGGTGAAACGCCCACTGTATACAGGTATATTGATTGGCTCCTTACCGTCCCCCTTCAGATGATCGAGTTCTATCTGATTCTAGCGGCAATTGCTGTTGTAGCAGCTGGCGTTTTTTGGCGGTTATTGGCTGGCACGTTAATAATGTTGATTGGAGGGTTCCTCGGAGAAGTGGGAACAATTCCTGCGGGGCTGGGATTCGCAATCGGAATGGCAGGTTGGGGCTACATTCTCTACGAAGTGTTTCTTGGCGAAGCTAGCAAGATCAACGCTGCGAGTGGAAATGTAGCATGTCAAACGGCGTTTAATGGCATGAAGTGGATTGTATCCATCGGTTGGTCAATTTATCCTATCGGCTATTTCTTGGGCTATTTAGCAGGCGGCGTAGATGGGCCAATGCTAAACGGTATCTATAACATCGCCGACTTGATCAACAAGATAGGTTTTGGATTATTCATCTGGGTAGCAGCAGTTTCTGATTCCTCAGAATAAATGATTATGCGCTGAGTTGAGAAAGAGCCAGTTTTGCTGGCTCTTTTTTCTCAACACGATTCTTTGCGTTAAGTAGAGCATCAATTAAAACGATACAAGATAGTTAGATAGGGTGCTGATAATGTTCCCAATAATAAAAAACTTGGTAGATAACGCGGATTCCTCATCACTCTTAAAGGCGCTTTACCGGCGTGAGATGCCGCAGCCCGACAGCAGCCTCTATGAAGCTGCAGCCTATCATTTTAATAGCCCAGGCAAAGCTTTTCGAGCGCAGTTAGCCCTATCAAGCGGCCACGCCCTCAAGCTGAATGCCGTTGATAATCTCAACTGGGCAGCCGCATGTGAATTACTTCACAACGCTTCTTTAATACATGACGACATCAGTGATGCCAGTACCCATCGACGTGGCCAAAAGAGTATACACGCCCAGTTTGGGGGCGATATGGCCTTGTGTTTGGGTGACTGGATGGTTGCCAAAGCGTTTGCACTGGCCGGACGGAATTCGCGCTATGCCGCGCCCTTGGTGGTGATACTCGCGGAAGCGATGCAAAGCACCTGCAGTGGCCAAATGTCTGATATCAAACAACGACAGTGCGCGAGCATCTATGATTGGGAATGTATCGCCTCAGGAAAGACCACACCACTCCTTATTGCGCCCATTAAAGGGGCTACGATAGCCGCTGGGTTGCACACCGAATTGATAAGCTTGGAGCGGCTTGTTAGCCTCTGCGGGCTTGTTTATCAAGGGCGTAATGACATCGATGATATCGTACCCTCGAGTCACCGTTCTAGCGATCTTGACGGCCGTAAACCCAACTTAGTGGTCAGTTTGTTTAGCGAAAACCTCACCAGCAACGACGACTTTACTCGCTGGTATAACTCAGACAACACAGGCAGAGTTGGCCATTGGCAACGCCGCATTGCGGCTAGCGATGCGATTGTTCAAGCGAATGATGCAATTGACTATTGGCTAGTGAAGGCGACCGGGTTATTGCCCAGTATTCCTGAGCCTCTGAGAGGCGTTGCCCAAGACCTCGTTTTTTCGGTCAGACAGACCGTCGGAACAAAACGGCAGGGCCAAATCGCTTGACCCAACAGAAAAAGATTGGAGAAGGCCTCAACACAGTAGTCATCGGCGCAGGGTTTGCCGGGATTGCTATGGCCTTACGTCTGCGAGCGCAAGGGTATAACGTCACCTTAATTGAAAGACTGGATTACATAGGGGGTCGAGCGCAAGTTTTTGAGCGCGGAGGCTACCGGCACGATGCCGGTCCAACTGTTATCACAGCGCCTTTTATTTTTGACGAATTATATGAATTATTCGATGAAAAACTGTCCGATCATCTAGAATTTGTTGCTCTCGACCCGTTCTATCGTTTCCACTTTTCTGACGGTAGCCAATTTGACTACCGCGCCTCGATCGAAGACACCCTCACAGAAATCCGTCGTTTTAGCCCTGCAGATGCAGAGGGCTATCTAGATTTACTCGCAGAATCAAAAAAAGTCTACGATATCGGCTTCAAAAAACTGGTTCACAAACCTTTTACGCGCGTTTGGGATATGCTTAAGCAAGTGCCAGCGTTAATCGCACTGCGCTGCTATCGAACCGTCGCACAAATGGTCAACAGCCACCTGAAACACCCACTAATGAGGCAAGCGTTTTCGATCCATCCTCTTTTAGTCGGCGGCAACCCGTTTAATACCACAGCGATTTATTCTCTTATCCATTATCTTGAACGTCGCTGGGGCGTCTTTTTTTGCATGGGCGGCACAGGTAAGCTGGTAGAAGAACTGCATCAGCTAATACTGAGGCAAGGTATCACGGTTCTCACCGGTGCCGATGTTGAAGAAATCACTGTTGAGGCGTCGCGCGTCACCGGCGTAAAGCTCACCGCGGGCAATCACATTAACGCCGATATCGCCGTTTTCGCGGGCGATCCAGCAGTCTGCTATGAACAGATGCTAAAATCAGCGCCCGCCCCTGCCCCTACCAGCATTCCGGCGATACCAAAACATTATTCAATGGGACTTTACGTGCTCTACTTTGGCACTAAAAAGTGCTACCCCGACATTGCCCATCACAGCATTTGGATGGGTCAACGTTTTCGCGAGCACCTTGCCGACATCTTTGATAGAAAACATCTGGCCGACGACTTTTCGCTCTATTTACATCGTCCAACAGCGACTGATACGAGCTTTGCACCCGAAGGATGCGAATCCTTTTATGTGCTCTGCCCAGTGCCCAACCTTCTTGCCAACTTGCACTGGGAAGCCGAAGCGCCAAAACTCCGCGACCGTATCGTTGACGCTCTTGAAACAAGCATTTTGCCAGACCTCAGCAGCGTCATCGAGGAAGTTTTCTGGATGACCCCCGTGGATTTTGAGCGCGATTATCGCTCGATGCATGGCGCAGGATTCTCAATTGCACCGAGGTTGACTCAATCTGCGTATTTTCGGTATCACAACCGCGATGCAAACCTTGAAAACCTCTACTTTGTAGGGGCGGGAACACATCCTGGAGCTGGCCTCCCCGGCGTTGTCAGTTCGGCAAAAGTAGTAGAAGAGCTGTTGACGGGTATAGAGGTTGGCTCTGGCGGTTGAATCATGACGAATCAAAACGCGCGTAACGTCCTCGCAGTAAACGGTAAATCGTTCTATTGGGCGAGTTTCTTTTTAGGTAACGATAAAGCGGATGATGCAGCACAACTCTATAAGTTCTGTCGCTTTGTTGATGATCTAGCAGACGGCAACGATGCCAATAAAATGCAGCGACTGATCAACGTGCGGCACTGTCTAAAAGACCCCTCAAAGTCAGACAGTCATGAGTTAGAGGTCGCGGCATTTTTGCGATTAGCGGACCGAAATAAAATCCCCCTAATCGCAGCGTGTGAGTTGCTTGACGGTATGCTCGCAGACCAAAACCCAGCGCGTTTTATAACCACAGAACAGCTATTACGATACTGCCATGCGGTAGCGGGGACAGTTGGGTTAATGATGTGCCGAGTACTTGGGTGCCAAACTAGCCGTGCCGATAGTTTCGCGATCGATCTAGGCATTGCGATGCAACTGACCAACATCGCGCGTGACATTTTGGAAGATTCAAAGATGGGCCGGCGCTATATCCCTTCAAACTGGCTCGTTCTTTGCGAGTCTGAGCTCTCCCCGAGTGGCTGGGCGGAAGCATCTCCCCAGATGCATACTGCAATAGCCAATGGCTGCGAAAAACTGCTCGATATCGCTGAGACCTATTATGCCAGCGCCATGCTTGGTATTCATTTGTTGCCCTGGCGATCGCGTTTTTCCATTAATATCGCGTTGCGAATTTACCGCCATATTGGTCGACAGTTGAAGCGCAACGGCTGTGCTTGGTGGCGTGGTCGAGTCGTCGTTTCAGCACTGCAAAAAACTCGATTGTCTATGTTCGGCTTGTCTGCCCTCCTGCCCCGTCGGGTCCCACCACACGCATCTGAACTACACCACTCACTGCGGGGTCTAGCGGGTGTCATCGAACATTGATATTGCTATTATCGGCGGCGGCAGTGCCGGCATGAGCTTGGCCGCCAATCTCGCCAAACTATCTCCGCCACCCAATACACGCGTATTTGAACCCGCTACCCGTGAGGCGCGGGCATGTCACTGGAGCCTGTGGGCCAACGAGCAACAAGCCACCTCATTGCGAGCCGCTGTCAAGGGCCGGTGGCAACGCTGGCAGTTAATGGATACCAAACGCCGAGTGGTTCACAACGGAGGCCCGCTGTCCTATGTCAGCCTCAGTTCAAAGGATTACCTGTCGCATTGTGCAGATCAACTCAATGATGCTGTGCAGGTGGTCCCTGTGGGCGTGGACACGGTCATTCCCTGTGCAGAGGGGCAACGTCTTCAGGCGGGCGAGCATGCCTATCTAGCGACCCATGTGTTCGACAGCCGGCCACCCAAAGTTGACAGCAACGGACTTTTGCAGCATTTTTTTGGCTATGAGATACGCACTCGGGCACCCGTTACTGACGCAGGCATTGTCACGCTCATGGATTTTCGCGTCGATCAATCACGCGGATTACATTTTATCTACGTACTCCCGTTTTCCCGACATCATTTACTGGTGGAATCAACGATGATTTCGAAAACCCACGAACCTGAACACTGGTACACCACTGCGATAGAGAAGTGGCTGGACGCGCGCGGTATTAGCGTGAGCGAGCAACTCGCCCAAGAAGTCGGTAGCATCCCAATGTGCGCGGTTAGTGCACAAGACCCTGCGCTTGCATCTATTGGGGCTGCTGGCGGCGCATTACGCCGGTCCTCGGGCTACGCATTTAGCTACATTCAACGCCAAACTACTGAACTCGCAGCACGCATTCATGCAGGACACTACGACGTACCCGCCCCCATCTCAAAGCAAATCATTTTCATGGACGACTTATTTAATCGCGTCTTGATTGAGTACCCTGAGCTCGCTTCCAACGTGTTTATGGACATGGCAAGTTCGCTAACAGGCGAGCAGTTTGCCCGATTCATGTCTGGGCAAGCGTCTGTGTTAGACTGGGCTCGGGTGGTATGGGCAATGCCGAAACGTCCATTTTTAAAGGAATTATTGCGTGTCTAGCTGGGATTATTGGGCGCTTGCCGCTGTCTTGATTGCCGGAGTCCCACATGGGGGCTTCGACGGTGCCGTCGCGCGTCGTTCAGGGTGGGCCGGCGGCTTTGGCAGCTGGGTACTCTTTCACGGTGGCTACCTACTCCTAGCTGCGCTAGTCACGATTTGTTGGTGGCAGTTACCCGGCCCCAGTTTAGCGATCTTTTTGGCCATTTCGGCGCTCCACTTTGGAAGTAGTGATATTCGCGACGTCGCGCCGTTGTGGCAGTGGTCAAGTGCCGTGCCAGTGATTGCACACAGCGGCCTTGTGAGTATTGGCATACCCGCCCTTCAATCGCAGGCCGTCGAGCCGCTATTTACTATTCTGGTGGGCGAACAGGGTTCACTTTGGTTGATAGAAGCGATCCAAATGATCTTTCCAATATGGCTAGCGTCGGTGATGGCATATTTTGGTTATGCCTATTTTGTGCCCCGCTGGCGGCGGAGCGCGGGGCTTCTGATTGTCATGCTCACAAGCGTGTATTGGCTTGACCCACTCGTGAGTTTCTCGCTTTACTTTTGTTTAGTGCACAGTCCCATGCATAGCCTAAGAATTTGGCAAAGCTTGGAGCCCTCTCACCAACGGCGCTGCGCGATCGAGGCGGCCGGATACACGATAGCCGCATGGCTTGCAGGTGCGGCATTAATGCTCTGGTACCGATACACGCATCACGTTGATATAGACTCTGCGCTCCTACAACTGACGTTTATTGGATTAGCCGCACTCACCGTACCGCACATGATTTTGGTCGATGTGATCGATAGACGCTATGCCTGATATTCGTCAACGCAAACAGGACCATATTGAGCTAGCTCTCAAAGAAGAGCATCAATGCGCCCTGCCGACGATATTCGATAATGTTCGTTTTGAGCATATCGCAGCACCCGAACTGTGCCTGCACAATATTGACGTAAGCTGCCAATTCCTCGATCGGTTTTGTAGCGCTCCGCTTATTATTGGCGCGATGACAGGCGGTTGTGATAATGCAGAGACAATTAACCGACACCTAGCTGAAGCAGCGCAAGTCTGCGAGATCCCAATGGCATTGGGTTCCCAGCGAGCTGCGCTCGAATTAGGTCTGCCTCAGAACATCCGACAGTGGGCGCCAACTGCCCTTTTGTTGGGCAATCTTGGCGGCACACAACTGGTCGAGGGTGGGTTACCCCTTGCTCAGGCTGCCGTGGAGAGTATCAGGGCCGACGCGCTTATGGTTCATCTAAACCCACTCCAAGAATTGGCGCAACCTCAGGGCGATCACAACTGGACTGGCGTACTTCACGCCATAGAGACGTGCTGTCGCGAACTGGATGTGCCCGTGATCGTAAAAGAAGTGGGCACAGGCATCGGCCCAACAACCGCAAAGCGTTTACTTGAATCGGGCGTGACATGGATCGAAGTCGCTGGTCGTGGCGGTACCAATTGGACAACTATTGAATTGGCGCGGAATCTATCCTCGCGCGAACGAGAAATCATGCAACCCTTTTCGAGTTGGGGTATGACAAGTGCAGAACTGCTGATGCCACTTCGGCGTCTCGATGCAGATCTAGGATTGATTGCGTCTGGCGGCATTCGCAATGGCATCGACATCGCGCGATGCCTTCGTCTGGGGGCTACAATGACCGCGGTCGCACAGCCTTTTTTGGAACCCGCGCTCCAGTCTACCGATGCCGTCGTCGAAAAAATTGACATTCTGACTGAACAATTACGCCGTACCCTTTTTCTAACGGGCAGCGAGAATTTAACGTCGCTGCGCGTGGCGCCTTTGGCCTCTTCAGCGGTCACCTGAGATGACACTAGCAAACAAGGGAGATGGCATACATGGTGAGGTGATGATAGACGTTGTCGCGGGCGTCGGCACGATCACACTCAACCGCCCCAAAGCGCTAAATGCCTTGTCATTGTGCATGATCCAAACGCTTTCAGAGATATTGTTGAAATGGCGCGAAGATCCTATCGTCGAAGCTGTCGCTATCCGTGGCAGTCATTCATAGGGCGTTTTCGGGGCCTTTTGTTCGGGCGGCGATATCCGCTTTTTTCACCGCGCTGGACTTGCCGGCGACACAAAGCTCAATGATTTTTTTACCGAAGAGTACCGACTAAACCACCTCATCTTTACCTATCCAAAGCCTTATATCGCCTTCATGGATGGTGTCGTGATGGGCGGCGGAATGGGCCTCGCACAGGGCGCCTCTTTGCGCGTTGTCACCGAGCGCACTCGTATGGCTATGCCAGAAACAAATATCGGTTTATTCCCCGACGTGGGTGCCGGATATTTTTTAAGTCGGTGCCCCGAACACAGCGGCGAGTACTTAGGGCTGACAGGCCAAATATTGCTAGGAGGTGAGGCTCTCGCCGTTGGATTAGCTGACTGTTTGGCTGACAGCACCGATCTTATCGAACACTGGCGACAACTGACTGACAGTAATCAGGGCAGCGTTCAGTTGCGAATAGACAATCTTGTTGCACGACTGAAAAAATCGACGGCCAACGCTCAGGCCCCAACATGGCTCAATGCAGACACCCATGGCGTGTTCGCGCTCGCCAGTCTTGCCGCGATCGTTGCGCAACTTACCCAAATAGATTCGGACTGGTCAGCGCACACACTAGCCATTTTGCGCCAGCGCTCGCCGCTTATGCTGCACGTGACACTTGAACAGATTAGACGCGGAAGACATTTAAGTTTAGCGGATGACCTTCGAATGGAGCGCGACTTAGTTCACCATTGCTTTTATACCGAGCACCTGAAGCGTTCGAAAGAGTCTAGCGAAACGATCGAAGGAATTCGTGCCCTCGTAATCGATAAAGATCGTTGCCCCAAATGGAATCCGCACACCATAGAAGCGGTTGATGCCCACATGGTAAACGGGTTTTTTATCAGCCCTTGGACGGCGTCTAATCACCCTTTAGCGGACCTTAACGGCACATGATTGCGGGAAAATACGATCTACCCCTGCTGAGCCAGCATGTGCAAAGGGCCGTATTATCACCGTGACAACCAAAAAATGGGTATAACTTATGAGTCTGTACATGGCGATGCACGAGCGGCGTATTACCTGTCCCCATTGCTGGGAACTCATTGACGTGCTCATTGACCCCACAGAATCTCAAATGTATACCGAAGATTGCTTCGTGTGCTGTCGACCGATCCTTATTCACGCCAAGATAGATGGCGAGCACATTGACGTCGACGTCGCCCAAGAAGATCTTGGATTTTAATGCCGTCGTACGTCACGAAACACGCTCATGGTGGTGCCGGGGGTTTGGTAAAGCCGTCCGTTTATCTGCAGGTAATCGCACAGAATGGATAAGCCCTGCATCAACATCGTCTGGCTAAAACGCGACTTGCGAACCCAAGACCACGCTCCTCTGGCAAGTGCCGAGGCCTCTGGCTTACCCTACTTGATTATTTACATTGTCGAGCCATGTTGGCTAGAGCGTGCCGATTATTCACCTCGACATTGGCAATTCATTTGTGGGTCAATAGATGTTATGGATTCCCACCTGGAGCGATTCGGACTGCAGGTTGAACGGCTTTTCGGAGATGCTGAGAGGGTGTTCAGTGCCTTGTGCGAGCGCTACCGAGTTCAGTCTGTTTTTAGCTACCAAGAGTCCGGTGTACTGGAAACGTGGCGCAGCGACATTGCCGTGGCAAACTGTCTAAAAGAACGGGGCATTCAGTGGCAGGAGTTCCAATCTAACGGTGTGCTTCGCGGCATCACCGATCGCAAGGGTTGGGATCGACGTTGGTACGCTACGATCGATACGCCGCCAATTAACAACGCTTATCGACGTCATTCGCCGTTTTTTTTGGAGCACGACTTTGGTCTGCCCGATAACATGCGGCAAGCATCACAGGCGTATCCGGAAGATAGACAGCCACCCGGTCAGGACAAAGGATGGCTATATCTTACGTCATTTGCAGAAAATCGCAGCTCGCACTATATGCAAAATATTTCGAAACCAGGTGCTAGTCGAGCTTCTGGAGGCCGACTATCGCCTTATTTAGCATGGGGTAACCTCTCCTCCCGACAAGCCTACCGCTACGTGCGATCGCACCCGAATTACCCACAACAACGAAAGAATTTTGATGCTTTCACCACTCGTCTTAAATGGCGTTGTCATTTCATTCAAAAATTTGAAGTCGAGAGCGAATATGAAACGCAGTGTATTAATCGGGGCTATGAGCTTCTTCCACACCGGCACGAAACGTCTGCTGTAGAGCGATGGGAGAGCGGCACCACAGGATTTCCATTAGTTGATGCCTGCATTCGCTGTGTGGTTCAAACTGGCTGGTTAAATTTTCGGATGCGCGCAATGTTGGTGTCATTTTTATGCCACCATCTCGATCAAGATTGGCGGCGTGGCGTGCATTTTTTGGCACGTCAATTTGTCGACTACGAACCGGGAATTCATTACCCGCAATTTCAAATGCAAGCCAGCACAACCGGCATTAACACCGTGCGGATATACAACCCTGTTAAACAATCGATCGAACACGATCCAGAAGGTCTCTTTATCAAGCGTTGGCTTCCAGAGCTTGAACAAGTGCCAACGCCCTACATTCACCAACCTTGGCTGATGCCACCGTTTGAGCAAGTATTTTGTGAGTTTCAATTAGGCATTGATTATCCTTTGCCCATCGTAGACATTCATGTCAGTGGTGCACAAGCCCGCGATAAACTTTGGGGCCACCGAAGACATCCCCTGGTGAGCCGAGAAAAAAAACGACTGTTGAAAACCCATACGCGCAATAGATAGCGTATGCTGTCGCGTTAGACAAAGGCGACATTTGAAATGTGGTCTTTTCAGGAGCCGCTGATCAAATAGGGTCCGGAGCTTACGCTATGGCAACCAACTCAACCATCTGTAAAGCGGATCTAAGTGTGTCCGATATCGACCGCGGCTATTACATGCAACATGCACTCACCATGGCGCAACATCCGTCTGAGACCAATCAGCGTTTGGTGCTGCGCCTGCTTGCATTTGCCGTGCATGCGGGGCCGAATCTGACTTTTGGGGGCGGGCTTAATACCGATGACGAACCCGACATTTGGGAAAAAAATCTGACGGGTGATATTGACGTATGGGTCGAACTCGGACTACCCAGTGAGAAGAGAATCCGCAAGGCCTGCGCGCAATCCAAAGCGGTGATTTTGTATTGCTATGGAGATACCGGCGTTGCAGCTTGGTGGCAGAGCATCCGCCGGCACGTTCAGCGCTTTAAACATTTGACGATTTGGCAAATACCCGATAATGCCAGTCAAATAATGACCGAAGCGGCCGCGCGCAATATGAGTATTCAAGTGACGATACAAGATCGCGAAGTCACGTGGTACTCGGCGCAAACAAGCATTGCATTTACCTGTAGAAAAATTTTTTGATGCCAAGGGATTGAACGACATGCGCACCACCCATTATTGGCGAACAGTCTCTATCGAAATGTCCGCAAAATAATAAACGAAAGAACCCAGACAGTTTGTTGCGTGCTGGTTTTTTTGTGCGCAATTCACACAAACAAGCTACACTATTAGAGGACGAGTTAGATCACTAGAGTAAAATCAGTCAGTCATAAACAAATAAATAAATTACTTCTAGACATAAATAGTAATCACACTTGGGGGAAGTTATGCGAAACATTTACGTTATTATCACCACGCTGGTAACCGGACTATTTTGCGCCGGCACACTCAACGCGGCTACATTGGAAGAAATAGTCGTGACCGCTCAACAACGAGCTGAATCACTGCAAGACGTTCCGATATCAGTAGCGGCCGTCGCTGCCGACACCATATCAGACAATGGCATTGTCGATCTTCAAGGCATGTCGGAATTAGTACCAAATTTTTCAATCAACGAAACGGGTATCTCAACCACCGTCACGATCCGAGGAATCAGCTCGGGGATTAATCCAGGATTCGAACAATCCGTGGGTATGTACAATGATGGTATTCACTATGGCCGCGACCAATTAGCCAGAATCCCCTTGCTGGACCTAGAACGTGTAGAAGTTTTGAGGGGACCTCAGGGTATCTTATTCGGAAAAAATAGTATTGCGGGAGCGGTGAGTCAAATTTCAGCGAAGCCGACTGACGAATTTACGGGCTCCGTGACGTTATTGGTGGAACCTGAACACGGGGAAGAGGACCTACGGGTAATGTTGTCAGGCCCGCTTACCGATACTTTAAGTGCGCGACTCGCGATCTTGAAGCGCGATTTAGACGGTTATATGCTGAACACAAAGAGCGGTGAAGACGAACAACAAGAGTCGGAACAAGTTGTTCGTGCCTCTTTAAGATGGCAAGTCAATGAAGATATCCGAGCGGATTTAAAAGTATCACAGACGGACTTTGACGTTATCGGACGCAACCTCGAAGTCTACAACAGTGTGGGCACGCCAGATCACATTGGTACTTTGAACGCTTTGCAAACTTTTAACGTCGATGCCGAACTCAATTATAAGTCGGACAACAACGGGCATTTTAATAACAGCAAAGTCAACAACACCACCCTGCGCGTTGATTGGGATTTAAACGACTTCACATTCACGTCAATAACGGGCAGTGTCGACGTTGACATCGACGCTAACTGCGATTGTGACTTTACCGGTGCTACCGTATTTGACACGACTTCAGAAGAAAAATACGAGCAGTTCAGTCAGGAATTCCGCATTACGTCAGACACCAATGGTTCTCTGGACTATATCGCAGGTGTGTTTTTTCAGTCCACTGATCTCGAGTACGAAGATAAAATTATCCTCCCGGATCCGACGGTCATCACCACGGCACTGACTCTCGCAGGTGCTCCTTCATTAGCGCCGATAGCAGCAGGTTCGTCAACCGATCGGACATTTAATCAAGAAGGAGATGTTTGGTCGGTATTCGCACAAGCCACCTGGGATCTGTCTGAAGACAAGCGACTCACCGTCGGCGGTCGCTATTCGAAAGAAACAAAAGACGCCAACCGCACACAACAGCATAGTCCCGCCAGCGCTTTTTCGAGTGCCGCGTTCAGCCCTGCTTATGTTGGCCTATATGGTATTTTCGGTATCGAGCCCTACGCCACGATTATAGGCGCAGTTGACGACAGCGCATTTACCCCCGTGGTGACCTTTGAATGGGACATGAATACCGACGTAATGGCCTATGCGAGTTGGACTAAAGGACATAAATCTGGGGGTTTTGACGTGCGTTCAAACGGTCATCCTGACCCTAACGTCATGAATGCTGTGAACCCACTTAGAGGCAACGCCCCCATCACGGGATCTTGGGAATTTAATCCAGAAGAGACCACCAGTTATGAAGTAGGTTCTAAAATGCAGTTCGCAGACGGCGCTGCCGAACTAAATGTTGCCCTGTATCTTACCGAATACAGCGACCTGCAAGTCTCACAATTTGATGGCACTCTAGGGTTCAATGTCACAAACGCGGGGGAAGCAACAGTCCAAGGTCTTGAGCTTGATGGACGTTGGGCGGTGAGTGATGCCGTCAACATAACCGCTTCTGCGGCTTATTTAGATTTTAACTACGATAAATTCCCCAATTCGCAATGCTACTTTGGGCAAGAGTCTAACTCCGTTGATTTCCCCGGACTTTGTGATGTGGCCGGGCAACGGAAAGAGTACACTCCCGAACTTCAAACTAACTTAGGTATTGCTTGGATGGGCAATATTGGCGACGGCTTATTAGTGAATGCATCGCTTGATCTGCATTATGTGGGCGACTATCTGTATTCTGCTAATTTGGATCCGCGCACCGAGCAAGCGGCTTACACCCTCGTCAATGCTCGGGTTGGGCTGTCAGACGCAGATGATGTTTGGGAAATCGCACTGATTGGTCGCAATATCACTGACGAGACCGTGATTAACTTCGGTGGTAATACGCCGCTGGGTGCGACCCTAACGGGCGGGGCAGGTAACTCTTACTATGCTTTTGTTAATCGACCGCTGAATGTTGCCCTGCAAGCCACATTTAACTTCTAATATGCGGACAAAAATCGCGCACGTTGTTAAGTGCTGCGAGTCTACACAAGACGAAAGGGCTAGGAATTTTAGCTCTTTCGTCTTTTTTTATTTCGCTTTCGTTGCACTAGGGAGCGGACTCAATGACCGGCAGTAAAACCATCGGAGCCGGTGTGTCCGGAGCCACTGCATCTAATTTGTGACGCATCGGCAAGCCGTCATCTATTTCGTCTCGGCTTTTAATCGCCAGCGCAAAAACGCGTGATGCTGATAGCATTTTCGGCCCTTCGACCTGCACGAATAGAGTGAGGTACTGTTTTTCTAGTTGGGCCATGGTCATTTGTATCTCAAGGGTATGCGTGTCAACGTCGTTCATGGCGAAGCGGAACTGCCGTTGTGCAGGTAGCACTCGCAAGCCTGCATCAGGTGCCAACCGAATGGTTAGATTACCCGAATCATAGCGTTCCAGAAATGAAAGCCGCACTTCGACTGTAGCACCCAAATCCATGGGGCCTTGATAGTTGTGCACAAACGAGACCGCAGCGCCTGGTTTGACATAACCCGGCATAACCCGCGGCACCTTGGCATTTTCCAAATCTGCATTAACGTCGACGACCGCAAGTGGCTCAACGGGCGCACAGCATGCGACAAGTAACGACATTAGGCCGTACATCAAGCCTGATAAACGGCGTGTTGTGAGCAGGGTATTTTCCATTTTTAACGCTCCTTGTTATCGCGTGATCTGCAAATCAAAACAAATGTCTCGGTTATTGTCATAAGCATACATGGCCAAAGCATAACGCCCTTCCGCAAGATCAGTGGTCAAACGTTCTCTTCCAGCTTCTGAACTTTCCGCTACCCGTATAGTTGAATCGGGTTTTAACAAAACAAAGTCGATATCAGCATTTGCGGCTTCAGCCCCTGCCTGCGTCACAACGAGGCTGTGCTCGCCAGGAATGGACACCGTAAACGACGCGAACACGCTGTTACCCAGTTTATTGCCACTGCCTGCAGCCAGCACAGAACAGAGGTTTGTCGTTGGCATACCGTTAACCGAGGCGACGTGATAGACAGGTAATGTCGATTCAATGCCCCCGTCATTCGTTTCGCCCGCGCCGTCACCGCCGGACCCGAAAATATCCTGCGCGTGCACCAGCACATCAATCGAGGCGGTGTCTTCCGATTGTTGTTTTATCGCATCAACAAAGGTGTAAATGCTGGTAAAAAAAGGCGCATTCGCGTAGTTTTCTGACGTTAATGCCGCATAAATAGGGTTCAACCCTAGAGCAATATTGTCCGCCGCATCATTGTTTGCGTCATATAAATCGTAAAGGATCGACTGAACCGACGCTTCACTATACCAACCACGATTATTCATTTGATTGTTTTCCACATCAACCGAAAACCCTTGTGACTGGTTTCTCCCCGAACTGTCCCGATAAAAAGAATCATCGGTGATCATGGCGGACAGTGCATTGCCCCAACCCTCACTCATAGCCACACGTAAATCCGACTGATCCGCGACGCTATGTTCACCACCAATGGAATCAGAGCGGGACAGCGTATCTTCAAAATAATGCCCCCACTCATGAATAACGACATGCCGGTCATATTCGTCGGTATCGCTATTGGCAGCGCCAAGAATATAAATTTTACCGTCCTGATAAAAAGAGGTGCCAATGTCACCGTCCTCGAGCGCTCCGTTTGCGGGGGTGTTCTTCTCGCTCCAATGCATTTCCAGTGCGGGAAACTGGACATTGTCATTGATTTTATGAAATCTCATCAGCGTCTCATAAACCGCATCTAATATCGCAAACGGAGCCGCCGCTCTGACTTCCCCGTAACGACTTCCGTCCCAACCAGAAGCGAAGTGGAAATCACGAGTAACCTTACCAACCGTCACATCGAACAATGCGCCCTGCCCCACATATAAGGCATTCGAATTGGTGTTGTCGGTAATCTTTACATCCCAGTAAACACCGTTTTTCATGTGCGCACTTACCCGAATGCGAAGCTGCTGATTCGGTACAGTCGTTAACGTGTAATGACCGAGCGCGTCAGTCTCAGCACTGACCAACACGCGACCGGCAGGATCCACAGCTTCGACAATCACACCACGTACCGGCGCCAATCGCGTATTCAGATAATCTAGAGCATTTGTGGCCGTATCCAGCGGCACTAAATCAAATGTCACCTGCCCTGTTACCGATGCTTCGGCGCTAAATGTCAATTCGGCCGTCGCTATTGCACCCCGGTTGTCGGTCACTGTTAACAGAAATCGCATGGCACCCGAGGGCGTCGTTGGCAACACAAAACTCGCGGCCGGAGAATCCGCGCTGATGAGCGATACGGGACTCCCCGCGATCTGTTCCCACGCATAGCGGACAACATTACCGTCGTCATCACTCGCTTGCGACTGAAGACTTACGGTATCCGCCGCGCCAGACGTGACCGAACTATCAACACTAACCTCAGGAGGTAAGTTTTGATGCGTAATCGTCACCCTGTCGGTCGCCTGCGCTCCCCGATTATCCGTTACGGTCACGACAAAAACAAAATCTGAGGCGTCGGGCTTTGACGGAAATAGAAAACGTGCCTCTTGGCGGGCACTATCGGTGATAATGACGTCGTCGCCCTCCAGTTGAGACCAAACATACGCAGTAATCTCGCCGTCATCGTCAAACGCAGTACCTGACAATCTTACTTCAGCGCCCGCTAACGCGGTTTGGTCACTGCCTGCATCTACAGCAGGCGCTAAATTGTTGTGCCTTACCGTCGCTGTTGCAGACCCACTCAGTCCGAGATTATCGGTCACCGTCACGGTAAACGTTAATACGGCTGCCTGAGGTCTATTTGGCATCACAAACGTCGCCACCGCGGCATCTGAATTCGAAAGTTGGACACTATCACCGCTATTTTGTGCCCACTGATAGGAGGCGATACTGCCATCGGTGTCTGAGGCAGACGCGCGCAGAACCACCTCGCTGCCCGCCAAGGCGAATTGCGCGTCAATTGGATCAACCACCGGACGAAGATTGTCATACCTCACTGTCGCGGTGTCCGACGCAGTCAGCCCCAAATTGTCTGTGACGGTGAGGGTGAAAGTAAACTCGGACGTCTGCGGAGTTTCAAGCATTACAAAAGATGCCGCCGGCGTGTCCGTATCCATAAGCTCAACCGGATCACCCGATTCTTGCGCCCATAAGTACGAAGAAATATTGCCATCTAAATCAGACGCCGCACCAAGCAATCTTACATCGGCGCCCGCCATAACAATTTGAACCTCGCCAACATCGACTGCGGGCGCCTGATTATCATGCCTGACTGTGACCGAATCAGTCGCCTGCGCTCCCCGATTATCCGTTACGGTCAGCGTGAATGTTAACGCGGCTGTTTGTAGTTTATCGGGCATTAAAAATGACGCCGACGCTGTGTTGGCGTCCGTAAGTGTGACTGAATCACCCGAATCCTGCGTCCACAAATAGGTATCAATACGACCATCGGTGTCAGCGGCCGTCCCGATTAGCTCTACACGCTGCCCCGCAAAAATCAGTGTGTCCGCTCCCGCATCCACTCGAGGCGACTGGTTTCGAGCATCAGGTACACGATCGCTGCTGAGACCACCACCGCCACCGCCACCGCACGCAGAAAGCAAAAAGATTAAAAAAATAAGTAAGCACTTACTACATTGATTTAGCGTCAAATGTCTGGCTCCGACGATTTTTTCACTGTGCGTTCAGTATATCCGTGCCTATTCCCCAACGCGAACCGCATGCACTAAGAAGCGACAGCCGCGTTGTCTTTTTAGACATAATGTCCCGCGGCAAAGCCAGAGGACCACGCCCACTGAAAATTATATCCCCCTAAGTGGCCTGTCACGTCGACTACCTCACCGATAAAAAATAGCCCGGGATGGCGGTTACACTCCATCGTTTTCGAGGACAATTCCGCCGTATCAACGCCGTACAGCGTGACTTCAGCAGTGCGGTAGCCTTCTGTACCAGAGGGCTTTAACTGCCAATGCGTCAGGCGCGATGCAATGTCTGTAAGCGTCGTGTTCGCTATTTCGCCAAGCGGCATATCGCATTGTAACGGCCAGTGAATGCCTTCCAATAAGTGCACCAATCCTTTGGGTAGCAAACGCTGCAAATGAGAACGCAGTCGGGTTTTTGGGTGCGCCTGCTTAATCGACAATAGCCATTCGTGGGGCGAAAGATCCGGCAACACATTGATTGAGATCGACTGGCCAGGTCGCCAGTAACTCGATAACTGTAACGCTGCAGGACCACTTATGCCGCGATGCGTAAAAAGGATGTTGCCGCGGAATCTTGAGCATTCGTTAAAAAGTTCGACGTCTGCCGAAACACCCGACAGTGTGGCCAACTGCTCTCCCATGTCGCCGCTAAATGTGAAGGGTACGAGACCCGCTTGGCGCGGCAATAGCTTTAGGTCGAATTGTTCAGCAAGTTGATAACCCAAACCAGACCCTCCCAATGTGGGGACCGACAACCCGCCGGTGGCAACGACCAGTGACCGACTCTGTAATGGCCCCATGGACGTTTCGAGTGTATACCGAAATCCTTCTTTCGAGACGAGAGATTTGCGGTTAGCCGCTATAATTTGAACGCGCGTCTCGATACGCGCGCCCACCCGTTCGCACTCTACCAACAAGACTTGTAATACATCGCGAGCCGATCTGTCACAAAATAGCTCGCCGCGCTCACGTTCGTGATAGGCAACGTCATGGGCTTCAATTAACTCAATAAAGTCCCACTGGGTATAGCGCCTTAATGCTGAAATACAAAAATGTGGGTTACCCGAAATGTAGTTTTCCGGCGTTATATCACGGTTAGTGAAGTTACAGCGCCCACCACCTGACATAAGAATTTTCTTGCCCACTTTGTTGCTGCAATCAATAACAAGCACCGATAGCCCTCGCTGCCCCGCAGTGGCGGCACAAAACAGGCCGGCAGCCCCTGCGCCAATAATAATCACGTCAAATCCGGTCATAGTCTCTATTAATTATCTATTTAACAGCGTTGCAATAGCCAAGCTATTGTCTAGTTTGAGGCCAGGCATGCAAAACCTTTCTTGCATTACGTACAAAGATTCAGGCTACCCAGACCCACGTGCATAAGTATGACTGATTAAATGCCCATCGACATCCTGCAATGAACGTGCAAGGCGCTGTAATGACTCGCGGCAGCAACCCGCGTGTTAAATACCTAACGGACATTAATAATAGTCAGCAGAGATATCTTTGTCGTCATCAACAAGCGGTGATCTCAGACCGTCCGCGATTACGTATTTAAACATAATAGATAAAAAGTAGACGCCTTGTCCACGCCACCAAAAACCGTTATGCAAAATGTGTGCGTCCCATTAAAACGAGGGCGACAATTGGTGATCCCGTGCAAATAAACTGGTTAGATCAAGAGAGCGCCGCGATCTCTGCAGGGTTCCCCGAGAACATGGTGCTGCTTGACTGCGAAACGACCGGAGGGAATGCCACACGCCACCGGATTATTGAAATTGGCGTGATCGTTATTGAAAAAGGTCAAGTGATCGATGAATGGCAGACATTTTGTGATCCCGGCACATCCATACCACAAAATATCCAACAACTGACGGGCATCCGTCCCGACATGTTGACCGGCGCGCCGGAATTTAGTGCTATCGCGCAGCGGTTATTAGAATTTTTAGATCAGCGCACGCTGGTCGCTCACAATGCTCGATTTGACTATGGGTTTTTAAAAAATGAATTCCGTCGTGCCGGCATTAGCTTTTCTACAAAACCGCTTTGCTCTGTGAAGTTTAGTCGAACGCTATACCCACAATTTCGCCGCCATGGGCTTAGCGACATTATAAAACGTTTTGATTTAAACATTAACAATCGACATCGTGCACTCGATGATGCATGGATGATTTATCGGTTTTTTCAATCTTCATCCAAACTTTTTGCCAAGGACGAGATCGCGGCAATCTGTAAGACTCTCCTCAGTAACCCCGCGTTACCGCCGCTTTTGCCCGCCAGCGAGATTGACAAACTGCCGAACAGCGCTGGCGTCTATTATTTTCACAATGAGGCAGGCGAATTACTGTATATCGGCAAAAGCGTGCATATTCGAAATCGCGTCAGAAGTCACTTCACGCAAGATCACAGCAATCCCAAAGATATGCAAATGAGTGCCAAAGTCAGCGCCGTAAAATTTCAAAAAACACCCTCAGATTTTGGAGCACAACTTTATGAAAGCCAGCAAATAAAAACGTTGAACCCGCTTTATAACCGGCGCCTTCGGAGAGTCAAAAAACTTTTCCACTTTCGACGTTTCGAAGACCATCACGGTTACCATCGACTGAAGATTGAGGCGCTCAGTGATTGCACGTCAGAATCTGTTACAGGCCTGTTTCGATCCCCGCGGCAAGCGGTCAAAAAACTCGAGCAACTGGCCGATGAGCACTTGCTGTGTCATCAACTTTTGAACCTTGAAAAGACGTCGGGTGGCATGCCGCAGCGTCCATGTTTTCGTTCGCAATTGCAAAAGTGTTTGGGAGCCTGTTGTGGGGCCGAACCCACCGCTGACTATAACCAGCGACTTGCTTTGGCCCTTGCCGATTATGAAATTAAAATCTGGCCGTGGTCGTCGGCTATTCTTGTTGAAGAACGCGACCCAACAGACCCCGAGAACTGTGCTTTTCATCTGGTTGATCAATGGTGCTACCTGACTCAACTCGACGACTTAAACCACCTGTATGACGCCGGCTATCAACCGCAAAATGCGGTATTTTCTGACTGTAATCGATCGCTTTCAAAGGCCCTCGAACCCTTGCACATACCAATGGAGGCCTTTGACTTAGATACCTATTTGATCTTGGTTCGATTCCTATTGAACGCGCACCGTCGAGCTTTAAATAACCTAAAAGTATGGCCATTACAACCGGCAATACACCCTTCAGATTGACAACGCTCAACCATCAATGTCATATTCTGGTAATAACTGCCACAGAAAACGCTCAAGAGGTACGTGTTGAAGATAGCAATTGCTGGAACTGGCTATGTGGGCTTGTCACTTGCCGTCCTTTTGGCTCGACGGCACACCGTGGTGGCCTTAGACATCGTAGCGGAGCGCGTGGCACAGATTAACGCCCGCCAATCAACGATTCATGACACCGATATTAGCGCAGCGTTATTAACAGAAGATCTCGATCTACGTGCGACCCTCTGTCCCGACGACGCCTTTGCGTCCGCCGATATCGTGATTATCGCAACGCCCACTGACTATGACTCAGAAACCCTTTACTTCGACACCCAATCGGTAGAACGCACGGTAGCGCAGGCGTTAGAAGCGAGCACTAGTGCACTCATCGTCATAAAATCCACGATCCCCGTCGGGTTTACTCAGACGCTACAAAATTACCACAAAACCGATCGAGTGATCTTTTCACCCGAGTTTTTACGTGAGGGCAAAGCCCTCTACGATAATCTTTACCCGTCGCGAATCATCGTGGGACATCGCGGGTCCAAGGGGTCTCTCTTTGCTAATCTCTTGGCGGAGGCTGCGCATACGGAAAACGTGCCCGTGCTACTTACCGATGCCGCCGAAGCGGAAGCGATCAAACTCTTTTCTAACACCTACCTAGCGATGCGTATTGCATATTTTAATGAGTTGGATTCATATGCTGAGTCGAACCAAATGGATCCCATGCAAATTATAAAGGGTGTTGGACTCGACCCAAGAATCGGTAATTTTTATAATAATCCATCGTTTGGCTATGGTGGCTATTGCCTACCCAAAGACACCAAGCAACTCCTTGCCAATTATCACCGTGTCCCAAATAACTTAATTCGTGCTGTCGTCGACTCTAACGCAACACGCAAAGATTTCGTCGCCGAGAGCATACTTCGTAAAAAGCCCAAAATTGTTGGGATTTATCGACTGGTAATGAAAGCTGATTCAGACAATTACAGAACGTCAGCCGTGCAAGGCATTATGAAGCGCATTCAAGCAAAAGGCGTTCCACCGGTGGTCTATGAACCCAACATGAGTTCGGAGACATTTTTTAATTGCCAAGTGATCAAGGACCTAGACAGCTTCAAAAAGATGAGCTGTGTCATTGTCGCAAATAGACAACACTCAGAGCTTAGTGATGTTAAGTTCAAAACTTACACTCGAGATTTATTCGGCGTTGACTAATGCGTATTCAACACAGTACGCCGCTTTGTGAGAAATTGCTGCGGATGCCCAAAACGTTTGGCTGGTAACGCTAGCGGGACTGTCGAGGGTACCTTTGG
>CAJWCO010000024.1 GCA_913031145.1 uncultured Cellvibrionales bacterium | reverse complement strand
CCGCCTCGCGCCGCTGTGTTGTGTAGCGAGACTGTCCTGGCTTGCGGCGGTTAAGGTCCGATTGGATATCGCTTGTGCTGAGTGACAAGCCCGGCGGACACCCGTCTACCACGCAACCCAGCGCGGGACCATGACTCTCTCCAAAGCTGGTAAGCGTGAACAACTTTCCCCATGTATTACCCGACATTACATTCTCAACGTTAACACTGTGACGTGAAGTATACGAAAATTACAAGAAAAAATGGCAATTTTCCTGTAACTGCGCCTGACTTAAAACAAAGACTCCCCCATCGCCTTCGCTAAACTCAACCCACATAAACGGCACTGAGGGAAACATATTCTGCAGAGTCTCCGCCGAGTTGCCTACCTCGACAGCAAGCAGCCCGTCCGCATGAAGAAACCGATGTGCTTGCGCCAGTAGTCTGCGCGTAAAGGCTAAACCATCATGCCCAGATCTTAGCGCCAATTCGGGCTCGTGGCGATACTCAGCAGGCATACTTACATACTCTGGCGCACTCACATAGGGTGGGTTAGACACAATGAGGTCAAAACATTGATTTTCTAATTCTCCAAACAGATCTGACTGACAAATATCAATCTGCGCTTCAAGCCCATGCGCACGCCTATTAAACGCGGCGACCTCTAGAGCATCGGCACTGATATCGGTCAGCGTGACCTGCGCGTCTGGAAACGCGTAAGCACATGAAATACCAATACAGCCGCTGCCTGCACAAAGATCTAGAATGCGACGCGGTGTTGTCGTAAGCCACGGTTTGAATTGATCCAAGATTAGTTGGCTAATTGGCGAGCGCGGAATAATGACTCGCTCATCGACATAAAATGAAAGCCCACAAAACCAAGCTTCACTCGTCAGATAAGCCGCAGGTATCCGCTCTGTGACTCGACGCTTAAAAAGGGCGCGTATCTTGCCAGCATCCGCATCACTGACTGTTGCCGTCAAAACGTCCCGTTCAGTTGCAGGGCCTAAATTCAGTGCATAGAATAATAGATAAACCGCCTCATCCCATGCATCCAAAGTTCCGTGCCCATAGTATAAAGTGTTCACGGAGAAGAGTGTCTCGCCCTCAGTAATGAGGGAGCCTACGGTAATGGGTATTGACACGTCGGTGTCTGCCATGAGTGACTGAGTTGGATGTTATGGTAACTGATAATATGACCGGCGGGGAAACGCGGGACTGGTTATTTGCTTGGTTTTAAGACAGAATGCTCAGCCGCTTAATTAGCGTCTACCGAACAGAGCAGAGTGAATGCGCTGAGGACATCCGCGGCACGAGGGGAATGGCTGACAATGAAAGAAGAATTTAAACGTATTATAAAAAGTACAGGTGAGGATATCCTGCGGCCTGGTCTTTTGCATACGCCCAAGCGTGCAGCAAAGGCGTTCGAATATCTAACCAGTGGCTACCACATGGATTTGGAGGAGCTGGTGAACAAAGCCCTGTTCCCGTCTGATTCAGAAGAAATGGTTATGGTTAAGGACATTGAGCTGTTTTCTCTTTGTGAGCACCACCTATTGCCATTTATCGGCAAATGTCATGTGGCATACATACCCAATGGCAAAGTGCTAGGGCTGTCTAAGATCGCCCGTGTCGTCGACATGTTCTCCAGACGGTTACAAATACAAGAGACGTTGGCGCAGCAGATAGCGTCGACGATCCATGAAATTACCGATGCTCAAGGCGTCGGAGTTATCATTGAAGCGAAGCACATGTGCATGATGATGCGTGGCGTAGAAAAGCAGAACTCGTCGATGAAAACATCAGCGACGTTGGGACTATTCAGGGATAATCAAGCAACACGCACTGAGTTCTTGGCCCTGCTTGGCAACCACTAGGACACATTACCCCACGTTTGACTGAGTGGGGTATCCGACGGATTAAACGAAAAAGTCGGGAAAAAGGTCCGCTTCAGTGGCATCGGGGTCCACACGATACTTCGAAAAATCGCTAACACCCGCGTCTGCTAGAACCTGATCGTCAATATAAAAATGTCCTGAAAATTCGCGGCTGTTGCGTACTAAAATAGCGTGCGCAGCATCTGCCATTATTTCGGGCGTGCGAGATCGACGAATTACGGGGTCTCCCCCCACAATATTTGCGACCGCCGATGTCGCAATGGTGGTGCGCGGCCATAACGCGTTAAAAGCGACTCCGGCACGAGCGAATTCTTCGCTCATACCAAGAACACACATGCTCATGCCAAACTTAGCCATACTGTACGCCACATGATTTTGAAACCAACGCGTTTCCATATTTAGTGGCGGTGATATATTAAGAACATGCGCATTCCTGCTTTTGCGAAGATAGGGCATGGCCATTTTCGAACACAGGAAAGTACCCCTCGTGTTGATATTGTGCATGAGATCGTAGGTTTTCATCGCCAGACTCTCTGTCGCAGAAAGGTTGATCGCACTCGCATTGTTGACTAGCACATCGATCCCACCAAATGTTTCTGCTGTTTGCTTCATCGCTTCTTTGACCAAGTTCTCATCGCGCACATCGACTAACAGCGGTAAGGCACTCCCGCCCGCCTCACGTATTTCTTCGGCTGCCGAGTAAATGGTTCCAGGCAACTTTAGGTGAGGCTCCGCTGTCTTTGCTGCAATCGCAATATTCGCGCCATCAACAGCGGCGCGCTTGGCGATTGCGAGACCGATGCCACGACTGGCACCGGTAATAAAAAGGGTCTTTCCTTTTAAACTGTTCATAACCGATCACTCCTAATTGTAAACCATGCCAAGCCACTCTCAGGGGCATTCTGACAAACAGAAACCTGTTCCCTCACTGCGAATGATTGGCGACCCTAAGCCACCCAACGATAGATCCCCATCGCGCCTAATCAAGGCCCCCGTATGTCAACTTAGTTGGATCTAGCAATGCGCTCAAATCTTCGCGACTCAGCGATGTTTCTTCGACGGCAACATCGATCACTGCGCGGCCGTCACGATACGCTTTTTTGGCAATTTCTGCCGCCTTTAGATACCCGATAATCGGATTTAACGCCGTCACTAGAATTGGGTTTCTCGACAATGCTAATTGTAGTTGATCTTCATTTACCGTGAAGGTCGCAATCGCTTTGTCGGCCAACAGTCGAGTCACATTCGACAACAAATCCAGACTTGATAAAAGATTATCCGCAATCATTGGCAACATCACATTTAACTCAAAATTACCCGATTGGCCACCAATAGTAATGGCCGCATCATTGCCAATTACTTGTGCTGCCACCATCGCCGTTGCCTCAGGGATAACCGGATTGACTTTACCAGGCATAATCGAAGATCCCGGTTGCAGGGCTTCTAGCGCAATTTCTCCAAGCCCAGCCAATGGCCCAGAATTCATCCAGCGCAAGTCATTTGCTATTTTCATCATGGACACAGCCGCCGTCTTAAGCTGCCCCGACATCGCGACTGCGACATCTTGAGTGCCGATATGAGCAAAAAAATTGGCCGCTGGAGTAAACGGAATATCTGTAGCTTGGCTTAACTTTTGACTAAATAAGGCCGCGAAGTCCTCATGGGCATTAATACCTGTCCCCACGGCCGTACCACCCTGTGCAAGGCTTTGCAGCAAAGGGCACAGCGTCTTTAAGGCTATCAAGTTTTGCCGTATCTGACTGGCCCAGCCCAGTAGGCTCTGACTCATTCGCACTGGCATAGCATCCATGAGGTGAGTTCGCCCCGTCTTGACATGGTGATCAACTTGCTTAGCCTTGACTTCGATAATCCCTACTAGATGCTCCAGAGCAGGCAATAACCGACCATGCAACTCCATGGCAGCACTAATATGAATCACACTTGGGATTATATCGTTACTGCTCTGACCTAAATTTATATGATCATTCGGACTGACAGGCCGCCCCAATCGCGACGATGCCAACGTCGCCAACACCTCATTCGCGTTCATATTCGAACTTGTTCCCGAACCCGTCTGATAGACGTCGACCGGAAAATGTCGCATAAAATCATCGCTCGACAGTAACTCATCAACTGCTTCATCTATCGCAACGGCCATGTCTGCTGGCAACAGCTGTAAATCCGAATTAGCCCGTGCCGCAGCGGCCTTTGCCATCAAGAGGGCACGTATAAACGGCTCTGGCATGACTTTACCGCTAATGGGAAAATTGTTTATTGCACGCTGAGTCTGAGCACTATAAAGCGCATCAGACGGCACTTCCAACTCTCCCATGCTATCGCTATCAATACGCATTGCCATAATCGTTCCTTATCCTTTGTACAGGAGGTACTTTTAATTCAGGTGGAATTGCCATAGGCGACAGGGCTCGTGACTTGAATCCAATCCATGACAGGGCAAAAACTTCGTCAGGCTGTAAAAGAAGCATAGCACTTGATAAGCTTCGAATAAATACAGTTGCCGGTCGAATACTAGCCACCGCATAAACTCGATAGATTTATAAGGCGAACTGTAATCTGCCCAACTAACATCTCACTTCGACGATTCAGAGGCCTCGCCCTTGCACTTACTTAACCCTCACGTGCTCGATTACTCGTGCTGCGAGAGGAACCTAGAAATTTCTTGAGCTACCCGAGCATGTTGGCTTTCAAGATGAAGGTGATGGCCACCCGCCATATCCACAATCTGCAATCCAATGATCGATGCAAACAGCTCTGCTTCCTTATCATCGCGTGTAAATATGCTCTGCTGCGCTTGAATAAGTAAAGTAGGGGCACTCACGGCAGCTAAGAAACTCTGTAGTTGCTCGCGGGTAAATTTAATAGACGAGGTCCCTTTAAGCCGTTGGTCATTGTGCCAGTAAAACCCGCGCTCACTCTGGCGCACACCACGCTGCGCGAGTATTTCGGCGGCATCTAACTGCAAGGCTAAAAAGCCATTAGAACGCGCATGTACTGCTCGTTCAAAACTAGAAAAAAAGCTCGGCGAAGCGTTTCCGAAACGACGGTGATCGCGAATTGCCTTAGCTATTTGTCTCGCCGCGTTATGCTCCGTCGCAGGGATCGGAACATGCCCATCGATCATGGCCAGATGACTCACTCGGTCAGGGAACGAACCCGCCACCAAAACCGCTACTATCGCTCCCCGCGAATGCCCGAGCAAGGTAAACCTATCCCACCCCATATGATCTGCCACTGCAATGACGTCAGCAACATCCAGCCAGATGTCATAACTCGCATCATCCGACCTGAAGTCACTCAATCCATGGCCTGCAGCATCCAGCGCAACCACATGTAAATCACTCATACTCGGCAGCATGCGATCAAAAGTAGCGGCATTGTCTAACCAACCATGCAGTGCAATCACGGGTCTAGAATCGGGACTACCCCACTCTTTGGCTGCTAGGGACAATCCGCGGGAGCGGATCGCGAGTTCCCCACGATAGCGAATTTCCATGGGTGGCTACCTGTCATTTAACGAATTGAATGTCGGCGCTCAGCATCAACTTTACACCGTCATGCCCATCGAGCCTCGCTTTCAATGTATACCGGCGATTGCTTGGCACTCGGGGTTTTTAAGATCACTGCGTCGACGAGACTGTTCCAGTACCCAACGCAGGCGAGGCTTTACGGTTCAGACGCGCGTAAACCGCTTTTGACTACGAACGAGTTCACCTCGACGTTATAGTACCATTGTGATCTGCTTGGTCTGCTTCTGCTTGGTCTGCTTCTGCGTCTGCTTGTGGTTGTGCGTGTGCCCCTAGGTCTTCCTCTTCAACCGATGCAGTAAAAGACGGAATATCATCGGAGCGAGCAGATTTCGATTGTTCACCCATGAGTTCGCTATCGGCGATTGGGGTGAAACTCCCCTCACCCGCGCGCTGTTCAGGGCTCACGGGCACCTCTTCAGCTGATGACGGCTTCGGCCAGTCATCAAACGGAAAGCTCTTAACGTCACTATTGTGAGTAATAAACATCAATGTTTGAAAAACCCAGTGGCCCAGAGTCTCTCCAAACTCACGTAATTTAAGATGATGCTCGCCAGTAGTGAGCAATATGATCGCTTGCGCTACCACAACAAGGAAGATCACGCTGCGTGCAACCATCATCAAGATGAGGAAGAGGACGACAAAACCGACCCTCCGCCATGAATCCATATTTTTTAAGGACGCCTTAGTATCAGTCATTTATTTTCACCGTGAAGTCGACATCAGAATTCTGCTCTGCGAGCATCATACTTCGCAGAGAAGCCTGTATAGGTTGCTGCTCAAATAGTGTAGCGTAAAGTGCTGACGCGAGGGGCATGTATGTATCCATTTGCGCCGCTTTTTCTTTCACTAATTTAGTCGTATTGACGCCTTCAGCGATTTGCCCGACATCGACAATTGCCTGTTCGAGCGTCTTACCCTGCCCTAACCCCATGCCCACTTGAAAATTTCGGCTCAATGGAGATGTGCAGGTTACAAACAAATCACCAACACCGCTAAGACCCAAAAAAGTCATGGGATCGGCACCCATTTTCATCCCAAACCGTTGCATTTCAGCTAAGCTCCGTGTCAACACGACGCTCTTGGTATTCTGCCCCACTCCCATAGCCTCTGCAATCCCAGACACAATGGCGTAGATGTTTTTTAACGCTCCCGCCAACTCTACGCCGAAACGATCCCGATTGGCGTACACTCTAAAATAGTCAGACGCCAATAAACGCTGGATATGCTGACATACCTCTGCGTCTTCGCTCGCCACCACAGTTGCAGTAATTTCATAATTAGCAATTTCTTTTGCCAGATTTGGCCCACTGATAACGCCTACAGAGGCCTGCGGCAGGATTTTCTGAAGAAGCTGACTTGGCAACAAAAAGTCGTCACCACAGATGCCTTTTGATGTGCTGATAACAACCGCGCCCGTTTTCAACACAGGACTCACACGCTCAGCAAGGCGCTTCAAGGCACCACTTGGCACTGAAAAGAAAACCGTATCTGCGTCTTTAAGACAAGAAGTCAAACAACTACTAATTCGCAGATTGGGTTGTAATCGATACCCTGACAGATATCGATCGTTCACTCGTTCGCTCTCTCCGCGCTGGGCCGAGATCTCGTCTCGCATCCACAAGTGAACGTCGTGGCCGTTCGCCGCAATCATATTGGCTATGACACTACCAAAACTTCCAGCACCGAGTACCGCGATCGTTTGCCCGCCCTGACTCACGTCCATACCCTTCCAAAAGTTTGTAGTATAGAGCGGTTACCCGCATTATGTCAGTGCAATAAAGCTAAAAAAAAGCCTTAATCCGGCGATTTTTTAGCTTGCTGTATGATTTTCCGTCACAAAAGGCTTGCCTGTTATTCAAACATCATTTGATTCAAGCGCTGCACGAATTGCGCTGGATTTTCCAATGGGCGACCAGCCGACAACGCCGCTTGATCATAAAGTAGCCCGGCGAGCACGGTCGCCTTTTCATCGTTTTCTTCTGCCTCCAGCTTCTCAACGAGCGGATGACGCATATTGACCTCAAGTATCGGCTTGCTGTCGGGCACGCTTTGACCGGCCGCCTGCATGATCTTACGCATTTGTTCACCCATGTCATGCTCGCCAACAACCAGACATGCAGGCGAGTCCGTGAGTCGTTCCGTACTTCGAACATCCTCAACACGATCTGCAAGAAGCTCCTTGATGCGCGCAGAAAAAGTATCGGTATCACCTAAATCTTTCTGTTTAGCGTCTTCTGCGCTCTGATCCTCATTCTTTTCAATCAAATGCTGTAAATCTAGCTCGCCGCGGGCAACATCTTGAAAAGACACCCCGTCAAACTCTGACAGATAACCCATCATCCACTCGTCGATGCGATCGCACATCAATAAGACCTCGATGCCATGTTTGCGGAAGACCTCTAAATAGGGGCTATTCGCAATCACCGAATAACTGTCCCCTGTCAGGTAGTAAATCTTGTCTTGACCCTCTTTCTTGCGGGCGATGTAATCGGACAAACTCACTGAAGTTGCATCAGAGCCAACGGTCGAACTGGCGAACCGCAGTAATTTAGCGATTTTCTCTCGGTTGGTATGATCTTCACTGGGACCTTCCTTTAAAACAGTCCCGAACTGACCCCAGAAAAGCGCATATTTCTCTTCGTCAGTACTTGCCAATTTACTCAACATATCCAAAACGCGCTTAGTGATTGCCGCCCGAATACTGTCCACCATAGGCGTCTTTTGCAATATCTCGCGCGATACATTGAGTGGCAAATCAGCGCTATCAACAACACCCTTCACGAACCTTAGGTACATCGGCATGAACTGCTCTGCATCGTCCATAATAAATGTTCGTTTAATATACAGCTTCACACCCCTAGCAGCGTCTCTTTGATACAGGTCCATCGGGGCCGTTGTCGGTATGTAAAGAAGACTTGTGTACTCGTGCTTGCCCTCCACCCGATTGTGGGTCCAGTGCAGAGGCGGCGAAAAGTCATGAGAAATATGCCGATAAAAATCGCTGTATTCGTCGTCACTGATATCGCCTCTAGAACGTGTCCAGAGGGCCTTCGCGTCATTTACCGACTCCCACTGGGGCGCTTTGACCTCGTCTTCGATCACGACTTCATCATCTTCACTGGGTGCCGCCGGCGGATCTTTTTTCAACATTTGAACGGGAATTGCGATGTGGTCGGAATACTTTTTAACGATGCTGTTCAATCTCCAACTGCTCGCAAATTCAGCTTGATCTGCTTTCAAAATGAGCTCGATGCGAGTTCCGCGTTCAACTTTTTCTATCGACTCAATGGTATAATCTGCCTCCCCGTCGCAGGCCCAACGAACCCCCGAATCTGTCGGAGCGCCCGCCCGTCGAGTCTCGACAATCACCTTTTCCGCTACGATAAAAGAAGAGTAAAAGCCAACGCCGAATTGGCCGATAAGTTGGGAGTCTTGTTGCTGATCACCGGTGAGTGATTGCAGGAACTCGCCCGTCCCAGATTTAGCAATGGTTCCTAGATTGGCGATCACTTCGTCTCGTGACATGCCAATTCCGTTATCGGATATGACCAGGCGTTTATTTTCTTCGTCTACTTCGATACGCACCCATAGGTCTGGGCTGTCTTCATAGAGATCCGGATGCGCAAGCGCTTCAAACCTTAGCTTATCCGCCGCATCCGACGCGTTAGAAACCAATTCCCTAAGAAAAATCTCTTTGTTTGAATAAAGGGAATGAATCATCAGGTGTAATAGTTGTTTCGCTTCTGTTTGAAAACCCAGAGTTTCTGCGTTCGATGTAGATGCCATGGTCGTTTGTTCTCCTAAAAAATTTAATCTTAGTCGATGAGTGGGGGCAGACGCGCATAATTCAACCTTGAGGGTCAAATCACGTGGTGATTAGTGAATTAAAAAGTGTCCGCGTGCCGTGGCTACAGGCGTTTTAATATCGTCTTGCCATGCAGTCGCGGCGGCATTTACGACTTGCTTTCCCTGCCGCAATATTTGACAGTGAGCGTAAAGCGTCTGGTAGCGCGCAGGTCTAAGATAATCTAACGAAAAATCAATCACTTTTGGAAATGCCGAGGTCTCTAAACAAAACAATAACTCCACTAGAACCGACAGTTCCAAAAACCCGCCAATCACGCCGCCATGGATTGCGGGCAAGGACGGATTGCCAATATTTGATACCCTCGCATCTAACCAATACCTCGCGCGCCCATCCACCACAGATGCTTGTGCGCCAATAAAACCACTGTAGGGAATCAACTTCATCACGTCGTTTGGCGATGCGCAATTCAGTGCGGCCTCTAGCGCCGCTTCAAACTCAACTTGACGCACCTTGTGCAGACTCTCTGATACATTTTGCGCATCTGTTTCTTCGCTCATCCTCGATCCTTGCCAGCGGGAAATAACCCTTGAATACCCGTTCGAATCACGCTACCAATAGACATCTGAGGAGCACTCAAGCGCATAAACGTTGCAACACAGTGCGCGATCGGGTCGTCCTCATCGTCCTGCCATGCTGAGCCTCGGCAAAAAATAACTGATGATGTCGTTCGGTAAACATTGCCACTTGCTAAAACCGGCTTTTCAGGCTTTGCCGGCTGCATATAATCAAGACGTAAATCGATAGTAGGAGCAATAGACAGTTCCTGCATGGCCGTCATCGCGGCACATCCGCAGCAAATGTCGAGTAGACTCAGAATGACGCCACCGTGAATCACACCTGTGAGTGGATTACCAACCGCTTGTGGATCATAAGAATAGGCTAGCCGCACATGACCGCCAGACACATGAGTGATGTCAATTCCTAACTGACGACCATGGCCCGAGCGCTCCATCGCCAACTTCAATGCAGGTTTGAGTAAAGCTGTCTTTACATTAAAGGCCATATAATTCCCTATGAGGCAAGGCAAAACTCCTGCATGTTTGCAGGTTACTGCGCTCTCCGACCCCGCCCAGTGCCTCCGCCTCCGCGCTCTCCGCTGGCTTTAGGACGTCGCTTTGACACCCGTTGATCGGCGTGTCTGGCCGCCGGCTCAGCTGGGGAACTCTGATCGCGAGCCTTACCCTCACTTGGAGTCTGCTTTTGCTGTGTTTTTTGGCTGCCTTTTAGCGCACCACTCGTTCCTGACTTTCGTTTTTCACCCGGTTGGGGGCCGTGTCCATAAGGACTCGCCCCCGCTTTTCGCTTTGATGAACGCCCATATGAATCGCCGGGGGTCTGGCTACTCAGCGGTTTGCGGGGTTTTGCACTCTTCCTCTTGCGCGCCAAGGTTGTCTCAGGAACGCGTTGCGCAGGTTCAAAGCCGTCGATCTCAACGCGCGTTAAGAGTTGCTTCATCAGCCGTTCGATATCTGAGAGTAAATCTACCTCATCTGCACTAACCAGCGAAATAGCTTCTCCGCTAAAGCCGCCTCGGCCTGTTCGACCGATACGATGAATATAGTCTTGCGGCACATTTGGCAAATCGAAATTTACCACCTGAGGTAATTGCGCAATATCCAAGCCACGCGCGGCAATATCGGTCGCCACAAGAATACGCAGCTCGCCCGCTTTAAAATCTGCCAAGGCTCGATTGCGCGCAGCTTGGCTCTTGTTACCGTGAATTGCCGCCGCCGTGACTCCCTCCGCCTCAAGAAACTTGGTAAGTTTGTTTGCGCCATGCTTGGTCTTAGCAAACACCAACACCTGCTGCCAGCCTCGGTCATGGATCAAGTGGACCAAAAGTGGCGCCTTGCGCTTTTTCTCCACCGGACAGATCCAATGCTTTACTGACGTCGCGGCACCCGTGCCCGACGTGACCGAAATCTCTTCGGGGGAACGCACCAATTTCTTCGCCAGATCTCGAATCTCGTTTGAGAACGTTGCAGAAAACATCAGGTTCTGTCTACGCCGCGGCAAGCTCAGGATAATTCGCTTGATATCGTGAATAAAACCCATATCAAGCATTCGATCTGCCTCATCCAACACGAGCACTTCGAGCTGGTCAAAAGACACTGCGTTCTGAGCATGCAGATCAAGTAAGCGTCCCGGTGTAGCGACTAACACATCGACACCCCGCCGTAACTTAAGCATTTGTGGATTAATTTTAACGCCGCCATAAACCACGGTGGAACGCAGCGATAAATGCTGACCGTAAGTCGCAAAACTTTCGGCTACTTGCGCTGCAAGTTCTCGGGTGGGCGTTAAGACTAAGGCTCGAGCCTGATTCGATCTCGCCGGCGTGCCCTGCGACAACTTTTGCAGGATCGGGAGCGCAAAACCTGCGGTTTTTCCGGTTCCCGTTTGCGCCATAGCCATTACATCTCTGCCCGCCAAAATGGCAGGAATGGCCTCAATCTGAATGGAAGTTGCCTCCGCGTACCCCTGACTCACTAAGGCCTTGAGTAGAGGTGGTGTTAATCCCAAATTTTTAAAGCTCATGTGCATGCACTTTGGTTGATAAGCCGATTAGGCAGACAGTCGCGGAGTGTACCCTTCTGGCGGGGCGGCAGTGTACCGTTAAATGTCCTCTCCCGCGACTATGATGATGCTATTTGTGACTGGCCCTCGTACGCATCAACGACATAACTTGGAGCCTGCACTAATTCAACCAAGACCCCTTCGGCACATAACGGAAAGTCTTCGCTGCCTTTGGGGTGAATAAAACACACATCATGTCCTGCGGCACCTTGACGGATACCACCCGGAGTGAAGCGCAATCCCTGCTCCGTCAGCCAGGCATGCGCGGCCTTTAAATCATCAACCCAGAAGCCGATATGGTTCAACGCAGGACTGTCTACTCGAGGCTTCTTACTCGAATTCAATGGCTGCATTAAATCAATTTCAACGGCAAAGGGCCCCACCCCCACCTGACAAATATCTTCATCGACATTTTCAGTTTCGCTAATGAATTGTCCGGTCTGCTGAATCCCTAGTAACTGCACCCAAAATGCCTGCAGACGACTTTTATCCGCGGCACCAATGGCGATTTGTTGGACGCCGAGTAGTCTGAACGGTCGAGGTATAGACAAAGTTCACTCCTCATCTATCAAAAAATTTCACACAGACTTCGCAACCCGCCGAAACAGCGCGCCGCTTGCACTACTGCTGCACGTTTTGCTGATAATACGCCATCAAAATGGCCGCCACTTCAGGTCGAGAAAACTCGGGCGGGGGTGCCCGCCCGGCACTCAACATCTCTCGAACTGCCGTACCAGACAATAAAATAAAGTCGTCCTTCTCGTGATCACTCACTTCATTCATCATGACAACGCGACCCAGTTTTTTGGAGAACGCGGTGTGATCAGCGCAAAATATCTGAATCTCTAATGCCCCTTTTGGCACTGATGACAAGAATATCTCCTGCGCGTCAAAGGCACCATAATAATCACCCACACCGGCATGATCTCGCCCCACGATAAGATGCGTAGCGCCCATGTTCTGACGAAAAATGGCGTGTAATAGGGCCTCGCGCGGCCCTGCATACAGCATGTCAAAGCCATAGCCTGAAATCATCACGGAGTTTTCTGGAAAATATAACTCTACCATCTTGCGAATGCAGTCATCACGGACCGTGGCAGGTATGTCACCTGACTTTAAACGCCCCAAGAGCATGTGCACAATTAACCCGTCAGCCTCCAAGCGCTCCATAGCCATTCGACACAACTCTTCGTGCGCTCGGTGCATGGGGTTACGGGTCTGAAAAGCCACTACTTTTTTCCAGCCGCGCTGGGAAATCTCTGCTCTTATAGCATCAGCTGTTTGAAATGTGTCAGGAAAATCAGCCTGAAAATAACTAAAGTTCAAGACCTCAATCGTGCCGGACACCAGATGATTTCCCAATGCCAAGAAGGTCGCAACACCCGGGTGTTGACTGTCACTCGTCGCAAAGAGTGGGTGTGCAATAGACTCCAGTTGCGCTCGGCTAACGGTCTCAATCGCATCAACGCTCATCACGGCAAGCACCGGGTGCCCTTCAATATTCGGATCACGCAAAGCAATGCGCGAGGCGCCACGAATTGCATCGACGTCGGGGCAGATATTGACGATAGGTACTGGCCAAAACAGGCCCTCGGTCGTTTCCATTTTGTCGGCGCAACTCACCGCATCGGCAAGATTCATAAAACCTTTTAATGGGTTAAAGTAGCCTGCGCCCAACATAGTGGCATTCGCCGCTGCGGCTGAATTAAGCAGCAATGCTGGTAACGCCTGCGCTTCTAACAGAAGCTCTGAACGGTGCCGCGCATCATTAACGTACAGTGAATTAAGCTGGGACGAACCATGAGGTGAAATCAAGACGGATGACCTGTGAAGAGTGGGTAATGGGGACTCCTATAAATCTTTTACTAGAGCCTTGTGAGTAAGATAGTCCAAAATCAGCGCAACCTCGTCGTCAATACTCATGGTGTCTGATCGCAAATGTATATCTGGCTGCAGCGGCGCCTCATAGGGATCATCAATACCCGTAAAGTTTTTAATTTCTCCACGTCGCGCCAGTCGATAAAGCCCTTTGGGGTCACGCATCTCCGCGACTGCCAACGAACAATCCATGAAGACTTCGACAAAATCAAAGCCGGCCTCCATGTGCAACTTGCGCACTAAGTCCCTGTCGGCACGGTAAGGACTAATAAAACTAGAAAGAACCATAACACTCGCATCGACAAAAAGCTTACATATCTCGCCAATCCGGCGAATATTCTCGCCGCGATCTTCTGCACTAAATCCAAGATTCTTATTAATGCCCAGACGAACATTATCGCCATCCAACCGATAACTCAATGTTCCTCGCGAAAACAGGGCCTTCTCTAACGCGACCGCCACGGTACTCTTCCCGCTCCCTGAAAGACCTGTAAACCAGAGGGTAACACCTTTCTGCCTTGTTAATAGCCTGCGATCCTGCCGCGTCACTTCGCCCTCGTGCCAATGAAGGTTACTCTGCATGCCGTTATCCATAAAACATTCGCCGCGCCGTTTAAAGACCGAGAATACTAGTGATATTTGTAGCCTTTGTAAATTATTGAATCATCGAATACTGAAGCGATCAAACCTGTGGAACTATTTTTTAGGTTGAATAGTAGGCTCGTATCAACCCCTCTTGTCGGAATGCTAAAAAGTCCCTATTTTCAGTCGATTTTTTTGCCTAACTCAGCTAGGGTAAAGTCAAAAAACGAAACGGCATATTTGAAACTCCTGATAATCATTCACGTTTACACACTCCACTCGTCTGGCCTTTTTTAAGGCTAAACAATTGATTCGAGTCGCCTTGAAGCTCATCACAAACAGGTCAGGCTCTCCTGTCTAAAACCTCTGATAATGGCGCGGACTTACTCACATCAGTGCGTTTTGAATTCACCGAAAGCCTGATAATTGAAGCGTATGGCGGTAAATCTCGTCCAAATTAATTAATGCCCTACAGCCCAAAATAGTGGGGATATTCGACATAAAAGCTACGCTATTCGCCTATTGGCAAGATGTAACATGCGACAATCTGCGCAAAAAAAATCGCTTTCGCACTGCAGAGAGTCGCTATAAACATACGAGCAACAACAAACGCTAACACAAAGATTAAAGCATGGCTCCTCGAGACAAAGCACTGCCACAAACTTCGAGTTCTGCCAATGGTTCTCAGGCGCCACCGAATCAATGCGCCAGAAAGGCGTTGTCCAGTGGCACGCTTGTAGCGTGTTCCAACGGGCGGTAAACTCCTGAAAAAATAAGCTCACCTACGCACTTATTTACAAATTCCAATCGGAGATGGCGATATGACCCATTCAGTCATTACAAAAGAGATGAAAGCGGCTATCGGCGTTGAATCCGAGCCCGTCGTCAACGAAGTAGAGAAAGGCGCAATCATCAAATTTGCGCAAGCCATCGGAGACCAGAATCCAGCTTTTAATAACGAGCAAGCGGCTCGTAATACAAAATATGGGGGCCTAACAGCGCCACCTACGTTTTTGCGCTCAATGAAATTAGGCAAAGCTCGTGCTGAAATAGTCAAGCCATATTCTGCAACGTTGGACGGCGGAAGTAAATGGGAATACTTCGAGCCGGTAAGACCAGGCGATCAAATCACAGTGACACACTACCTCGCTGATTTACATGAAAGGCAAGGGAAACTTGGAAACATGTTAATGATTGTTAGAGAAACTAAATATACCAACCAATTTGACAAAATAGTCGTGTTACAGCGATCCACAGAAATAAACTACCAACCAACAAAGTAGAGGCAAAAAAATGGCTCAGCAAATCTATTTTGATGACGTCGAAGAAGGCTTTGAAATTCCAAGTCTTCGCAAGGACCCCACGACACAGCAACTCGTTAAATACGCGGGCGCGTCGGGCGATTATTATCAAATTCATTACGACAAAGACTTCGCACTTCGCAACAACCTTCCCGATGTGATCTTGCATGGAGCACTCAAGAATGCGTTCCTGGGGCAACTAATGACCGACTTCGCAGGTCCAGACGGAGATTTAAAAGCGTTGCACGTACAGTACCGAGTGATGGATATACCCGGAAATCCGCTATTAGGGCGGGGGATCGTAAGAAAAAAGTACGTTCAAGACGGTAAAAATTTCGTAGAGTGCGAGATATGGCTTGAAGACCAGCAAGGCCAAATCACCACCCCGGGTCATGGCGTAGTCACGTTGCCCGCAAGAGCATAACGTAAGGGTCAAGAAGCTCGCAAAACACCTCCACAAACAAAGCAGTAGATCCCCCTTGGTTTTTTTCGATGTCGACTCAAACTTGGTCGCTTAAACCGACTAACGCTTTAATGGGTTGGCCTGTCGTGTCGCTTCAGCGCGGGCTGTCATTCTTTACTCCTCTCAAAACAAACGGCGCACCCTGCGCGAACTCGAGAAGCATTTCATCGACGGTACTCAAAAAAAGAATGCTGCTAAAGAGTGCTAGCAGCGTTCTTAGAGCTCCGAATATGTGCCGGCGTTGTGCCTGACCAGCGTTTAAAAGAACGGCGAAAATTAGCGGCATTATTGAAACCCAAAAGGGCGGCAATTTCCGATCCAGGCAAATCAGTGCCCTGCAAATACTCAAGCGCTAAACGATACCTTACCTGATCCAGCAACTGCTGGAATCGAGTAGCCTCATTCGACAGCCGTCGTTGCAGAGTGCTTTCACTCATATGCATCTGCTTAGCGATATCCGCAGCCGTCGGAAATGCTGAGCGCGATAGCAACAACAACTCTTTGACTCGCTCACTGACCACCCCGGAATACTTGTCATTCGCTAAAATACGATCGCATTCACGCCGAAACACCTCTTGAGCCACAGGATCCGATGTCGATATCCTCATGGCCAGATCCTCGGGATCAAAGGTCAATCCACAGCGGTTCGAATTAAGCAAAACGCCTGTACCAAATACCAATTCGTAAAAAGATCTGTCCTCGGGCTGGCCGTAGTTCAGCTCAAGCGTCGCGCTACTTCCGTGAGTTTCGGTGAGCAAATTTAAGTTAGTTACCAGGCCCGCGTAGAGCGTGCCAGTGTAAAACTGTTCCAAAGCCGAGGGGAGATGAGGCGCTGCGCTGCGCAATACGACAGAATCTCCATCAGGAATTAACTCAATGCGCATGCTCGGTAATAACGCGCGTTTGTAACGCACCAATAAATTGAGTACATCACCCACTTTGTCACTCGTCATTGCCGCGTAACCCAAGATGCCCATAGAGACCAGATCAAATCGAGTGCCTAGCTTGACGCCCAGTAACCGGTCACCGGTAAGGGTGATCGCCTTGCCGCAAATCTCATCGGCTTGGGCGGCATTAAAAAGCTCCGCTTTACTCAGATCAAAACCCTCCAAACCGGTCTTTTCAAGTAGTCGAGTTTTCGAAATACCCTGTTCCGCGAGCAAGTCTATTAATACAGGCAACGCAAAAGAATTCATGAAAGCCTCCCATACACAACTAAAATATCATCAAAATGATGGTAAATGACTCTTATATTGATGGTATTTGACACCACTCTACTGCTATTTGTCAATTACAATGACTCTCAAAGGACGCTTACGAAACACTATCAAGGAGAAGAAAATGGTAACTTACACGCTTGAACACTCAGAAAAAGGATTGATTACTTACACGGATAAAAAGCGTTACCTATGGCTGATATCTATGCTTATGCCGGCACTACCGCTGGTGAGTGTCGCTATTTTTTATCAAACCGGCATGCAATGGACCCTAGCCTTACCGTTGGCGGTGTCCTATCTGATTTTTCCCTTAGTGGATCATCTGGTAGGCAGCGATACGAATAACCCCCCCGAAGAACTCGTACCTCAGTTGGAAGCGGACGGGTACTATCGTGCTTTGACCATGCTTACCGTTCCCCTACACTTTGTTGTGCTTGGCGTAATGGCCTATGTGGTTGGGAACAATGACCTCCACCCTTTGTCGGTAATGGTTATGGCAATCGTCGCGGGCGGATACAGCGGTCTGGGTATCAACACCGCCCACGAACTCGGCCACAAGCACACGGCGCTAGAACAACTGATGGCTAAAATAGCCCTTGCAGTGCCTGCCTACGGGCATTTCTGTGTCGAGCACAATGGTGGCCATCATGTACTCGTAGCAACACCAGATGATCCCGCCAGCTCAAAGCTAGGTGAGTCAATCTATGCTTTTACCTTGCGTGAAATCCCCAGCACTTTCGTTCGAGGTTGGAACCTGGAAAAAAAGCGCCTTGAAAAACAAGGCAAAGCGACCTGGTCTTTGCAAAATAATATTTTGCAGTCCTATTTACTCAGTTTATTATTACAAGGTACCTTAGTCTTAGCGTTCGGATGGATTATGGTGCCATTTTTGGCCCTACATAACTTCTGGGCATGGTATCAGTTGACCTCCGCCAACTACATTGAGCACTATGGACTATTGCGCAAAAAGCGTGGCGATGGCCGCTACGAGCGCTGCCAGCCACATCATTCTTGGAATGCCAACTATATGATGAGTAACTTGGCACTATTTCATTTGCAGCGTCACTCAGACCACCATACTAACCCGATGCGCCGCTACCAGAGTCTCCGTGACTTCGACGATATTCCTGAACTGCCGAATGGCTACTATGGTATGTTTCTGCTCGCCTATATTCCGAAGCTATGGTTCAAAGTAATGGACAAGCGCGTCCTGGCTCTACCCCATATCAATGGCGACCTGAGTAAGGTCAATATACTGCCCTCAAAACTTAAAGCGACTTACGAGAAATATGGTCAGGGCCAAGAAATACCCCAGTTAGACTAACTATCGCGGACTCTTCGAGATCTGATGATCTTTTACAGTGCGGGAAGGCAAAGGTGACCCTATTATTGCTTTTCCCGCATTACCCATGCATGACCGCAGCTAGCTAGACTCGTATTCGATGAGTTTAAAGGGGACGCAAAGTTTCATCCGCAAGCGACGCAGTATTGGGAGGCGCCGATAGCGGCACTGGTTAAAAGCTAGCTCGCTGTTTAGTAAGTGACCGATAAACAATAGAGATTTCAAAAAGAAATTTCTCAGCGAATTTTAGACCTCTCGACACTCCCGCTACCTATTATTTTGCGCCACTGCAATCGTCTAGGTCTCCCTCGAATAAAAGTGTATGCTGAGCAATAGGTCCTACCACAGGGAGTTTTGGACTGTTTTCACCAACGCCACCCCCTTCGTCCTTACCCAATGCCGAGCGCATCTTCAAATACACCCGTCACTGGGCCCAAGAACACAAAATCACACCGTTTATATCGCTCAGAAAGTCCCAACAGCGAGTATGAGAGCGCTACATATAAATTTGGAAAAGCTCTGCAACTTAGAGGCTTATACTTATTGCTAAATACAGGGCTTGAACAGATGACACGTTGTGTGATTTTGCGATCTCCAAAGCGCAAGTGTGTCATTTGGTTTTACAATATTCACTGACAATTTGGCATCGCTGTGCCAAAGCAATACGAGCTTTGACACACTATGAGCAGTCCTGATGATTCCGAAACGAGCTTGGCCCTATGTGTTCTCGTTGAACGGCTCGGACTGAATGCCTATTACACAAATAGGTTGGCTCCTGTTAACGTCAAAGTCGAATGTCACCAAAGCACGTCGACTTGATGTAATCTCGAAATGGACTGAAACGGCTCAGCGCGCCGTATGAATATCTTCAATCGTTTTTTAGTGTAAAATAGCAGTAAGTTGGAGGGCAGTAGCATGCGTCGAGACCATCGGTTATGTTTACTTTTAAGCCTAGTCATCCCAAGCTCCTACGGCGCCGTGGTGAACGAGGCTAGTATTGTCGAGCCAGGCAGTGATTGGCTGAGTTACGGCAGAGATTACAGTGAGCAACGGTTCAGTCCACTGGATGAGATCACCCGTCAGAACGTTGACGAACTCGATTTAGCGTGGTCGTTCGACTTCCCCACCGCTCGTGGAATGGAAGCAACACCGCTGGTTCACGAGGGGATTATTTACGTTAGCACAGGTTGGAGTCACGTCTATGCCTTGAACGCAGAAACTGGTGAGGAACTCTGGCACTTCGATGCGCAAATACCGAAATCGCAGTTAGCAAAAACATGCTGCGGGCCGGTCAACCGGGGCGTCGCACTATGGCAAGGCAATGATGACCAGCCATTACAAATCTTCCTTGGAGCATTAGATGGGCGGCTGATCGCTCTCGACGCTCTGACAGGCACTATTAACTGGTCAGTACAAACCACGCCAACAGATGGCAATTATAGTATTACAGGCGCGCCACGTATTGTTAAGGGACTCGTCATAATAGGCAATGGCGGGGCCGAATTAGGGGTAAGAGGATTTGTCAGTGCTTATGATGTTCAAACCGGAACACAACGTTGGCGTTTTTATACCGTGCCCGGAGATCCTGCCAAACCTCAAGAAAGCCCTGCCCTTGAGCGAGCGCTACCCACATGGGGTGGTGACTACTGGTATCGCCAAGGAGGCGGTGGCGGCACCGCTTGGGATACCTTGGTCTATGATCCAAAACTGGATTTACTCTACATTGGTACTGGCAACGGATCACCATGGAACCGCGAAGTGCGCAGCCCAGGTGGGGGTGATAATCTTTATTTGAGCTCAATTCTCGCCGTGAAGCCAGACTCTGGCGAGTACGTTTGGCACTACCAGGTCACACCCAGCGACAATTGGGATTATACCGCGACCCAGCAGTTGGTTTTGGCAGACATTGTGATAGACGGCACTCTGCGGTCTGTAATTATGCAAGCGCCTAAAAATGGCTTCTTTTATGTACTCGATCGCGCGACGGGTGAACTCCTATCGGCGGATGCCTACGCCCATATCACTTGGGCGAGTCATGTAGACCTTGCGACAGGACGCCCCATAGAAACCGAATACGCAAATTATCAAAAAAATGGGGGTAGTTACATTTGGCCGTCTCCCTACGGCGCGCACAACTGGCAGCCCATGTCTTATAGTCAAAACACCGGGCTGATGTATATACCCGTACAAAACATTCCAAGTTATTACAGTGCTGACGACGGCGATGTCAGATTCCGAGTCAATCGCTGGAATACAGGGATCGATCTGAACGAAGCGCGCGATCCAAAAAGCTGGGTGGCCGCGCAAGCATCAATGGATGCACTGGTTTACGGTGAGTTAGTTGCATGGAATCCATTGGAGCACCGCAGCCAATGGCGCGTTCGACACCCCCAGCCATCGAACGGCGGGGTGCTTAGTACCGCAGGGAATCTGGTATTTCAAGGTACACAAAACGGTCAACTGGTTGCGTACGATGCCGTCAATGGCGACCCGTTATGGCGCTACAAATCCGATAGCGCGATATTGGCAGGACCCATCAGTTATCAAATCAAAGGCGAACAATATATCGCAGTCGCTCAAGGAAGCGGTGGTGCAGTGATGCTGACACTAGGCCAGCAACTAAAAAACAATCAGGTCAACCATAATAAATTATTAGTTTTTAAGCGCGGAAGCTTCCAACGAACTCAGCCCCAAGAGGATACGTCGTTAGCAACATTTGTTGCACTCGGTCACCCAGCCAATACAGATCCAAACACCATTACTCGAGGGCAGACTCTTTATAATCGCAACTGCGCGAGTTGTCACGGGGTCAGCGTGAAAGGTAACGGTATCCTGCCCGACCTTAGGTACATGAGTGAGCAAACACATCGTGATTTTATCGGGATCGTGATCGGGGGTGCGCAAACACATCAAGGCATGATCGGTTTTCATGAAACGCTCGACATCGCAGATGCAGAAGCCATTCACGCTTACCTCGATCAAGAACAGCGCGAACTTCCCGACAAGCTAACGCTGAGCTTTCTCCAAGAACTAGAGTATTGGATCATGTATTGGAGCGCGAGGATTGGTGAGAAGTATCCCGAACTTTTAAATGCAACGCGCGACCTCATTATGTAGCCACAGTGCGACCTAAGCAAGGCTCAGCTCCCCGTGTAGTTAGGGGGCCGACGACTCATAAATGCGTCAATTGATTCTTTCAAATCATTCGATTTAAGACTGGTAAGTAATGTGAACATGGCGTTTAGCGTCAGGCTCTGGTCGGTGCTTAAATTTTCGCTTTTTCGCAGCATAAATTTGGTGCCGCGGACTGCCAACGTAGAATTTGCAGAAATATCGTGCGCTAATGCCATGCCCGCGGCAAACGCATTATCGAACGAGTCGTATGAGTCATTTACCAAACCGATTTTTTCGGCACGCCGCGCATCAATATCTTTTCCGGTGTAAGCGAGTTCTGCCACATGCCCGGCACTTACGATTTTTGGCAACCGCTGTAATGTCCCCACATCCGCTACAATCCCAATGCGTGTTTCGCGGACACTAAAATTCGCATCCGCACTGCAAACCCTAATATCGCAAGCACTGATCAAATCGATACCAGCACCCAAGCAATGTCCATGAACCACCGCAATGACCGGTAAAGCGCTATCGGCTAGTGACGATATTGCCGCCTGAAAATTTCCTGTATTCTCGAGTTTTCTGAGGTTTTCAATCGCTTCAGAGGAGCCCGATCGCGGTTCTTCAGACCCGATAACATTTTCCATCAAATCAATGCCAACACAAAAGTGCTTACCGCGACCCGCGAGTACAATTGCTTTGATCGTTGCGTCCCCAGTTAGTTCGGCGATCGCATTTGGAATAGCGCTCCATAGCTCGGTTGACAGGGCATTATATTTGGCCGCTCGATCAAGCCATATCAAACCCACTGGACCCACCCTTTCAATCGATAAAACACTAGAAGTAAACATTTTAAGCCTTTGTTTTAAATATTTAATTTAATTTTAATTTTCCGTAAAACTAGCTTAATAACCCGCTACTCCAGACACTACCTCATCATAACTTTCACGACTAAGACGACGATAATGGTCGCCTCTAGGCGGCATAAAGTAGACCTGATCATTAAACTGATCAATGTGGTACGCTTCGCGCCGCAAGTCTCCTTTGACGAGTTTAAAAGTTCCTGTTGTCACCGCTTCCTTTTGCACGCGCACAAACACCGGCCGAGCAAATGCGGGCAACGTATCGTTAACGTAAATCGAGAATGACGCACTGTCAAATAACTCGCCTTCACGCAGAACCAGCGCAACCATACCCGCCTTACCGTCGGCTCCGTACACATCAACCCCATAAACATTGGCCGACTCAATAGCGGGATGCGCATTCAATATTTCACCCACCTCGTTGGTGGATACATTTTCAGAACGCCAACGAAATGTATCGCCAACTCGATCGACAAATTGGTAATGTGGAATACCCAAAGCGAACCCAACGTCTATCTGCCGAATTAGATCGCCAGTGTTAAACCACACGTCGCCCGGTTTAATCACATCACGAAGCATCTTCTGTTCTGACGCCTGCGTATCGGTGTAACCGTCAAAACGATAGCGATCGTCAACCTCGCCCAGTAACAAGCCTGGTTGCCCAACAGGGACCTCAACCATCTTCCCGTCGGCGTTTCTCACGATTTCATCGGCGTCTACATCATATTCAACCAAAACGATATTGCCCGAGCATAGGCCTATGGTGCAATCTTTGTTAAGCGCATTTAAAAAACCGATATTACCCTCGCTAGCCCCGTAAAATTCGCAAACTCGCGAAATGCCAAAACGACGCTTGAATTCTTGCCATATGTCGGGACGTAACCCATTACCGAAAACTCGCTCCAACGTATTATTAACTTCCTCTGAGCACCGAGGTTGCGCTAAAAGATACCGACACAACTCACCCACATAGATAAAATTAGTAACTTTGTACCGTTGCACATCCGGCCAAAACTGCGACACAGAAAACCTGCGGCGCAAAACAATTGCAGACCCTGAATATAAACAACTTCCAAGACCGCAAATAAGACCTGTCCCGTGGTACAACGGAAGACAGATGTAAAATCGGTCGCTGGCTTTCGCACGACAGCCCACTTTACTGTAAGGATAAGCGCCTGAAACCCATCGGCGATGCGTCACTTTTGCCGCTTTGGGTAATCCTGTAGTTCCCGATGTGAAAATGTAAAACGCCGTGGCTCCCGCCAAAATACTGCGCGTATCTTGTAAGTTATGCGAGGCATAATTCTTCAATGCACCCATGGCGTCGCGCGTCCCCGCTGGCGGCGACTCTAATCCTATATCCGCGACCCACAAGATATCCTCATCACGCAACATAATCTCTCCACGTATCGCATCGAGATTTTCAAACACTTCCTCGCCAACAATGCACTTACTTGCCGTTGCTGTCTTTAAACAGTGTATGAGTTGCTTGCCTCCTAAAGCAGGATTTAATAGTGCCGCGACAACCCCCAATTTTTGCATCGCAATAATGTATGCCACCATTTCGACGCGGTTTTCCATGATTAATGCCACACAATCGCCTCGCCGCACACCACAATCTTGTAGCGCTCGCGCCATACGATTAGCAAGAGAGTTCAACTCACCCCACGTGATTTCTCGATCCTCAAAGAAAAGCATTGTGCGGTTTTGATAGCGCGCTGCGGTCGCTTCAAAAATACCACCTATCGACACAGCGGCCTCTAGCTTTGGCGGTTTTACCGCGATAGCGGGTAGCATTCTGAGCACATCAAAAATAATTCGTAAACGTTCTTTTATCCCCGTCATGCAAGCCCCTCAGTGATTGTTATCTGCAAATCCATGCTGTTCTGCTTTCAGACCCTTTGATCTAATGAGGCAACCCAGCAAGCCCGCATGCTAGATACCCCGCCATCACACTAAAAACGCTCATCGGGCTACCGGTAACCCACACGTAAGGCTTAGTCAACCACCACGCGTTAACCTTTAATATCCGTGAACGTCCTTAGCGCCGACGTCATCGCCACACGCCAAAACAAGAAATGATCATGCAAGCATTATGTCAACATACCGTCCGAACTACGAGCGCTTTGCTCCAAGCGGCAGAAAAAACCTAGCCCAGATGAGTCTTGACAGCGCCCGTGCGACGCTTCAGAGGGATAGCCGTAACGAGTTTACAGACAAGAATACGCCACGTACCGCGACATTGACCCAACCTATTTTCCAGCGATAAACTGCTCGCGAGTGTTGGTGTTAAAAGGCTATGTTCTGCAGATTCAATGGGCGGCATGGGCCCAACACTAGAAGCCGCCCAAGATGCTAAGTCCGCAATGGCCGAATCGTCCAAAAAGTGCTTCCATTTGGCGTTTTAACTCGCTGAGCGCGCTAGCCATTACCAACCGCTACCCCAAGGTTCAAGCCTGCGGCTCTGAAATGAGGACGTCAATCACCCTCCCACGTAAGGCGCGCTTTTGACGAGCAAGATTTTCATGCATATTCTTTTCATGACTTTCAAAATACAACAGATTCTGTAGTGCTTCGTCTAAATCACTTTCGTCTAACCACCCCTGAATTTCAAGGATGTCTTCATCGGACAAACCCACATAATTTTGGTCTTCACCCGTGAATAGAGATTTCCAATGCTCGCAGGGATCCATATAAGCGCCCGCAGGACAATCACATTTCACTCGGAGGGCATCGCCAATTCTAGATATTTTAACGGTATAAGACGCCCCTGCTGCACCTTCAACACGGTACGTTTTCGTTTTGCTCATTTCGGACATCAGAATTTTCCTTTTTTAAAGGGTGAACCCGTTGAATGCTTGTTACGTAAAAACGAGGGTTTTGTTCAAGCCGCGCGGGTTAAGAGGTCCTCACCTCTCGCAATGTAGGGCCTTTTCACCTATGAGGCTTAGCATAACAGCTTCAGCAAAAATGCCAACCTTGGGAGGCGGCATTTGTTACGCGCACGCAGATGGGAAAACTTCGAATGATGTGTCCCATCGGAGCAAACGGGGGCTGATAGGTCGCCATGGCAATGAATGGTAAAGTTTTTAAAATTTGTTCAAATAACGACTTAACTCGAAGCATAACTTTGTGTAAACTATAGGATTAATAAATAACTGCGATAGAAAGCCGTTTCGATATAGCTGCCACGTGTAAGCGACTTGTTACTGTAACACACCCAAAGAGACATTCACGTTATGAACATTGAATTTATCACCCAGTGCGGGAACAGCCACGAACTTTGCCACTTTCTCTCTAAACCTTACGGCTTTGAAGTCCTGCTGAGACTGGAGTCTTTTGGCGAAGAAGATGCAGACAACGGTATTGATGATACGTACGATGCAATCCGCTTCAACAGGCCTCGCAAAGCGGCCTTCAGCCAGTATTGCGCGTTTTTAAGAGACAACAACGCCATAAAATACCAAACGTCTGCGCTCAAGAAGAGCAAGACCGTGCTTCGCCTCAGTGCAGAGGTCATTGCACAATTAAAAGTCGCCCGAGAACAACAACGGGCATCACGCTAGCACCCACCGGCGATAAAACACATGGCGATGGCGGTAGAGCAAGAATGCGGCGCTGAGAACACAGAAGCATTCTAAAGGGCTTTTCCCCAGCCGCTGTAGGCAAACTTATTCATCAGCTACCAGTGCACATGCTCCAGACCAACGCTTATATTCCCTGTTGTCCATAAATAGCGCCGTTGAGACCTTCAATGTATCGCGGTCGACCTCTGTTGTGTTTAAGTAAATCTTGCCATCACTGCCCGGCCCTTCGACATGTTCCATCATCACTACGGTCGGCGACAAGACGACATCTCTGTATGTCCTACCCTGCATTGCTGCTTTCGCGTATTCCATATCGATAGACAGATTAAAGGACTGAAAATTATCCCCTGACGGGTCACCCGTAACGCCGTAATCTTCCGCATCAAACGTCCGCTCCGTTAGGCACTCTAATTCTGCCGTCTTTGCTCCCACATGTGCGGAAAAAACGCACAATGCTATGAAAAGATACCGCATTCGCACCCCCTGAATTTAGCTTTTGATGATGCCCTTTCTTTCGCGAAAATGAAACCCTGAAAAGAAAAATTTGCGAACGGCAAACAGTGTCCGATTTGATTGAGCCAAAATGACGCTTTAAATGTGATCCGACATGCCATCAGGGATGTGTCAATGCTCATCTTAGTTGAGTGCGCTAATCCATCCATCGACGAAACGCTCCCTAAACTACAATGGTGGTCTAACACGGCTTACAAACATAACCGCTTGTCTGCACGACGCACTTTAAGGAAGCTATTATTGCCGTAACCCGTGACCATGATTAGCAGACAGCGCCTCGATGACTCCATGTCGGCCCAGACTGAGCCGCTTAGTTAATAAAGCGCCCCTACCAGCCCAGACTTTTAACCATTGGGTAATGTCAAAAAAGTTCAATGTCGTACCTCTGCCGACACGACTGGAAAGCAATTTACCGTTTAAAGCGTTTCATCAGCTAGAACTTTCCACGTGTAAAGCGATAAATCAGTCGGACTCTGTCTCTGCACTCGCTAACACGCGATGGCGACAGCAATATGAGCAGGCAAAGGTCGGGGCTCTGCTGTCGTCGTGTTACGCAAATAATAGCGTTAAGCGCAACTGTCTTTTTATATCTTCATTATTCTATCTGCTTAATGCCATGAACTGTTCTAATAACGCAACTTATACCGTTTTCACAATTGATACAGGCTCCGCCACAAGCCACTTTTTTCATTTTTCAAGCCAATCGCTTACAGCATGAACGCCTCGTCAATAATCAGCGCGTTACAGTCGCGTGACTCGCGTATGACTGCAAACACTATAACAAACGCGTTTTAGCGGATTGATACTCCCTTCCTAACCTGCCTACAAGGTCGTGCGCTGTAAGCACCGACTTTACGGCACCGATACCTTGACCGCAGCCCCAAATATCTTTCCATGCCTTGGAAACTGATTCGCCACCGGAGCCGAAACTCATTTTTGACGGATCGCTTTCAGGAAGATTATCAGGATCGAGGCCTGCGGCAGTAATAGACGGTTTCAAGTAATTTCCGTGCACTCCGGTAAATAAGTTACTCAACACAATATCGTCTGCGCCATGATCAACAATCGCTTGCTTATAGGCCTGCTCCGCATTTGCTTCGACCGTTGCGATGAATGCTGAACCAATATAAGCAAGATCTGCGCCCATTGCCTCGCACGCGAGGACGGCATCGCCCGTTGCTATCGAACCAGACATTAGTAGAGGGCCATCAAACCACTCGCGGATCTCTTGAACCAGAGCGAACGGTGACAGCGCCCCGGCATGACCACCAGCACCCGCCGCTACCGCAATGAGCCCATCGGCTCCCTTCGATATTGCCTTTTTTGCAAATCGGTTATTAATAATGTCGTGAAGAACGATACCCCCGTAAGAATGTGCTGCTTCATTGACAAATTCCTTGGCGCCCAAAGAGGTAATAACAATTGGAACCTTCCATTTAACACACATTTCTACATCATGCTGCAGCCTGTCATTGGACGCATGCACAATTTGATTCACGGCAAAAGGTGCAGAAGGATTATCAGGGTTTTTCGCGTCGTAATCGGCAAGTTCCGTGGTAATTTTATCTAACCATCTATCCAGCTCCTCTGCAGGCCGCGCATTCAGCGCCGGAAAAGAACCCACGACCCCTGCCTTGCATTGAGCGATCACAAGGTCCGGATTTGAAATAATGAAGAGCGGTGCTGCTACCACAGGTAGTTTCAAGCGTGATGACAAAATGTGAGGAAGTGACATACAAGGGTCCTATTTGAGTCGCTGGCAAGGATATGCCTGAGCGAGTAAGCATGATTTAGCTGAGAAAAAAACGCACCATTTAACAGGTCGCAACATTACACTAAAGATATGCAATCCGCCAGACGCTGCCGCGGCAACATCGCGGCTGAATCGGTCACTGTAGAGCGCTCGAAATCGGCCGCAGATTTATGGTCTACGTCACGCGAAGGTTTATAGAAGTGTGACTAAAAAGCGACCGAAAACGGTTATTAAATTGATACTCGAAGCCGTTTATTTTTCAATTTTGCCAGTGCTTTTACATTTTCAAGAGAGTGCAACATGATGTAAGCCCCTTCAAGAGCCCCCGTTTGATGCAGCTGCTGCAGTTCTGTGTTCGACAAGTCGCTGATTCCCTGCTTCTTGATCGTATACAGGCCATTGAGCTTTTCAGACAGATCATTGTCAAAGGTAACATCCAGTTTTACCGGCTCAATTAAATCGTGCTTCGCTAAAACGCGAATAAATGCCTGCGTTTCGTCCATGCCAATAGCAATACGCTCTAACTTACGTATCACCTCTGTCATATACGGCGCGAACTCGCCGTTATCAAGAAACAAACGCTCACCGCGATCGCGATTAACCCATGGGTTGTCAATGTCGATGTAAACCAAGTTACTTTCTTGCGTCATGTGGAACGGCTTGCGCGAAAACGTCAAAGGAATATGCGTTGCACTCCACTGGCCATCGTGCAAAAAAAGGTTTTCATTCTCGGCAAAACCCAACAATGCACAGCACATGAACTCGCCATTATCCGAATTTTTAATCAAAAAAAGCGGATAATTTGCGCCACACAAAAGCAGCTCTGAAACTAAAATAGGCACCGAGTTTGTCTGAGCATCGGGTTGATCAATATAATCAACCATGATCCGCACGTCTCGGTGCTTCGACGGGCTTAATGCCTCAAAGTTCTTCATGCTTAGATTGAACTCATCCCATATTCATGAATTTTGCGGAGGAGCTGGCGGTTATCCGGTAACAGCGTTAGCGCTTTGTCCATTATCTTCTCATTCTCCTGAACCGCCCGCTCACATGCTCGCGCATGAGAATTGTCGACTCTCGAGCTCACCTGCGTTTTAAACCCCATCCCGTAAAGTACGTATTGATAGCTCGCCGCTGGAAATACCTCTTCCTTGTGCGAGAAGTCCTGTCGATAGGGCGTATGAAATTCCCATAGCCGCAATAACTCAGTCAACGACTCCGGTACCGTGACAGCATCTCGGTTGTCGCGCCAGAACGCAGTATCATCGCGTTTTGAAAGAACATAGTGCAACTTTAAGAAGTCAATAATCCGACCCCAATGATAGGTTAACGTTTCGTTAAAGCGCTTGGCAATGATGGGCATCGTCGATGTCGTTTCTGGTAACTGGTCTCTAACAAATCGAGCCGACAACTCAATGAGCATCAATGCAGATGCCTCAAGCGGCTCTAAAAAGCCTCCGGCCAGACCAATGGCAACGCAATTATTCTTCCAAAACTCCTTACGATGCCCGGAGCGAATAGGTATTTTCTTCACACTTAAGTCTTTAAAACGCGGCCCCACGTAGGTGGCCAAGGCTAACTCTGCCTGCTCATCTGTGGTGTGACGACTTGAATACACATGGCCAATGCCGCGGCGACTCGTCAGGCCAATGTCCCATATCCAGCCCGCATCCTGAGCGGTGGATACCGTATACGGAAGGATAGGCTCTTCCTCTGAGTCATAGGGTTTTTGTACTGCCATCGCGCTATCGATAAATAACACGTCGCTTTTGTCGATAAATTCAACACCCAAGGTATTGCCAAGCAATAGCGAAGCCATGCCTGTACAGTCAATAAATAGATCGGCACTTAAATGGTCATTGGCCGTTGTTACCACGTAATCTATATCGCCATTCTCGCGCTGCTTAACGTCATGTATGGTTGCCAAAACATGCTTAACATTTAACTTTTCAGTGCAATGCTTGGTTAAAAATGTTGTGAACTTACCCGCATTGAGGTGATAAGCGTAGTTCGCCGCAGCATTATACTCAGGCATCGCCAATGTTTTCGGCGCTAAAGCATGCTCACACAGAGCCTCTTGGAAGCACACACTTTCGGAAAAAGACCGTCCGCCAGAATCTTGCAGCCAGTGAGGAGCAAGATTTGTCTGGGTGAAGTCTTGCGGCAACATCAACGGGTGATAATAGTAATCGTCTTCGGCCCCTGTTACCCACTTGGCGAACTTCGCTCCCTGCTTAAACGATGCATCGCACTCTCGGAAGAAATCTGTCTCAGAAACGCCCATTTCCTTTAACGTCGACTTCATCGTTGGCCATGTGCCTTCACCCACACCAATAATTTTCACATCAGGCGACTCGATCAAGGTGATATCCATGGTCTGGCCGTATCGGGCGGCTAAGATACCTGCCGTTAACCAGCCCGCCGAACCCCCACCGACTATGAGAATTGACCGTATTTTACCGCTATCGCTCATTAGGTTGTCTTTCATCTCTGTTATTATCCCCCTGAAACTTAAAACCTTCTTATATAACGCTGGTTTTTAAATATACCTAACATACAGCATGGCTCTCAAGCGTCATCACAAAAAAGACAGGGACCGACGTTTTACTGACGGCCCCTGCGAACTTACTTCACAATCAAAGGTTAAAACTCAGCGCGAACACCTACAGCATACCTCGCACTGCCGGTCGCGACATTTACCATATGATTTGCGTATCGCCCTCCCGCTCTCAGATCTTCACTGGTCACATTGACCCCTTCAAAGAAGATGGTCATCGTATCAGAATAGTCATAGCTCGCTGAAACATCTAGTTGACCATACTCATCAAAGATCGTCGGCTCAGTAGTATTACGGTCATTCTGCCCAAACCGGTCAAAAAACTGATCTCTGAAGTTGTATGCAACTCTTGCATTAATAGGCCCCTTGTCATAAAAGGCAATCATATTCCAAGAGTCGCCCACTCCACTGAGAGCGAAAGTCGTGGCAATGTTAGTTGCATCAAATGTCGCATCGGTTTCAACCATAGTCATATTCGCAGTGATACCAAAACCGCTTTCACCAAACAAATATGAACCAGAGAACTCCCAGCCGTCTACCTCTGCAACGTCGTTATTAGTCGGACGTGTAACGCTGTAGAGAATCGCAGTCCCTCCAATACCGGGAGTCACCACATCAGTGGGATATGACAAAGTCGCGCCGGAGGCCGTTGTCAAGTTTTCTTGAGTCACGGTATTAGATACGAAATTATCAACGGTCTTCTTGAAATAGGCAGCAGAAACATAGCTGAATTCGTCTAGATAAAACTCGACACCTAAATCAATATTGGTTGACGTAAACGGTAACAGACCCGCGTTACCTGCGCTGGCCTGACCTCCGGTACCCGCTTCATCTCTAACATCACCCGCAAGGTTTCTGGCCGATCTCATCGATGCTAAGTTAGGTCGAGTGATCGTTTCCGAATGCACTAGTCTAAGCACCACCTGATCTGTCAAGTCATACTTAACCGAGAAGTTGTGAAGGCCGATATCATAACTGGCAGAATCAGTAAAATTGACCGACCCGTTTTCAACCTTTCCCATGGGTTCACCCACGCCCGCCGCAGTATAACCGGTGAGGTTTACCTCTTCTGAGGTCGAATCGATATCAGTAGATTCGTGCCGGTATCCGAGAACAACCTGTATCGGTCGTCCACCCAACTCCAGGCCTTCAGACTCTGTTTGTATATAAAAAGCAGTGGTCTTTTCATTAATATCATACCAAGAGCTCTCCTCCACCAACGCCAAGTGGTTAGCTGGCAAGCCTCGGTGCGCCAGCCAGGTGTCTGACATCGACGGGTCATAAGTCACGAAATTAGCCGCTCCCTGTACAAATGGATTGTTGAAGCTAATCTGTTGGTAATCAGCCTGCATTGCGGTGATATCTGCAGCATCACACGCCCCCGAAATGCCATAGACTCCATCAACTAATCCGAAAGCTCGATCCCCATCCTGATCGTATAACTCACAGACCATGGTCCTCGCATCATTGGTTCCATCACCATTGATATCGCTGTCTCTGAACGTCTGATCATTAGGTCTTGCGGACATCCCGTACGAATCTTTAGTCTGATCAGTGTACATGAGACCCGCTTTTATTGGAAAAGACCCACCATCAGCAAACTCATAATCAACTCGCAATTGGTCAATCTCATCAGAACGGTTTTGTACCCTTTTGGTATGTTGATGCACGCGATAATTTTGCTCAAGCATTTCACTTTGCGCAATTGCTGGCGCTGCAAAGTCACCATTAATCGAGAAAATGGGGTTGAGTCCTGTGATCTGTATGTCCGCTTTGTTACGCTCGTCCAAACTTCCCGGCTGACGCTCAGAGCTACTTGAACTGTAGGACAAGGATAAGCTGGAGTTATCATTAACATTTATATCGAGCGAGAGCCCTACAGACTCATTTTCTATCTGAATCTTCGGAGCTGCACTAAAGAAATCTACCCCCTTGTTAGGAAACGTTGCCGACGTCACCGTATTATTTTCATCTGACACCCAGCCCGCCTGCGCGCCATTAAAATTACCAAACCAAATAGCGGACTCGAGCTGATTATAATCGTCGGAAAATTCAGAAATCTGGTAATCGAAGGTCGCTGTCACTCGATCACTAGCCTTATACTGCATGACCAAATTGCCATTCTTACGATCTCTGTCATGTGCCTCATGCCCAGTAATCGATTGGATAGGCACGTACCAAGGGCTGCCATCAGCAGTAGCAATTCCGTACTCCGTATCAGGGTCAATTGTCCCATCACCATCCACATCTACTCTCAGAGTATTAAAACGCCTCCACTCTCGCACCTGAACGAAATCATTTTCAGTTTCACGGTTCTGATAGCCCGCAGACACCAAAATCCCAAAATTGTCAGTGAGCATTTTGCTAAATAATCCGGAAACCTGCGGCGTGGTGCTACCCGCGTAGTCGTCATAAAGCATTTTAACCGAACCACTTGTCCTATCCCCGATTTGAAGAGGCGTCGCGGTTTGGATATCGATTAATGCACCGATTCCGCCGGAGGGCTGGGTAGCATTTCCAGTCTTATGGACTTCAACACCCGTAACCATTTCGGGTAGGATGTCGGAAAAGCCGTAAGAACGGTTCGCGTTAACATTCGACATTTGACGGCCATTTAAAGTCACAAAATTGAACTGCGGACCCATACCTCTGACCGTAAGTTGGTCGCCCTCGCCATTTGATCGACTGATTGCAACGCCTGGAATCCGCTGCAACGATTCTGCCAGGTTAGTGTCGGGGAATTTACCGATATCTTCCGCCAGAACCGCATCCATCATGCCACTACTGTCACGCTTTCTAGCAGTCGCTGCCTTCATCGTTGACAGCATACCCGTCACGACGACCTCTTCAATCATTTGTGATTGCGCAAGACCGCCGCTCGAGGCCAATGCCGAAGCAATTCCCACGGACAAAACGGACCTTTTAAAGCCGCGACTGTTTTGCTTTTTATTTAGATTTACATGCATTATTTATCCCCTTATGGTTTATATCAATACAACTCTTTTTGGTGTATCTCGACACCCCTACTAACCGCTGTACCCGCGGAATTCTTTCATCACACGCAAGGCGTGCGCTACTTCGCATACAAAAAGCTCCATCTCCACTGCGCACTGCCCACACTTTGCTCGTGACGAGGGCCGCATTTTTTGGCTTTAAAACCCTCTAAAACTGTTAATCCTCTAATCAACTAACAAAATACAATTAAAATTAAAATTTCTCGTACGGTACACGAGTTCAAATATCTCTTTTAAAACTATTCTGTTGCATCCATTAGCCCGATCAGGTGACAGTGTTATAAGCCGGTCATCCACGCCATTGGCTAAACATCAACTCATCATTCGCAACTTCAAACAGGCCTTTTGGCTGCCTACAAACCGAGACCGCTACAGCGCCCACTTTTTGTTACTTTCGCGCTTCTCTGTGAGCGGCAATACGCCCACTCAAGTCCTCTAAGACGGGGCTATACTTGGGTGTGTACACAAGATTACGCGTCTCATTTGGGTCTTTCACGTTATCGTAGAGCATCTGCTCAGCCACATTGCCACCCTCGTCAAACCATTGCGTCAACGTATAATTGTCGGTGCGTACAGCCTCTGCCGTGTGATATCTGGGAAACACTGCAGATCGCCCCGGCAACGTGGGGTCTGCCAGCAGCTTGGCCAAACTTATTCCGGCGACCTGCGAGGGAGTATCAATACCCGCCAGTTCGGTCAACGTTGGGAAGATGTCAATAAACTCTACCAACCCATCAACCTCGCCCTTTGCAGGCATGTTGGGCGCGCGAATAATTAATGGCGTTTTCGTGGCAACATCAAACGTGGAGTGCTTACACCACAAACCATGTTCGCCCAAAATATACCCGTGGTCACCCATTAGGACAATGATGGTATTTTCGCTGAGCCCTAGATCCTCGACTTGCGCTAGAACTCGCCCAATGAGCGCGTCCACATAACTCACTGAGGCGTGATACCCGTGAATCAGCCTGCGCGCTAGCTCGTCGCTGACCGGATTGGGATTCTCTTGCTGAAAAGCCCGTGCTTTGGGATTAAACTTAAACTTTTCGTCTTGTGCTAGCCGGTCAGGTGTATCACTGTAATCGCGCAACTCACCAAACTCATGATACGCCTGAATCGGCGCATCGAGGGGCAACATATTGTGCTCTGGCAGGTCAAACTGATCGCGCGAGTACATATCCCAATATTTCTTGGGAGCGTTAAACGGCAAGTGTGGTTTAACATAACCCAACGCCATAAAAAATGGTTGCGACGTGTTTGCCAATATCGCCAATGACCCCAAGGCTTTTTCGGTTAATTTGCCATCGAAATAAGCACTGTCTGGGCCATCAAAGATTTCGGTTGCAGGGCCCAACCCCGTCTTTTTATAGAGGGCCACGTTCTCTGCTATCTGATAATCGCCATGGCCTGTATTTAATTCAGCCGTTTGATCCATTGCAGGCGTCCAGGCCTTTTCATCCGACCAACTTTTCGCCTCGGTATCCGCCACATTGTGGAAGATCTTGCCGTAGCCTACCGTGTAATAACCTTTGTCTTTAAAGGTCTCGAATATCGTTGTCGCATTGGGCGCATCATTCTCAACGCTCGTATAATAGTTAACAAATCGCTCGGGCAAGGCGCGCATGCCGGTGATAATACTGGCTCGCGAGGCTCCACACACAGGCACGCTGACATACGCATTATCAAACCGCGTGCCCTGCTCTGCCAAGCGATCTATGTTGGGAGAAATCGCGTGCTTGCTGCCATAAGCGCCCAGCTCCACCCGCAAATCATCGACCATAATAAATAATACATTAGGCGGAATCGGTGCCTCTGACGCCCAACAAAGAGACGAAAAACTGAATGCTAACAAAGCGCCTAAGACCTGTTTAAACATTTGCAGTACTCCCCCTCACATGCCAAATCCGTTACTCGCCGCACGGTTACCCAAAATTTGACTACCCCGCTTGGCGACAGGCCTCGCTTCTCCGGCGAGCTAGCCCACCCAACCTACAAAGTACCTGCCTCTTTCCAACTCCCGAAAATCCAACTCGCATTTTTTATTCTTTGATTTTACGTTTCACGTTTCTAGAGTAAAACCATGCACTCTCAGACTATTAATGAACCCTGCTTCTTAGAATAATAGTCAAACGGACTATATGGGCAATATTGACATGGGATAGCGAGCGTGTCAACCGCGGTTTCGGTGCTTAAAAGTACCGCCACTACCCGAAGTTCAAATTACATAGCCCGCACTGTGACTCACTAACAGCAAACCTGTGCGTGCCATATTATCCGCGACTGACAAACGATCACACATTAGAAAGATCATTTTCGCCTCCATGAGTGCGGTCCTTGTAAGCGCCGGCATGCGGTCATTATGAGATTCTAGACGGATTTCTTAAGGTGACAAGAACTTTACCAATCGTTAGTTTAGAGGCTACTAACGTGTATACATATGAGTCAGTAAAACCCACTTCGCCGTTTATTACAGTCAGTGATGGTGATGGTGATGGTGATATTCAGGCATTGACGGGCCGCAAAGTGCTTGCCGGGCACATAGACTCGCCACCTTACATTGCGTCAGGGACAGCCCTCAATTCGCGACAAAACAAAGACGTATCTGGCTGTTGTCCCTTTGGCAACCACTAAAAATTTAGCCGGTAAACGCCGGTGGCAGTGGCTCGGAAAAGCTGATCTTGTTCGTCTTTGGTAAACCGCGCGGCCATCTTTTTAAACGCATTCCACAAGACGCCGTATGACACTGACAGCTTATCAACCGGAAAATTACTCTCAAACATACAGCGTGCAGGGCCGAAGCAGTCAATTGTGTGCAGGTAATAATCTTGGTGCGCGGCAACAATCTCATCAGAGGATGCAGGCAACGCGCGATCATGCCAACCCCAGCCATTTAGAGGCATTGCAAGCCCGCCAAGCTTTGCAAATACGTTGCCGCATTTTGCTAGTTCGGCCACGTCTTGTTTCCATTTTGGATAGATCTCTGCTTGCTTTCCTGCAAAAGTACCGATACCGAGCGGCCCACCAAAGTGGTCGAATATGATTATGGTATCTGGAAATGCCCGCGCCAAATCAATTAACTCAACTATTTGGGTATGCAGTAACCACGCGTCAAACGACAACCCAGCGTCTTTTAAGCAGCCAAAGCCTTCGCGAAAATCTTTACGCATTAACAAATGCTCGATACGAACTGAGTGGCGATCGACCATGGGAGGGTCAGGGTGAAATGCGGCCGAATGTCGAATGCCGCACACCAGCCCATCGGACGCTGCGACGTGGGCTTCAAAAACATTGGTCACGGCCGTCCCTAGACACAGATCGGCGTGGCTAACCAGACCCATAATAGGTGGTCGCCCTTTAATACTCGCTTGCTGAGACTCGCGCGCTATGGCGCTCACATACTCGGTCTCGCCGACAGGTTTTAACGCCATTGGACCGGCTTTTCTGTAATCCGCGCTACATTCAACGAATACCGTGCCAATAATATTATGCCCGGACCCGGTATCAGCCCATAAATCGTCTAACTCATAAGCATCGATCTTTTTATCGCGCCACAAGTGGTGATGTGGATCGACAATCGGTCGGTCTGGCTCAATAACGACTTCT
>CAJWCO010000023.1 GCA_913031145.1 uncultured Cellvibrionales bacterium | reverse complement strand
CTCGATATATTCACACTAAACCATCGCAGGCGTTCGCGATTGTGAATGCACTGGAATTATAGTTTTAGATAACGCGGCCTTTCAAAAAACACCGAAAGGCCGCTTTTTTAATAATTCCTAATAATTGTATACATTCATAAATAAATAGAATTCATTGTAATGCAGACAGGAGATCAAAAATGCAACTTGCCGGACTTACTTCCCCCCCAAAAAAACACCGATGCCAATTCCAGCGGAAGTTAATAGTAACAACATATCGCTCGTGAGTTCTCCAGAAGGTGTTAGGGTTTTAAACTTTACGAAATATGATGAAAATGTTTTACCTAATTATACTCGAAAAAAAGCCGATCCCAGCTTTCAAAAAATTGTACTTAATGCATTAAGTGATATAACATTTGATAATGGCGAGACATTCACGCATTCTCGATTCACAAGTGATGGTAATTTACTTCAAAACAAATGGAATGGAGGGCAAACAAATGGCGAAGGGTATTACCAGGACCGCTTCAAAGGACGACCCGATTTACAACGAACCATTGAGGATGTTCTCCGCGAACTCTTTCCGCGAGTACGCACAGTCGAAGAAGACTTCTCAAGACGCTACGGGTGGACTGCTAACAAAGGACTTAACGCAAAGTTCGACCCCGATCGGCAAGCAGAAGAAATAACTATGGTGCCTGGAGCCGGAGTCGAACCGGCACGAGATTTCTCTCGACAGATTTTAAGTCTGTTGCGTCTACCAATTTCCCCACCCAGGCATGTCTTTTAACATTGTGTCTCTCTAAATAGAGTTGACGTGGTTTGTGTCGCGCAGTATAGTCAGCAGGCGAAGTGAGGGATACCGCAATTTTTGCATCCAGATCCCTTTCGGCGAAGCAAGGTGTGTGAATAACAGTGCTTCACAAGATAACTGCTGCGGAAGCTCTCGAAGAGGGAATCACTACCCCTGTGCTAAAAGTTCACGCAGATCGATCAGCGCGGCATTCGCGCGACTGACATAAGACGCCATGACCAGAGAATGGTTGGCGAAAATGCCGAGTCCGCTTCCATTCATAATCATCGGCGCACTCACCGATTGTTGACTCATCTCCAACTCCCGAATAATCTGCTGTAGGCTCGTCGTCGCGTTCTTTTTCTCGAGAGCATCTGCAAAATCAATTTCTATTGCTCGTAAAAAGTGTATTAGCGCCCACATTGTTCCGCGCGCCTCATAAAAGACGTTATCAATCCTGTGCCAGTCCGTTTTTATGGTTTTTTGCCCCGATAAACCTGCATCTGCACTCAGCGGAAGACCATCTATGCGAGGCTGCCCGACACTCGCAGATAGGCGCTGTGACAAGCTTCCCAGACGCGTCTCTACTGTTGCAAGCCAATACCGTAAATTGTCTGCGCGCGCGAAAAACTCGCCGCGAACTGCCTGACCCGCGTCCAGTCGTTCGCGATAATTCCGCAAAAACGTCTGACCCTCTTCATATTCGCTCTCCGGCCACGGCACCGCCCAACTGAGGTGATCAACATTAAAACGAGGCTCTGCCAGGGCCAAATCACGGTCCTCAGTTGACTGCGACTGCGAGCGACTGAAAGACTCACGCAGCGCCTTACTGAGATCTCGCACCTGCACCAGAACGCCAAACTCCCAGCTAGGAATATTGTCCAGCCAAACCCCTGGCGGCATCACATCATTACTTAGGTAGCCTCCGGGCTTTTGCAACAATACGTCGATGACTGTCGCCAAACTCTCTACCGTAGCAACCCCTAACGGTAAATCGACGGCATTGGGATGGCTAACTGAAGCTAAATCGGGCTCGCGACTCCAGTAGGCACCAACAGCGATAAGCCCCGCCAAGATTACGACTGACACTAACATGACGCTGTGCCCTAAACGCCAATCGCGTAAACGCTTTATACCATCGCCGCCCTTGGGGACCTTTCTCCACCAGAAGAAATTTTTCATTGCATTGATCCAGCACTGGGCAATCTTCGCAATGCCTGCAATGGTGCCTCGGTGACGACTCGACCACACTCTCGGGTATCTAAGACCAACTCGATGGGATTAGATTTCGCTTCTTGCGCTAGATCAACGCCAAAAAGCATCAAATGTAAGCCACCTGAGCGGAATACAAGCTGACTGCCCGACGGGATAACAAGCGAATCTACTTTACGCATCTGCATCATCCCGTTGCTATGACTATGACGATGAAATTCAACGCGCTCAGCAATCTGTGAAGATGCCGCATGTAATGTACACGGAATTGAATTCAGATTGGTTATGGTTAAATACGCTGCAGTCACCGTTTGACCCGGCGGCATAGACCGAATAGAAGCGTTTTCCACCACTAAACGCGCTGCGATTGCTTCGACCGCCAAGCATGCTTGGGATAACCAACATACGACAAAAAACAAAATTTTTAGCATCCGCCCACCTCCCGCGGAAGTATACCATGGTGGACAAGGAGCGCCTGTCTAGCAGGATAAAACTTTGGCGTTTGTGCCTGATCGAGATCTCGCATCACTCTGCTATACTCAGCGGGTTGCGCGCAAAAAACCGCGTGTCGAAAATTTCTGGCAGCGCTCGAGGAGGTGCCTATGATGCAACATCGCAGCATTTTTAATGTCAGGCCTTGGCACCACTTATTTGGGCGTTTGGGTCGTCCATTTTTGGGCTACTTACCTAGAGACCGAATTGGAGGTCGTTAGAGACCGTGAAAATCGTCACTAAAAGTTGTTTATTTCACGCTACCAGATTGTTAGCCATAACGGTATTCGTTTTAGCCTCGCAGTCCGTATTCGGTGATTTTAATCCCCAGGCAACAGACACGCCCAGAGCCTCTTTCGTAGGGAACTCGTTTCTCTCTGCTGAAGATGCTTTTCAACTCAACGCGTCAGCAACAGACGCTGAGTTACTGCTGGAGTGGACCATAGCCCCGGGCTACTACCTTTACAAAGAAAAATTCAAATTCATGGGCGGCGATACAAGCACCCAGCTAGGTGCGCCAAGTTTTCCATCTGGCACTAATCAATGGGATGATTATTTTGCGCGTAACCTCGAAGTGTTTTACTCAAGCGCGCAAATTCGTATACCACTCATCAATGCTGTCCGCTATATCACGGTGGATATTGAGTCTCAGGGCTGTGCAGATGCGGGACTCTGTTACCCCCCACAACAACAACGGCTCAAGATTGACCTCCAAAGCGGCATTACCTCCGTCCAAGCAATTCCTGCTGCAAGCCGGCCACTCGCATTTTCTGCGGCAAATCCCAATGATCAGTTATCGCTAGGTTTGACCTTAATATTTGCTGTAATTGGAGGAATACTTCTCAACCTGATGCCATGCGTCTTTCCAGTGCTGACGATAAAAGCAATGAGTTTTGTGACCACGAGCGGAACGTCCACCACCCATCGATTGCACGGCATTTCCTATGCGGCAGGGGTCATTCTAAGTTTTGTTGCAATCGCACTGCTAATGCTGATTTTGCGTGCGGGTGGCGATGCCATTGGGTGGGGATTTCAACTGCAATCACCGCTCTTTGTCAGTGCCTTGATCTACCTGTTTTTTTTCATGGGGCTGTCATTGCTGGGCTTGTTTGAATTGGGAACTGGCGTCATGGCCCTCGGACATGAAACCACACAGGGAAGTAATTATCGCGCATCGTTTATGACGGGCATTTTAGCTACAACGGTCGCGAGTCCCTGCACCGCGCCTTTTATGGGTCCGGCACTCGGATTTACCCTCACCCAACCCGTAGCATGGTCTCTTCTGGTGTTTGCGTGCCTCGGCCTCGGCATGGCGTTACCACTGATACTACTGACCTGGATACCCGCGTGGCGCAACAAACTACCGCGGCCAGGGGCGTGGATGAATCACTTCAAACAGGCTATGGCATTTCCGCTTTTTATGACGGCAGTATGGTTACTATGGGTCGTCGGAAAACAAACCAATATGAACGTTGTTGCGTCCGTCGTGCTGGGGCTTGTATTCCTCAGCTTGTCTATTTGGTTATGGAAAATACAGGTAAATTCAGCGCGGTATCTAGCAAAAGTTCCAGCAATTATTGTCCTCGGTATTGCACTGGGTTTGCCGCTAACTATGCTCACCACGAAGACTGAGCCTCGGCAATGGGAAGCTTATTCAGAGGCGAAACTCGGCGCACTGCTGAACGACAATCACGCCGTATTTATTAGCGTGGGCGCAGACTGGTGCGTCACATGCTTAGTCAACGAACGCGTTGCTCTAAGTTCTGAGTCTTTTTATAGTGCGTTAAAAGAGCAAAAGATCACCTATTTAAAAGCTGACTGGACGCGTCGAGACGCTGAGATCACTGCTTTTCTCAATCGTTTTCAACGCACGGGCGTGCCGCTGTACGTTTATTACAGTCGCGACAACCAAGAGCCGCAGATACTCGATCAAATCCTGTCCCCTCAGAAAATCCAGACGACCTTCTATGGAAAAAGTCAAAATACGCGAAAATAACACCAATTTTGCATAATTTTCCCTTATTTCAGCGAAGATCGTGGATTTTCAGCGAAATTACATAGATCGAGTGCAAAAAGTGTCACATTCTCGCCGAACGTCAGAGAAAATGCCGCCTCATCTAAAAATGGATTGAAAAGTGCTCGAAAAAACGATATTTTCGGGGAATTTCGCCGAAATAGCTATTTAAGGGACACTAATAGACATTCTGATCTTTTTCGTGCAGACTATCCAAATTACGTTCTGTTATTTGGGGTCTCGAATGACCAACATACTCCTTTTAAATGGCCCGAATCTTAATCTCCTCGGATCGCGCGAGCCCAAACACTACGGGAGCGGGCGCCTCAACGACATTGTTAGCGCTCTCGAAACTAACGCCTCAGCTGTGGGACACCGGTTGCAATCTTTTCAGAGCAACGCTGAGCATTTGCTCATTGACCGTATCCATGAAGCGCAACATGACGGAACCGATATCATCATTATGAACCCAGGAGCGTTTACTCACAGTAGTATCGCACTCCGCGATGCATTGTTGGCAGTGGCACTGCCTTTCATAGAGGTTCATCTCTCAAACGTGCATTGCCGCGAAGAGTTTCGCAAACAATCCTATTTTTCCGATATTGCGGTCGGGGTGCTCAGCGGCTTCGGCGCATTAGGTTATGAACTCGCATTTCAAGCCGCCATAAAACACTGTCACACTGATCAAAGCAAAGGCAATTAAGCATGGATATCCGCAAGGTAAAAAAACTCATTGAGTTACTAGAAGAATCAAACATCAACGAGTTGGAAATAAAAGAAGGCGAAGAGTCGGTTCGTATTAGTCGCGGCGGGACGATTGTGCAGGCTGCTCACGCGCCGATGCCCCCTCCGCAACCCGCCCCTGCACACTTGCAGCAGGCGACAAAGACCAGCACTGCCGAACCCATGGAGCATTCACTCGAAAAAGGCGAGCTGATCCGTTCGCCAATGGTTGGGAGTTTTTATGCCGCGGCAGCGCCTGAAGCAGGCCCGTTTGTCACTGTTGGTCAATCGGTTGCCGTTGGGGACGTCTTGTGCATCGTCGAAGCTATGAAAATGATGAATCAGATTGAAGCGACGACGGCAGGTACTATTACTGAAATACTGGTCGATGATGGCGACCCCGTCGAATTTGATCAGCCCATGTTTAGGCTCATTTAAGCGACCAGCAGGAGTGTCTATGCTCGACAAAGTGTTGATCGCAAATCGCGGTGAAATTGCCTTAAGAATTCTTCGCGCTTGCAAAGAACTACAAATAAAGACGGTGGCGGTCCACTCCAAAATCGACGCTAATCTTAAACATGTCAAACTCGCCGACGAAGCGATTTGTATCGGCCCCAATCCATCGGCCCAAAGTTATCTAAACGTTCCCGCCATTATCAGCGCAATGGAAATTACTAATTCGAATGCCGTTCATCCAGGCTATGGATTTCTAGCGGAAAGTGCAGATTTTGCAGAGCGCGCAGAGAATAGTGGCTTTATATTCGTGGGGCCCACTGCTGACGTCATTCGAATCATGGGCGATAAAGTCGCTGCCATAAACGCGATGAAAAAAGCGGGTGTGCCGACGGTTCCTGGCTCAGACGGCCCCTTGGGCGATGACCCAATTGTCCTCCAGCAAACCGCCGCGCGAATTGGCTACCCCGTGATCATTAAAGCTGCCGCTGGCGGAGGCGGCCGCGGAATGCGAGTTGCTGAAAATTCGCAAGCGCTGATGAACGCCATCGCCATCACCCGCGCAGAAGCAGGCGCAGCGTTCGGGGACGACACCCTGTACATGGAAAAGTTTTTACAAAACCCTAGGCACGTCGAAGTGCAAGTTTTAGCCGACGGACAAGGCAACGCTATTCATCTTGGAGACCGCGACTGCTCGCTGCAACGACGACACCAAAAGGTCATCGAAGAGGCGCCAGCACCCAACATCCCAGAAGCACTGCGCGAGCAGGTCTATGCCAGCTGTGTAAATGCATGCATTCAGATCGGCTACCGTGGCGCCGGCACCTTTGAATTTCTGTATGAGGATGACCAATTCTATTTCATCGAGATGAATACACGAATTCAAGTTGAACACCCAGTATCTGAGATGATCACGGGTATTGATCTAGTGAAACAACAGCTGCTCATCGCCAGCGGCCGACCCTTGAGTATCCAGCAGAAAGATATTGTCTTTCGCGGTCATGCCCTGGAGTGCCGAATTAACGCAGAGGATCCGGAGACCTTCCTTCCACAACCAGGTAAGATTCTGGCATACCATGCCCCCGGAGGAAACGGGGTGCGGGTGGATTCACATATTTACAACGGCTATTGCGTACCTCCGCATTATGACTCGTTAATCGGCAAGATTATTACCTACGGAAGTGACAGAGCGTCGTCGATGTCGCGAATGGCAAACGCACTTGATGAGATGCTAATCGATGGGATCAAAACGAATATCGCCCTCCATGCCAGCCTAGTTCGTGACCCAGCATTTAAACGTGGCGGCGTGAACATTCACTACTTGGAGAAGAAGCTCGGCCTTTGAGCGAGCGAAAAGGCGAGATCTCTATGTCGTGGATTCAAATTAAAATTGGCTGTTGCCGCGCTGATAGTGAGACCATAGAGGCGACACTCCTTGCGACCGGTGCACTGTCAATTACCCTTCAAGATGCGGCTGACCAGCCGATATTAGAGCCTGCGGTCGGTGAAACGCCACTGTGGGATGCGTGCTTGGTAACCGGCTTGTACACAACTCAAATAGACAGAGAATACGTGGACGCCCACGTCAAAACCCAACATGATGGCATTGAGTTGTCTTGGGAAAAACTCGCAGAAAAGCAGTGGACGGATATTTGGAAGCAGGACTTTTTCCCCCTTCGATGCGGAGAACGTCTCTGGATATGCCCAAGTTGGAGATCGCCACCTGATGCCTCCAAAGTCAATTTAATCCTGGACCCCGGAATGGCTTTCGGCACAGGAAGTCACCCCACCACTTTTATGTGCCTACAATGGCTCGACGGGCAGTCTCTGAGTCAGAAAACAGTGATTGATTACGGGTGTGGATCAGGAATCCTTGGCATTGCGGCGCTCTTGTTGGGGGCATCTTACGTCATCGCCGTCGATAATGATCCTCAAGCACTTGCAGCGACGAGAAGCAATGCCGAGCGCAACAGCATTCCAGAATCAAACCTACAGTGCTATTTGCCACACGAACTGCCGAAAAATTCAAGCGCTCAAGTTGTGCTAGCAAACATTCTGGCCGCCCCCTTGATTGCATTAGCACCCCAGTTAACCGCCATGACGACCAACAGCGGAGCACTTTGCCTGTCTGGCATTCTCAACGAACAGATTGACACAGTTTGCGCCGCCTATAGTTCCGACTTTTCCTTTTACACCCCCAAAATGTCTGCGGATTGGGCGCAACTTCATGGCCACAAGCGACTGACATGAGCGCGCCGCAGTCGAAGAGAAATTGACATGACTTTTTTCTTCGCAGAGCTTTTTAAACGTCGGCAGTCCGGTTACTATGAGGTAATTTAGAACGCGTTGAGATCGTTGCACTGTGTATAACATTGGACCTTACAATATTGTTAACCAAACGGTCCTAGCACCTATGGCGGGCGTCACTGATCTCCCATTCCGACAGCTCTGTCGAGAGCTTGGCGCGGGTTTAGTTGTTTCGGAAATGGTAGCTGCCGATCCGACTACATGGCAGACACGTAAATCGTCTCTTCGTACCCAATTTGGTGACGAACCTGCCCCAAGGTCAGTGCAAATTGCTGGCTACGACCCGAACATGATGGCTGCAGCCGCACAATATAATGTTGCGCTCGGCGCCGAAATCATCGACATCAACATGGGCTGCCCCGCTAAAAAAGTATGCCGACGTGCCGCCGGATCAGCATTATTGCGCGACACCCCGTTGGTACAGGACATTCTGACTGCGGTCGTTAATGCAGTGGCAGTCCCAGTGACACTAAAAATCCGCACAGGATGGGATACAAACCATAGGAATGCAGTAAAAGTCGCAAAAATTGCGGAGGACGCGGGCGTCGCCGCTTTGGCGATCCATGGCCGCACGCGGGCGTGCCGTTTTGTTGGCGAGATCGAGTATGACACGATCGCTGAAGTGTGCGCCAAAGTGCAAATACCGGTACTCGCCAATGGCGACGTGAATAGCCCTGAAAAGGCCAGCAGGGTTCTTCAACATACAGGGGCAGCCGCAATCATGGTGGGGCGTGCCGCACAAGGAAACCCATGGATTTTTCGTCAAATTAATCACTACCTAACGCACGGTAAAAAAATGGCGGCGCCATCACTCACGGAAAAAGCCCAAGTTATGACACGTCACCTCGACGCCGTTCACCAATTCTATGGGGAACCCAGCGGGGTCAGAATCGTCAGAAAACATATGGGTTGGTATTTGAACGCAGAACCGGAAGGACGCCTTTTCATGCAACGTTTTAATAAAATTGATTGCGCACGACAACAAAAAATAGCACTGAGTCTGTTCCTTAATAATACACAGACTTTGAGGGAATACGCTGCCTGATGTCTGAGAATAAGAAGACTATACAAGAACACGGCTCACTGCGTGAAAGCGCAGCCAAAGCCATGGCGCGTTACTTTAGTGATCTAGATGGCCAAAGCACGACTGACTTATACGCATTAGTTTTAGCTGAAGTCGAACCCCCCTTGTTAGAGGCCGTGATGAAGTATAGCCGCCATAACCAAAGCCGCGCTGCCGCTATGCTGGGCCTCAACCGAGCCACCCTCCGTAAAAAACTCAAACAATACGATTTGTTATAAAACATCACAAAGAGGACACGATGAGCGACCTGAAGAAGATTTCACGCGCATTAATTAGCGTTTCTGATAAGACTGGGATTGTTGAATTTGCCAAATATCTAGACACTCTCGGTGTCGAAATTCTCTCGACTGGCGGCACTTACCGCCTGCTATGTGAGCATGGCCTTACGGTGACTGAAGTCGCTGAGCACACTGGCTTTCCAGAGATGATGGATGGACGCGTCAAAACATTACATCCGCACATTCATGGCGGGATTCTCGGTCGGCGGGGGATAGACGATGCCGTTATGGCGCAGCATCGTATTGCCCCGATTGATTTAGTCGTCGTCAACTTATACCCATTCGCTGACGCCGTTGCAGACCCTACATGCACACTAGACATCGCCATTGAAAACATCGACATTGGCGGCCCTACCATGCTCCGGTCCGCCGCTAAAAACCACAAGGACGTTACCGTCATAGTGGACGCAGCCGACTACCGAGCAATATCGGCTGAATTAGGCGCACAAGACGGACAATTGGGTCTCGAAAAACGCTATGAGCTGATGGTAAAGGCATTCGAGCATACGGCTTATTACGATGGCATGATTGCCAATCATTTTGGTTCTCGGGATCGAGCCAATAACACCCAATTTTTCTCTAATACGCACAACGTGCAATACCGCAAAGCTGAGGATATGCGCTATGGCGAAAATCCCCATCAGAAAGCAGCATTTTATACCGAGGCTAACCCAAGAGGAGCGAGTATTTCGACCGCACTGCAACGCCAAGGTAAACAACTCTCTTTCAACAACATTGCCGATACCGACACCGCACTCGAGTGCGTAAAACAATTCAACCAACCCGCATGTGTTATTGTCAAACACGCGAATCCCTGCGGTGTAGCAATCAGCGAAGAACTCGATGATGCCTATTTAAAGGCGTTTGCCACGGATCCAGAATCCGCATTTGGCGGCATTATTGCCGTCAACAGAATACTCGACATACGTACCGCCACCGCCATCTGCGAGAACCAGTTTGTGGAGGTAATTATTGCCCCTGAAGTATCAGATGACGCGGCTAAGGTGCTTGCAACAAAGAAAAATTTGCGCCTGCTAACCTGTGGTTTTTGGGATTCCAGCGCTACCGAGGGCGTCGATTACAAACGAGTCAATGGCGGATTGCTTGTTCAAGACCGGGACAAAATCATCGTCGAAGCGCAGGATCTTACCCTAGTCACCGACCGAACCCCCGACGAGAACGAACTAGAAGATTTTTTGTTTGCTTGGAAGGTCGCAAAGATGGTCAAGTCAAACGCGATTGTCTACGCTAAAAATGGACGCACGATCGGTGTCGGCGCAGGCCAAATGAGCCGGGTGAATTCAGCACGAATCGCCGCCATCAAGGCTGAGCATGCAGGTCTCGATGTGCACGCTGCCGTCATGGCTTCGGACGCATTCTTTCCGTTTAGAGACGGCATCGATAATGCTGCAAACGTCGGCATCCGAGGCATCATACAACCCGGTGGATCAATACGCGATAATGAAGTCATCGACGCCGCCAACGAACACGGCATCGCCATGGCTTTCACTGGAGTCCGCCACTTCCGCCATTAAAGAGATCAAGGCATACACATGCTGGGCATCAGGAGCGGATTTTAGCGAATGCCTCAAGCGCTCTCTCTCGGGAGGCTTTAATGTCGACGATGCGTGTTGGATAGGTGGTCCCAAGCGTTACGCCAAACTCAGCAAGGACATCGCTTGGAGCCAGCCATGGTGCATGAATATACTTTTTGGGTAGCCGCGCAAGTGCGGGAACATAGCGACGGATGTAGTCGCCCTCCGGATCGAATTTTTCGCTTTGAGTGACCGGATTAAAAATTCTAAAGAAAGGGGCTGCATCGGCACCACTACCGGCCACCCACTGCCAACTAGCGCTGTTACTTGCAAGATCAGCATCGACTAATGAGTCCCAAAACCATGCTTCGCCGCTGTGCCAGTGGAGTAACAGATTTTTTACGAGAAAAGAGCCCACCACCATACGTACGCGGTTATGCATGTAACCCGTTTGTAACAACTCGTGCATCCCCGCATCAATGAGTGGATAGCCGGTATGCCCAAACTGCCACGCTTTTAGCGCGTCAGGATCCTCTCTCCATGGAAAACGATCAAATCGCGATTGCAAATTCGATCTCGGTAAATGTGGGAAGTGATAGAGTAGGTAAGAGGAAAACTCGCGCCATCCTAGCTCGCTCAAGAAGGTGTCGAGGCTGGCATGATCGCCCACATAGGCAGCGGCTTTGTTGGCTTTATGCCAAGCAGCATTAGGCGATAATTGGCCGAAATGGAAATAAGGCGACAACCGGGAGACATTCGGTCTATCTGGGTAATTACGTCCCTCACGATAATCCTGCAGACCGTTCGCTACAAAATCTTCGAGACGTTCTTGCGCGGCATCCTCACTGATCTCCCAACGATTGTATAACGACGCTGCCCAGTTGAGAGTCGGCAATAATTGAAGCCCCTCGAGTGTGCACTCCTGTCCATCTGGGTCGGGCGGAGGGACATCACCGATAGCTGGCGCAGGTAAGGGTTCGCGCGGCCCGTCGGCTTCCAAACACCCACGTCGATAATAGGGCGTAAAGACGCGATAAGGCGTTCGGTCTTTTTTTAGTACCTGCCAAGGCTCCCACAGTAAACTGCCGTTGTGAGTATCTACGTCAATGCCAGAGGCCCGAAGTAGGATCTTAAGTGCACCATCACGGGCAATACGCCACGGCTCATAACAACGGTTCCAGTAGACCGCAGACGCCCCGTGATGTTCTGCGATTTTAGGCAACAAAACCGTTGCGTCGCCACAGTAAAACCGCAAGCGGTGAGCCAACGACTCGTTGAGACTTGCCAGGGCATGGTGTAACCACCCACGACTAGCGGCGCCCATTTGATGCTCACCCGCGTTAACATCATCTAAAATATAAATCGGCAGAACCCACCCGCGCGCGCACGCACCATGTAAGGCCGGATTATCACGAAGCCTAAGATCTTGACGGAACCACATGATTACGGGGCTTTTCGATGCTTGTGACATACTGGTTATCCTCTGTTTTGCTAGCCATATTACACCCACATAACAAGGGTGATTCACCCAGCAGACACATGGTGGCGCTGGTGCGCCTGATGCTCCTTCGAAAGCATACGCAAGCGGCTCCACTCTCGGCTCACCTCGATGACTTTTTTGGGAAGTGCGCTTCCTTACTCTGTTATAATTGAAAAGAGTTAGCAAGGACTAAAACCTCATGAATATTTTAGTGATAGGCTCTGGCGGTCGCGAGCATGCACTAGCCTGGAAAGCGCTAAACAGTGCTGGAGTGAAAGGTGTGTTCGTTGCTCCCGGCAACGCAGGGACGGCACAGGAACCGGGGATCGAAAACGTCGAACTTAACATAAATGACTTCGAAGGGCTGGCCAGTTTTGCCGAAGCGCAATCTATTTCGCTGACGATCGTCGGCCCCGAGCAACCGTTGGTCGATGGTATTGTCGATTTTTTTACTCGCCGCGAATTACCCATTTTTGGGCCCAGTCAGGGCGCTGCGCAATTAGAGGCTTCGAAGGCGTTTACGAAAGACTTTTTAGCTCGACATAAAATACCCACGGGTGACTATCAATGCTTTGACCGCGTTGAGCCTGCGCTAGCCTATGTGCAAAAAAAGGGCGCCCCTATTGTGATTAAAGCGGATGGTTTGGCTGCCGGTAAGGGCGTTATCGTCGCCACAAATATCACTCAGGCTGAAAACGCGATCAAAGATATGTTAGCGAGTAATAAATTTGGCGAAGCCGGCCACCGCGTGGTGGTTGAAGAATTTCTCGAAGGAGAAGAAGCCAGTTTTATCGTCATGGTCGATGGTACGAATGTTTTACCGATGGCCACTAGTCAGGATCATAAGCGTGTAGGCAATGGTGATACAGGGCCGAACACAGGTGGTATGGGTGCCTATTCGCCCGCTCCTGTAGTCACACCCTGCATCCACAAACGGATCATGGATGATGTGATTCTGCCGACAGTCAAAGGCATGTCGGACGAGGGGAATGCGTATACAGGGTTTTTGTATGCGGGCCTCATGATTACAGCGGATGGATCGCCAAAAGTGATTGAATACAATTGTCGCTTTGGCGATCCGGAAACGCAGCCGATTATGATGCGATTGCGCTCTGATCTCGTCGCACTTTGCTTGTTGGCGCTGCAGGGACGACTCCACGAAGGATCAACCGCTTGGGACCCGAGACCCGCGGTCGGTATTGTATTGGCGTCACGGGGTTATCCCGATCGTTGCACCTCGAAAAGTCCTATTAAGGGATTGGCTACCGCGAACGCTATCATCGCCGATGGCAAGGTGTTTCATGCCGGGAGCGCTCTTGAGAATGGCCGCACCGTAATCAGCGGAGGACGCGTTCTTTGCGCTACTGCAATGGGCGACAACGTTACCGAGGCGCAAAAGAACGCATATGAAGTATGCAAAAAGATTGTCTGTGAAGACCTCTTCTATCGAACCGACATAGCATGGCGGGCGATTCAACGTGAACAAGGATCTCAACCGGACCGCGATTAAAGCCCGAGCATATCGAGCACACGCAACCCATACGAGGACCGTTTAATCGAGCTAACGAGAGGATGAGTGCGCCCAATCAGAGCACCCAGCAACAACTCAGCGCGACTGGTTCTGCTCCTCAACAATCTTTTGGATGGCCAAACGGATCCATTGGTGTATGGGAGATTCCAGCGTCCGCGTGTGTTGCAATAGGACCAAGGTAATGGTTTCTTGGTGGGGCAACTCCGCCGGGAAACTCTTTCGAACTATTGGATACATATCCGCTTCGAGAGTATGCCCATAACGCGCCGCAACCATGAGACAGTCGGTGTCGCTGATGGTCTCCATCGCTGTCATAAATTGTTTGGTAACCAGCGCCTTCTTGCGCTTAAGACCCAGTCGTCGCAACGTTTTGTCAAATCGTGCATCAGTGCGAGCACTAACGCGCTTGGCAATCAATAAATAATACTGAACATATGGGTAGTCTAGTATCTCATCCAGAGTTAAGTTTTCTTTACTTGCCAACGGGTGACCAGAGCGCATCCAGATAGAGGGCCGATAGTTGGTCAAATGCGTCGCTTGAATATCGTCGATCAACGGTTTATCAATATCAATTGCAAAGTCGAGCACGCCAGCGGCAAGTTCCCCTTCGACTGAATCAGTATCGCTCGAAATCGACAGCACCACCCCTGGCGCCGTTTCACTAAGTAATTTAGTCAATTTAGAGACAAGCGAAATGGCAAAGAATTCAGGGACTGCAATCACGACCTCTCCAACGAATGCCGCAGGGTCAAACTCACCACTACTGACCATGTCTAAAATATTTTCTAGTAACCTAGGAAGACGTGCCTTGAGATCGCTCGCTTTTGGCGTTGGCACCAACTCATTTCCCGAGCGAGTAAATAATGGGTCATCTAACTGCTGGCGAAGGCGCTGTAAAACGCGGCTCATCGCAGGTTGTGTGATGTACAGGCGTTGGGCCGCTCGAGTTACGCTTTTTTCTTCTAAGAGTGCTTGCAATGCAACGAGCAGATTTAGATCCAGTCTTGATAGTTTTTGCAAATTCATTTTTTACCCCAACAAGTCATGCCATAAAATTATAAACTTAAAAGGGATAATGTGTTTTGCTTATATTTAAGTCAAGCGCCTGGCGGAGATAGACATACGTTCAACGTCGATAATACGGTCGTCGGAGAGCAGATCGTGGCGAGCACCGTGATGGCTTTTTAGCGGCAATTAATAAATTCACGACGTCGCAAAGGAAAAGCAGATCGGCACATGGCTAGGACACAGTATTACAAAAATACTGCTGTACTCGTGTTGCTAAACGTTCAAAAAGACCCGATCGTCCTCGTTTTGGCGATTTAAACGCGCGTGCAAAAAGTTAGATATGTTTATGTGTTATGCACGGTTTCGACAGGACGGTCTGATTACCTCAGGACATACAACAAATGCAAATAATGCATTGGATTCATGGCGGTCCGCCGCATATATTGAAGAAGGGTTATGGCTTGCAAAATCGGCGGCCTTAACCGAACCCCTTCCTAGCAATCAAATTAGGAATTTTTAGGAGCCTCCCTCAGGCTCCTTTTTTTTATCTGAAAATCCATGCAGCTGCGACCCCGTTCCTTTTGTTCTGCGCGCCGTGTAAGCCACCAACGAGCATTCATATGGCAAGACCACTTGCCCCATATGACTGGCATGTTCGGCGCGAGAACGCCAAAAGGCGCCGCCGTTACCTTCTTTGTTATTACGCCTCGAGCGGTCGATTCAACGTTGGATCTAGGCAGTAAGTTCGCGAACCTACGCGACTCATTAGCGGATTAAAAAGTCGAAAAAACGAGATACTTCAAAGAAAAAAGTGCAAAAAAACCGACGGTTATGTAAACCTTGACTAATATTAACTAAGCAAGGCACCAGTTAAACTCGCGCGGCGAATGACTGCGGCGCATCATTTAATAGGGAGAGCTGACTTGGCGCTTATACCTCTAACCCCGCACCTTGAGAATTTAGATATTTTCTTATCGCATTGCCATCGTCGGCATTATCCAGCCAAAACGACTATTTTATACGTGGGGCATGTCGATAACGCGTTGCGTTATATCATCGATCGGTCCGCAACCATGGTTCTAGAGGATGAAGGTGAAGACCGAGAATTAATGCTCGAATATCTCAATCCCGGCGATTTTATCGGTGCATTAGGTCTTTTCGAACAAAGGCCCTGCAGCACATGGGTGCGTGCAAAGACCGCCTGCGACGTTGCCGAAATCGCTTACGAAAAATTTAGCCAATTAAGTATTCAACATCCCAACTTTTTGCTCGCCCTTAATAGACAAATCACCAGACGTCTCAGAGACACCACGCGCAAGCTCCGTAATCTCACCTTTCTCGATGTCTCGGGGCGTGTTCGACAGGCACTCCTAGACCTCTGCCACCAACCCAGCGCAATGACGCACCCAAAAGGTATTCAAATAAAAATAACGCGACAAGAGATTGGTCTTATAGTCGGGTGCTCGAGGTAAATGGTCGGGCGAGTGTTAAAGCAGCTCGAAAAAAATAGCCAAATGTCCAGCATGGGGAAGACCATGGTTATTTTTGACGCCACACTAAAAATGGCTTCAGGTCAATCAACCTGAAACCAACTCAGCCAACTCAGCGCCCGGATCGGGACTTCGCATAAATGCCTCACCAATCAAAAATGTGTGGACATTACGCGCTCGCATCGCCGCAATGTCACCACGCGTACGAATTCCGCTCTCAGTCACTACTAAGCTCTGCGGCGGTATGTGATCCAACAAACGGTACGTCGTTTCGAGCGACGTTTCAAACGTATGTAAGTTACGGTTATTAATCCCGACGATGGCGTCATCAAAACCTAAAGCCAACGCCAATTCGGTTTCATCATGCACTTCAATCAACACATCCATTTGCAAACTGCGAGCTAAGTGATAAAGCTCTGCAAGCCGCTTAGGCTGCAAAGCCGATACAATTAATAAAACACAATCGGCGCCCATCACGCGCGATTCGTAGAGTTGATAAGAATCAATTACGAAATCTTTACGCAACACGGGCAAATCGGTCTGCGCACGCACCGCGGTCAAATGAGCGTCGCTCCCTTGAAAGAAATCCACGTCCGTCAACACCGATAAACACGCAGCGCCTGCACGTGCGTAACTAATAGCGATAGAGACTGGATCAAAATCCTCACGAATCACACCTCGACTGGGAGACGCGCGCTTAATTTCAGCAATTACAGCCGCCTCTCCCAACGCAACCCGTTCTCGAAGTCGCTTGGAGAAACCCCGCGCGGGACCCATAGACGCACTCTTTTCTCGCAAACTACCAAGCGATAGATGATGTTGGCGGCTTTCAATCTCGACGATTTTGCGATCGAGTATCTTGCCCAAAATTGTCGGTGGGTTACCCATGGAAACGTGCTCTCATTAATCGACTTAGCGTATCAAAATACAACAAAATTCATTGAGCCTCATCCGCTCTGACAGTGTGTAAACGTTGCAAGGTCGTTCATTTTGACTCCTGCAAGACCGCTTGAAATGATGTCCTGCGCCAGTGCAACGCCCTCTACGATTTGGCTTGAAACACCTGCAACATACAGTGCCGCGCCAGCATTATACGCAATCATGTCGCTAGCTAACGCTGCATATTTACCTTTGCGCTTGCCAAACGCATCGACTATGAGGTCTAAAGACTGCTCAGCGCTGTCGATTCTCAATCCACTTAGATCCGTGGAACTGAAACCAAAATCTTGTGGTTGCAGTGAGTATTCTCGCAAGATCCCCTGTTTAAACTCAGCGACATGCGTCGGTGCAGCAACACTTATCTCATCAAGGCCGTCGTCCGAATGCACCACCATGACATGTTTTGCCCCCAAACGCCCCAGTACTTGAGCCATCGGCGAACACAACGCCTTAGAATAAACGCCCACCAACTGTCGCTTTGCACCCGCAGGATTCGTCATGGGGCCAAGGATATTAAATAGTGTTCTAAAGCCGAGTGACTTACGCGGTGTCACCGAATATTTCATCGCACTGTGGTGCGCAGGAGCAAACATAAAGCCAATGCCAAGCTCGGTAATACACTGCGCTACTTGGCTTGGCGATAAATCGATGATGACCCCAGCGGCCTGAAGCAAGTCTGCCGCACCGCTTTTGCTACTAAAAGACCGATTTCCATGCTTGGCGACGCTCCCACCCGCAGCGGCCACCACAAAACTCGCAGCAGTCGACACATTAAATACGTTCATACCGGTGCCCCCCGTGCCCACGATATCGACAATATCATCATTGTCGACGAACACCGGCGTGACTAACTCCCGCATCACCTCGACGGCGCCTGTAATCTCGGCTACGGTTTCACCCTTAACGCGCAATCCAGTTAAAAAACCACCAATCTGCGCATCATCCGCTTCACCGGTCATAATCTGCCGCATTGCCCCTCGCATTTCCTCTATCTCTAGGTCTTTTCCAGCAACTATGAGGGCTAATGCAGTTTTAATATCCATTAGGTATCCTCTAAAAAGTTTTTTAACAGCGTATGACCATATTCGGTGAGTATTGACTCAGGATGAAACTGGACACCCTGAAGAGGGTAGTGCCGATGCCTAAGCGCCATAATTTCTTCGATCTCACCGTTCGGAGTTTGCGTCCACGCTGTCACTTCCAAGGCCTCCGGTAAACTGTTGCGAGCGACAATTAAAGAATGATAACGCGTCGCGGTAAACGGGTTTTCTAACGTATGAAACACACCCTGGCCTGCGTGATAAATAGGCGATGTCTTCCCGTGCATGACACGTTTTGCTCGCACCACTTCACCACCGAGTGCCTGAGCGATACTCTGATGACCCAGACAAATACCGAGTATCGGAATCCGAGCCGCGAAATGATTGATGACTGCCATAGAGATACCCGCTTCATTCGGCGTGCACGGCCCCGGTGATATTACAATACGCTCGGGCGCCAACGCCTCAATCTCGGGCAGACTCAGCTCGTCGTTACGATACACCCGCACATCGGCTCCTAATTCCGCTAAATACTGCACAATGTTATAAGTGAATGAGTCGTAATTATCGAGCATCAGAATCATTGTGATCGGCTCCCTCCGGCCATGCCCGCAGCCTTGATAATCGCGCGCGCTTTATTCATCGTCTCGTCCCATTCCAACGCCGGATCGGAATCGGCGACAACTCCACCTCCCGCTTGAACATGCAGAAGACCATCCTTAATCACGGCCGTCCGTATCGCTATGGCGGTATCCATATTGCCATTCCAACCGATATAGCCGACAGCACCGCCGTAGATATTCCGCTTTACCGGCTCGAGCTCATCAATAATCTGCATCGCGCGAATTTTGGGAGCTCCACTCAAGGTACCCGCAGGCAACGTTGCACGTAAAACATCTATCGGACTAGTCCCTGAACGCGTCTGCCCGACCACGTTAGACGTGATGTGCATGACGTGAGAATAGCGTTCTACAACCATTTTTTCGGTCACTTTTACGCTGCCAGATTTGCTAATTCGTCCCACATCATTCCGTCCGAGATCGATCAACATAAGATGCTCAGCGATCTCTTTGGGGTCGGCTAACATCTCCGCTTCTAAAGCCGCGTCTTCGGACTCCGTCAAACCACGGCGGCGCGTACCCGCTATGGGCCGGACCGTCACCAAGCCGTCCTCCAAACGCGCTAACACCTCAGGCGAGGAACCTACAATATGAAACCCGTCGAGGTCGAGGTAATACATATAAGGCGAGGGGTTAAAGAGTCGTAAAGCGCGATATAAATTAATCGGCGGTGCCGTGAACGAAGCTGACAGTCGCTGCGAGGGCACGACTTGCATCACATCACCCGCCAAAACATAGTCTTTAACTCGATCGACCGCAAGCAAGTAATCCGCGCGGCCAAAGCTGGATACAAAATCATCGCTGTCAGTTGGCTCAAGATTCAAATCTGCCAACTGCGGTGGCGCGGCTTTGAGCCGCGCTTGTAAAACATCAAGGCGGGACTGCGCTTTAGAAAGTGCTAACTCTACCGCAGGGTCTGCATGCACAATGAGCGTGATCTTGCCTGAAAGATTATCAAAAATTGCGACTTCCTCGGAGACCATTAACAAAATATCAGGTGTTCCAAGTTTGTCGACCGGTGCGCCGTCGACCAGTTTAGGCTCGACAAAACGCACCGTATCATAACCGAAATAACCCACCATACCGCCACCAAAGCGCGGTAAATTTGGCAAGTCTGGCACCCTAAACGATTGTCTAAAGGCTTCCACATCGGCAAGTGGATCGCTGGTTTCGCAGTGTCTAACTCGCTTACCCTCGCGACTAATCTCAAGTTGCTTTCCAAAGACCTTTAAGACCGTTGTCGACTTTAAGCCAATCAATGAATAACGACCCCATTTTTCACCCCCATGCACTGACTCAAACAAATACGAGTTAGCGCAATGTGCCAATTTTAAATAGATGCTTAAGGGCGTCTCGAGGTCAGCAATGACGTCTCGAGTGATCGGAATTCGGTTGTAATCCTGCTGCGCATACTGCGCAAATTGTGCGGCATTCATAATTTGTCCCTAGTTGCGTCGGAAGGCCTAATCGCCCTGCTAGTTGCTCTGCTCGTTTAATAACGCCAACGCCACAACTGGCGAACTAAACATAGCTGATAGGGGCTTTGATAACGCAATATTTTTTCCTTTACGGTGGTCAATAGCTCGTTGCTAATGGTGCTTAAAACGGGCGAGCCTCTTATTGGATACCCTGCGTCGAATCAAGCTCGTCCCCTACCCTTGCGAGTTGATCACGCATCTGGCTAATCACGGTCGCATAATTAGGTTGCCCAAAAATAGCCGATCCAGCGACAAACATATCGGCACCCGCGCGCGCAATGTCAGCGATGTTATCAACGCCGACGCCACCGTCCACCTCAAGCCGAATAGCTTGGCCACTGTCGGCAATTAGATTCCTCGCCTCGCGCAATTTATCGAGAGTTTGTGGAATAAACGCCTGCCCACCAAAACCCGGGTTAACTGACATAATCAAAAGAATATCGAGTCGGTCAATGACCCATCGCACAGAATCAAGGCCTGTTGCCGGATTTAACACCAAGCCCGCTTTACAACCGAGATCGCTAATTAATTGTAATGATCGATCGACGTGCAACGAGGCCTCGGGATGAAAGGTGATGTAACTGGCGCCCGCATCCGCGAAATGTCGGATAAGATCATCGACCGGCTTGACCATAAGATGCACGTCAATGGGCGCGGTCACGCCATGTTTGCGAAGTGCGCTACAGACCATCGGTCCCATCGTTAAATTGGGTACGTAATGCTGGTCCATAACGTCAAAGTGAACTACGTCCGCGCCACTGGCGAGCACCTTATCAACCTCAGCGCCTAATTGCGCAAAATCAGCCGCTAAAATTGACGGCGCGATCACATAGTCTTTCATGGGTCAATCTACCTTTGTGTTAGAACCTATTTTAGCAATTTTTAACATGGACTCGAATAAAACCGTAACCGCCGACGAAAAGTGACATCATTTAGGGCCACTGATAATCTTTAAAGAGCGCTCGCAGGTCTTTTTTACTAATTTTTCCAGTCGCAGTGTGCGGCAGAGTATCCACAAAAACGCAGGCATCGGGCATCCACCAACGTGCAATTTTGTCCTTCAAAAAATTTAGTACATCCTGTTCTTGCACGACAACGTCCGTATTCGGCACCACCAACAGCAGCGGACGCTCGGTCCATTTATCATGGGACATACCAATGACCGCGGCCTCTTTGACACCTGGGTGCGCCATTGCCGCATTTTCAATGTCGATCGAACTAATCCATTCGCCGCCCGATTTGATCACATCTTTTACCCGATCAGTAATCGTCAAGCATCCGTCGGGCGCGATAGTCGCCATATCGCCGGTATCAAACCAGCCCTCGCGATCCACGGAACTGTCATCATCCCGTCGATAATAGCCACTGCAGATCCAAGGCCCGCGAACTTTCAGAAGTCCAGCGCTGCGGCCATCGCGGGGCAACGCAGCCCCGCTGTCATCAACAATTTTTATGTCCACCCCAAATACATTTCGCCCAGCTCTAACGCGCATGTCATCAATTCGATGCTGTTCCCAGTCATATTGCGCAGGTGCGCGGTAGTTTAGGGATCCCAGGGGACTCATCTCGGTCATACCCCACCCCACATTCATCCAGACTCCATGACGCTCCATCGCCTGCATGAGCGACAGAGGACAGGCCGCTCCCCCAACCACGACGGTTTTCAAAGACGCTACCGTTTTACCCGTGTGATCGAGATAGTTAACCAGCGCCAACCAGACCGTTGGGACACCTAATGAATAACCAACCCGCTCTGCATTAATCAAGCGCGTCAACGTTTCACCATCGGCCATTTGAGGTCCCGGAAAAACGAGCTTTGCGCCAACCATAGGTGCGCTGTAAGCAGTCCCCCAAGCATTCACATGGAACATGGGTACAATGGGCATGATCACACTCGCAGATGAAAGACCCATAACGTCAGGCAATGCACTCACCAAAGTGTGTAAAACAGTGCTGCGGTGGCTATAAAGAACGCCTTTCGGATGTCCCGTGGTGCCCGATGTGTAGCACAGGGAACAGGCATCGTTCTCGTCCAAAGTTGGCCAGTCGAACGTTTGCGGTTGGTCCTCAATGAACGTCTCATACGCCCACGCATTACGCAGGCTTGTCTCAGGCATCAACGCACCCGTGGTCAACACAACAAAGCCTTCAACCGCGGGAAGGCGGTCTTGTAATTTTTCTAACAGCGGGACAAACATAGGGTCAACGAATACCCAGCGATCTTCGGCATGATTCAGAATGTACTCGATTTGCTCAGGAAACAACCGCGGATTTACTGTGTGACACACCTGCCCGGCGCAGGATACCGCGTAATATAACTCAAAGTGCCGATAATCATTCCACGCCAGAGTCGCAATCCGATCGCCCGGCCGCAAGCCCTTTTTTGCCAAAGCGTTCGCCAACTGACGGACGCGCCTAAATGCATCTGCATATGTGTATCGATGGTCGGGGTTGTCCGCCGTAACGGATACGATCTCACCTTGACTGTGGTTTTGGTCCGCATGCTGCATAATCGACGTTATCGTCAATGGCATGTCCATCATCAGTCCACGCATTAGATTCCCTCAAGATAATGATTAATGTTTTTACGCAACGGCCAGAAGCTAAATGTCAGGACGAAGTCGCACGATAGACGCATGATAGCGTCAATCAGGGGGCTGTGGGTAGTCATCCAAAAAACGGTTTTTAAAAGACGACTGGGTTACACTTATGGCGCGACACACGTTTCCTATTTTAAGGCACTCCTACAACATGGCTAGAAAATTATTGGGCGTCGTGATGGACCCTATAGAAAACATCAATTATCGCAAAGACACCACGCTAGCCCTGCTACTGGCCGCGCAACGCGCAGGCTATAAACTCTTTTATATGCAGCCCCAGCAGTTGTTTTTGGAGTCTGCGCAACCGCGCGCTGAAATGTATGCGCTCGAAGTATTTGCTAACCCTGACCATTGGTTCACCCTCGGGGACTGCCACGTTATGGATCTTTGCGCGTTAGATGTTATTTTAATGCGCAAAGACCCCCCGTTTGACCGCGAATATATCTACGCTACCTACATTTTAGAAGCGGCTGAAAAACGTGGCTGTCATGTCGTCAACCGGCCGCAAAGCCTCCGCGATTGCAATGAAAAGATTTTTGCTACTGAATTCCCTCAATGCACGCCACCATTGCTGGTTAGCCGCGACCAAACGCGTTTAGCGGCCTTTTTATCCGTCCACGAAGACGTCATTTACAAACCACTCGACGGAATGGGCGGTACGTCGATATTCCGTGTCAAAAAAGGGGATCAAAATCTCAATGTTATTTTAGAAACGCTCACCCAATTAGGCCAACAGACCATTATGGCGCAGCGCTTCATACCCGAGATCGTCCACGGCGACAAGCGTATTTTAGTCGTCGGCGGTAACGTTATTTCGCACTGCCTCGCGCGCATTCCTAGCGGAAATGACTTTCGCGGTAATCTTGCGGTCGGTGGTCGGGGTGTGGTGCAACCCCTTAGTACTCACGATCACTGGATCGCCGCCCAAATTGCTCCAACACTGGTGGCACGTGGCCTCCTGTTCGTCGGGCTCGACGTGATCGGCGAGTTTCTGACAGAGATCAATGTTACGAGCCCTACCTGCGTTCGAGAAATAGACCGGGAAATAGGCTCAAATATCGGTGATCAATTGATGGCCGCCATCCATGCTCACCGCGCCTAAGCCCCGTAAAAGCGGTGTCCGCATACGGCAGATTTAAAAACCGAAAAAGTTGAAAAACACGACTCAGAGGCCTTGAGTTTCGTCAGCAAAAGTTGCATATTAGAGTTATGCAGCTAAAAACCGATTCCGCGACCAACCTCAAGAACCATTTCCTGCTGGCGATGCCAGGCCTCAATGATCCAAACTTTGCCCAGTCCGTGGTGTATATATGCGAGCACAGCGAAGATGGGGCGATGGGGTTAATTATCAACGATCCTATGGATATTCCAGCGAAAGCAATATTTGATCAATTACAATTGCAATATAGCGATGATAACGGCGATTCACCGATTTTCTCGGGTGGTCCTCTGCAGAAAGACCGTGGGTTTATATTGCATGAAAATTGCTCGCAGACGTGGGAATCGACAGTCGCGATTTCGGATCATGTCAGCCTAACTGCATCGAAAGACATTCTGACTGACATAGCCGTCGGGAATGGGCCCAAAAACCCGTTAATAACACTGGGGTACTCCAGCTGGGGGGCAGGTCAACTAGAAACCGAATTGGCACAAAATAGTTGGCTTACAATCCCGGCAGACTCCGCAATCATGTTCAATACGGATTGCGAAAATCGTGCGCATGCAGCCGCCTCGTCGATCGGGATTGACCTAAACCGCTTGTCACTTGACTCTGGTCATGCCTAAACATGAAACATATTCTAGCGTTTTAGGGTTTGATTTCGGAAAAACGCACATCGGTGTGGCAACAGGACAGACCTTGACGGGCACTGCCGCAGGCCTCACGATCATCCGCGCCAAGAACGGCACGCCTAACTGGGACCAAGTGGGCGTGCTCATGCAACAGTGGCAACCTGATTTAATTATCGTTGGGCTGCCGCTCAATATGGATGATTCGGAAAGTATACTTAGCAATAGCGCTCGACGATTTGCGCGTAAACTTCAGGGACGTTTTGGTATTCACGCCAGAATGGTAGATGAAAGGCTGACCAGTCGAGAAGCAAAAATGGCAAGCCATAACAGCGATCACCGCACGACTAAAAAGGTCGACCATATTGCCGCTGCCCTGATTCTTCAGAGTTGGCTCGACAACCCAGCACTGGGCCTTGACCCTGTGTTAGAGAGTTCACTTTAGAGGCTAAGCGTTAGCCTTGGATCGCTTTGCGTGAACTCAACAACGCCAACAGTTGGCTGCACTGATGTTACCGGACACGAAAACTTTATGACTTCCACAGCAACACGCATCGCTCACTTACGTAAGCGTATCCAAGCCGCGGCCGCACGTGCTGATAGAAACGTAAACGAAATCTTGTTACTCGCAGTGAGTAAAACCCGCGACTCATCAGAAATACAACAGGCTCTGGCCGCTGAGATTCATACCTTCGGAGAAAACTACCTGCAAGAAGGCCTGGAAAAAATCGCGGCGCTAGAGCAAACGCCGGCCATATGGCACTTTATCGGAGCTCTGCAATCCAACAAAACGCGCCTGGTAGCCAATCACTTTTCCTGGGTGCACAGCGTCGATCGTGTCAAGATTGCGCAACGTCTCAGTCAACATCGAAACCCGCACTTCGCTCCATTAAATATTTGTCTGCAAGTCAATCTTGACTCCGAAGCCAGCAAAGCGGGTATGCAGTGTGACGCTGTGGAGTCTGCGGTGAACGAAATCATCGACCTGCCACAAATTCGCCTTAGGGGCCTGATGGCGATCCCAGCGCCAAGCCCTGACGAGACGGTGCAACGAAACGCCTTTGAACGCGTGCGCACTCTGCAGGCAACGATCAACCGCGGGCTGGACAATTCTCAAAAACTCGATACTCTCTCCATGGGGATGTCGGCCGATCTTGAGGCTGCCATTTTAGAGGGCGCAACTATATTACGAGTAGGCACCGATATATTTGGACAGCGCGTGTCGAACAATGGTTAAGAAATCTGGAAATCATAGTGTCGGAACATAACCAATCAATAGCCTTCGTCGGTGGAGGAAATATGGCCTCTTGCCTCGTCGGCGGCCTCATTGCCAAAGACTACCCCCGAGCCCTCATTCGCACCAGTGATCCCGGAGAGGCAACGCGAAAAAAAATGCGTGAACGCCACCAGATTTTGGCTATCAATGATAACCATGCCCTTGTCGAGGGCGCAGACATTGTCGTTCTTGCGGTCAAACCACAAATTCTTGAGAGCGTAGCAAAAGGTATTGCACCGTCGCTAAAAACGAACTGTGCTGTTATCTCTATCGCCGCGGGTGTTCCAGTCCGTGCTCTACAACGCTGGTTAGGTGAACAAACTGCAATCATTAGGGCCATGCCCAACACCCCCAGTTTGGTCCTTGCAGGAGCAACTGGCCTCTTTGCCAACCCACAGGTAACAACGAACCAGAGAAAGTCCGTCGATCAACTTTTTAAAGCAGTGGGTGTTGTCAGTTGGCTATCGAGCGAAACACAGATCGACGCGGTTACTGCGGTATCGGGGAGTGCACCTGCGTATTTTTTCTTAATCTTTGAAATTATGCAGCGCATTGCACAAGAGTTGGGTCTATCTGAAGATGCCGCCTACGATTTGGTTTTACAAACGGCGCGCGGCGCTACTAAAATGGCTGCGACGGCAGAGGTAGATTGTGCTGAATTGCGCCGTCAAGTTACCTCAGCAGGCGGAACCACCGAGCGAGCCCTGCAAATATTCGACAACGGCGGTCTCGAAGATCTTTTTCGATGCGCAATGAATGGAGCCGTTGACCGTGCACAAGAAATGGCTGATGATTTTGCCAAATAATACGCCAATTTATGTACACGGCGTGCTTCAGTTACGACAGTGGATGACAGACCCATGGAAGTAATCAAATTAGGACTGCATCTACTGAGTCTGCTGTTTTTACTACGATTGTTGTTGCAATGGGTGCAAGCGGACTTTTTTAACCCACTATCACAGACCATATTTAAGCTTACGGGATCAGTAGTAGAGCCTCTACATCGTATTTTTCCGACGCTGGGCACATTAAACACTGCCGCCTTAATGGCGGCTATCTTGATCAAGTGGCTCTTTGCATGGATTTTGGTTTTGCAGGGCAGACTCGGTTTATATGAACTCCCCACCTACTTCATTGTGGCCATTTTTGAGGTGATAGCGGGGTTAATAGAAATTTATTTTTGGGGCATTATCATCGTGGCTTTGGCCAGTTGGTTGGACGCTTTGAAACACCCTCATATCGTCCTCGTTGGCCAGATTACCGAACCCTATTTACAACCCTTTAGACGCATAATTCCACCGATTGGTATTATCGATATATCGTCCATGATCGCGCTGATCGGACTGATGATACTGCGCGACCGAATTTTACCGATGGCTGAGAATTTCCTGCAACATCTTCTTTTCTGAAAGATGACGCTCGAAAATATGCCGAACTCAGGCTGCCGGGTCAGGGTGCGCGTGGGACACTTCTTCTAGTTCTTGAAGAAGATCTGCTGACAGCTCAACCTCGCAGCTGGCAATATTTTCGGTCAATTGTTCCTGCGTTGTAGCGCCGATTAAACAGCTGGTTACAAAGTCCTGGCGACACACAAAGGCCAACGAGATTTGCGTCAATGTGAGGTCATAGCGGCGGGCTACTTGTGCATAAGCCTCAGTCGCCGCCTGTGACAAGGGTCCGGTATAGCGTGAAAACCGTTTGAACATCGCAAGTCTTGACCCGTCGGGCAATTGACCATTTCGGTATTTACCGCTCAAAACGCCAAACGCCAATGGCGAGTATGCCAATAATCCGACTGACTCACGAATTCCCATTTCTGCCAGTCCGACCTCATATTGCCGAGCCAGTAAACTGTAAGGGTTCTGTATACTGACTACCCGCGGCAAGCCTCGCTGCTCCGATAAACGCAAGTATTCCATCAGGCCCCAACACGTTTCGTTGGAAATACCGATGTGCTTAACAATCCCTTCGTCGACTAATTCGCCAAGGGCGGTCAATGTTTCGCCTATCTCAATGGCATCATCATCGGGAGCGTGTCGATAACCTCGCTGTCCGAAAAAATTAGTCACCCGTTCGGGCCAATGCACCTGATAGAGGTCGATCGTGTCAGTGCGCAAACGGCTTAAAGAACCGTCAATCGCTCGGCGAATATGATCACGATTCAGACGCGAACCGCCGCGAATGTGCGCAGACCCACCCAGTCCATCTGAACGACCCACCACCTTTGTAGCCAAGACTACCGCATTGCGACACGCGCGATCGGCCATCCAGTCGCCGATGTACGTCTCGGTGTTACCTGCGGTTTCTGGCTTGGGCGGGACGGGATAGAGCTCTGCCGCATCAAATAAATTGACGCCTTTAGACATCGCATAGTCCATCTGCTGAAAAGCCTCTTGCCGACTATTTTGCTCGCCCCATGTCATCGTCCCAAGCCCTATAATTGAAACATCTTGTGCACTGTTACCTAATTTCTTATAACGCATTGATCTCTCCGAATGACGGGTCCGTCCATCATCTATTTTCCGTTGCCTGTAAAATAAATGCCCTCGCAGTTGCGTTGCGATGAACACGCTCTTAGACTGCACAATTATGGTAATAGTTAAGCTTCAAAGCTAGTCATGTCTTCACCTAATGAATCCTCTCTTGGCCTAGTTGAAACACAGCATGTGTCCATTACAGCGCCACTAAAACTCGCCTGTGGTATTGTGCTTGATGCGCACGACCTATGCGTTGAAACCTACGGCAGGCTAAATGCCGAGCGCACCAATGCTATTTTAATTTGTCACGCACTCAGTGGCAGCCATCATGCCGCTGGGTGGCATACAGACGACAAAAAGCCCGGTTGGTGGGATCATTATATTGGACCCGGGAAGGCGATCGACACAGAGCATTTTTTCGTGGTTTGTCCGAACAATATTGGTAGCTGCTTTGGGAGCACCGGCCCTTTGTCACAAAACCCGCAGACCGAAAAAGTCTGGGGTCCCGATTTTCCGCCTTTGCGAGCGAGGGACTGGATGGCGTCACAGCATCTGTTGATGGCTCATTATCATATTGACTGCTGGGCAGCCGTAGTGGGTGGTAGCCTCGGCGGAATGCAAGTCATGCGCTGGTCCATCGAGCACCCCGAAAAACTACTTAATGCGATTGTGATTGCGTCCGCGATGAAGCTATCTGCGCAAAATATTGCGTTTAATGAAATAGCCCGTCGCGCGATCAAATCAGATCCAGATTTTCACGAAGGTCGCTACGCACAGACGGACAAAGTCCCACGACGCGGTCTTGCACTCGCGCGCATGATTGGACATGTAACCTACTTGTCAGATACAGCCATGGCCGACAAGTTTGGCCGAGAATTACGTATCGGCGATTTTTTGGTTGGAAAGACCGATCCCGTTGAATTTCAGATCGAAAGCTACTTAAATTATCAAGGCGATAAATTTTCTAACGAATTTGATGCCAATTCATATATTCTAATCACCAAAATGCTGGACTACTTCGACCTTTCCCGAGATTACCAACACGACCCTGTTAGCGCGTTTCAGCATGCTAAATGTAAATTCTTAGTGATTTCGTTTACCAGTGATTGGCGCTTTCCAGCCCAATGCTCCAAAGACATTACCGATGCACTGATCGCATCAGGTAAAAATGTCACCTATGTTGAAGTTGACTCCGATCAAGGGCATGACGCTTTTTTATTGCCCAACCCCCGCTATCAGCAAGCACTTGGGGGCTATTTAAAGCGCGTTGCAGCGCAACTGAGGATACCGAACAGATGACGACAGACGAATCATTTGTTCATCTATGGGTGAGCTCGGAAAGCCGAGTACTCGACCTTGCTTGTGGTGATGGCACGCTGCTTCAAAGTCTTAGAAATAGTCTAAACATCCACGGTTATGGGCTTGAAATCGACCCCAAGTCGATACAAAAATGTATCGAAAAAGATATCAATGTCATCGAACAAGATCTCAATTCTGGATTGAGTAACTTTGCTGACAACAGCTTCGACAGCGTCATTATGATGCAAGCACTGCAGGTCATGCGCTATCCGCACCTTGTATTAGACGAAATGCTTCGCATAGGTCGAGAATGCATTGTCACCTTTCCAAATTTTGGGCACTGGCGTACCCGTCTATACCTGACCCTAAAGGGTCAAATGCCTGTAACTCTGCAGCTCGCCTACCAGTGGTACGACACCCCTAACATTCACTTGTTTACCTGCGCCGATTTTGAAGTGCTGTGCCGTCAAAGGAATATCCGTATACTGCACCGGCAGCATATCGCGGAAGGGCTACCAGACTGTTACATTAAAGATCTGTGGCCGAATTTATTTACCGAAACAGCCATCTATCACCTCAGTCGATGACTGTCGAAACACGCATGGAGTAGAAAGGCACATGAAGACAACGCAGCTTCGGTTAACCCACGTGCTCCTATTGCTACTGACGGCCTTGCTGACAACTTCCGTTGTGGGCGATGCCTTCAAAACCCATGGCGATTTAAAGATATTTTATAGCGCGTTTCCAAGCACCGTTATACCGGCAGAGATCGCCAGCGCCAACGGCATTATTCGAGGTGTAGATCGAGGCGTTGTAAACATTGCCGCGGTCAAAAAACTAGGCACCGGTCTGCCGATCATTATTTATGGCGAGTTTTCGAATATTATGCAGCAAACAAAAAAATTGGACTTTACCGAAATACAAGAGGGCTCGACCGTCTATTACATCGCGCCGTTTGAGTTTGACAATGAAGACTTTTTAACCTTCAAGATTCGTGTTAAAACCGACAGCGCTGCCCCTGCCTACGCGTTTAAGTTTCAAAAGATTATGTATGTCGACAAATAACGATAGGCGACACTCACCGATGGATGTTGTACTAGCAAGCAACAACTCGGGGAAAATTCGCGAGTTTCGGCAGCTATTAGCGGACGTTGGCTTTGCGGTTTTACCGCAGTCGTCCCTCGGTATTGAATCGGTCGAAGAAACGGGGCTGACCTTTGTGGAGAATGCGCTCATCAAGGCGCGACATGCAGCGCGCGTCGCCTTGCGGCCCGCAATAGCAGACGACTCGGGTCTTGAAGTCGACTGCCTGCGCGGTGCACCAGGTATATTCTCCGCACGCTTTGCAAACCAACAAGCGAGCGACAAAGACAACAACAGCTATTTACTTGAACGCCTTACCGGTGTCCCTGAACACGAGCGCACTGCACGGTACCAAGCCGTTATCGTTTATCTCAGACATGCGGAGGACCCGACACCCCTTATTTGTCAGGCAAGTTGGGAAGGGGTTATCGCAACCGATTGTCGCGGTGACGGAGGGTTTGGCTATGACCCGCTGTTTATCGTCGCGGGAAAAAACGCCCGCGCATCGGAGTTAAACTCTGTAGAGAAAAATCAAATTAGCCACCGCGGTCGTGCGCTTAAGCAACTAATCGCTGGGTTAAAGGCTCGAGACCTACCCTCGCACTGTGGTAATTGAACGCAATGGCTCCACCTGCACGGCCGTTAGAGTTACCCCCACTGGCGCTCTACGTGCATATTCCGTGGTGCGAAAAAAAATGTCCCTACTGCGACTTCAATTCTCATGCCAGCGCAGGCCCGCTTCCCGAAAAGAACTATGTAAACGCGTTAATTGCCGACATTAAGAATGACCTGGGCTGGGTGCAGGAGCGCAAGATCAGCTCCATATTTTTTGGCGGGGGTACACCGAGCCTGTTTTCAGGACATTCCATTAATGCTGTTTTGCTCGCTGCAGAAGAATTAATAGGCTTTGAAGACGGTATTGAAATTACCTTAGAGGCCAACCCCGGCAGCGCCGACCAAATCCGCTTTCAGAGTTACCGTGAAGCAGGTGTCAATCGCCTGTCGATAGGCATTCAAAGCTTCAATAGTGACCATCTGGCTCGGCTTGGCAGAGTGCACAATAGTCGGCAAGCTCACGATGCCATTAACGCTGCACGCGCCGCCAATTTCGCTCATATTAACATCGACCTCATGCACGGCTTACCGCAGCAAACAAACGAGGAGTCGTCGTACGATCTTCAGTGCGCAATGGCTGCCGATGCTGAACATATCTCTTGGTACCAACTCACCATCGAGGCCAATACAGCCTTTCATTCACACCCGCCTGAACTTCCCGCCGAGGACCGACTCGCAACGATTAACCTCACTGGAATGGACGAACTTGAAAGCGGGGGTTACCGTCAATATGAAGTATCTGCCTTCGCAAAAAATAACTGTGAATCAAAACACAATCGTAATTACTGGGAGTTTGGAGACTATTTGGGTATTGGTGCAGGCGCGCATGGGAAGATAACTCTCATGGATCGGCAAACCATTGTACGATCGCAAAGGACACGTCAGCCAGGCGATTACTTGTCTCAGCACGCGCTCGGCGCGGTGCGATCGAAAGAAATACCCTTCGGTGAGCGACCGATGGAATTCATGATGAATGCGCTGCGACTCAAAGAAGGATTCCCAGCTACATCTTTCTCCCCGCGCACAGGAATACACAACGATCGTTTCTTGCAATCAATACATGATCTAGAAGCGAAAGGGCTACTCAGTATGCAAAGTGGCCAAGTACGCGCGACGCCTCTTGGTTACCGATTTTTAGACAGTGTTCTTGAACGATTCGCGAGACGCGACTGGATAGACGCGAGCGAGGCGTGATTTTATTTGGTGACCAGAGAGCGCTAATGTTAATATATGCCCGCTGTCTTCTATTGCCCAACTATCCCAAAGGAACATAATGCTATGAGTGATCATCTTGTTCACGTTACAGATGCGAGTTTTGATAATGAAATATTACAATCGGACATACCCACCCTCTTAGACTTTTGGGCGGAATGGTGCGGGCCATGCAAAATGATTGCACCGCTTTTAGATGAGATCTCACAAGAATATGTCGGCAAGGTTAAAGTCTGCAAAATTGATGTGGATAGTAATCCTGAAACTGCGGCTAAATATAATGTGCGCGGCATACCGACGTTGCTCGCATTTAAGAATGGTAATATTGAAGCCACCAAGGTCGGCGCTCTCTCGAAAACGCAATTAGTCGAGTTCGTGGACAGTTTTATGTAGTGATCGATATGTAGTTTCTGAAGGCGCCAAAAAAGAGCTTGTGATTTACCTGAGCGTTGTTATAATTCGGCCACAAAATCCCCGCTGACTTTCATAACGATCCATTCGCTACGCGGTGGCTTCCAATCATATACACCATTAGAAAAAGCGCTCACACCGATCCGATGTTGCAGACGAACCTCAAAAGTCTCCTTATGAATTTATCCGAACTTAAAATTAAACCCATTGGCGAACTCATCCAGCTCGCGGAATCTCTTGGTCTCGACAATGTCGCAAGATCGCGTAAACAGGATATTATTTTCTCGTTGCTAAAGCGCCATGCAAAAAGCGGCGAAGACATCTACGGTAATGGTGTTTTAGAAATTCTTCCTGACGGTTTTGGGTTTCTGCGGTCTGCAGGCTCATCTTATTTGGCAGGTCCAGACGATATTTATGTCTCACCCAGCCAAATTCGGCGTTTTAATCTTCGCACAGGAGACGCGATAGCTGGAAAAATCCGCCCTCCCAAAGATGGCGAGCGTTATTTCGCAATGCTCAAAGTCGACGAAATAAACTACGACACCCCGGAAAATGTTCGAAACAAAATTTTATTCGAAAATCTTACTCCCTTATTTCCTGACAACCGGCTGACGTTGGAATCGGGCAATGGTTCTACCGAAGATCTCACCGGTCGCATTATTGACTTAGTAGCTCCGATTGGTCGCGGGCAGCGAGGACTCATCGTAGCGCCGCCCAAAGCGGGCAAGACTATTATGATGCAGCACATCGCGCAATCTATCATTCGAAACAATCCAGACTGCTACATTATTGTCTTGCTAATTGACGAACGACCAGAAGAAGTGACGGAAATGCAGCGAACCGTGCGCGGCGAAGTTATCGCATCGACGTTTGACGAACCGCCCACTCGCCATGTCCAAGTTGCCGAAATGGTCATTGAAAAAGCCAAACGCCTTGTTGAACACAAGCGTGACGTTGTTATCCTGCTAGATTCAATCACCCGTTTGGCGCGCGCCTACAACACCGTCATTCCCTCTTCCGGAAAAGTGCTAACGGGCGGCGTCGATGCCCATGCATTGGAAAAACCAAAACGCTTTTTTGGTGCTGCGCGTAATATCGAACACGGCGGCAGCCTAACTATCATAGCGACGTCGTTGGTGGATACTGGCTCCAAAATGGACGAAGTTATCTATGAGGAATTCAAAGGCACGGGTAACATGGAGTTGCATCTAGACCGAAAAATTTCCGAAAAACGCGTCTATCCAGCCATTAATATCCGTCGCTCTGGTACGCGCCGTGAAGAATTGTTGATCGATGAAGTAGAATTGCAGCGAATATGGATTTTGAGGAAACTGTTGCATGACATGGAAGACCTCGCCGCCGTAGAATTCATGGTAGAAAAACTTAAAGGCTACAAGAACAACCACGAATTCTTTGGCGCAATGAAGCGGAAATAAACCGCTACCACCTGCATCAATGAGACTCCCATGAAGTACGCTGACCTCCGTGAATTCATTGGCTTCCTCGAGCAGCGTGGGGAGTTAGTTCGCGTCCGTCAACCCGTTGACCCTTACCTTGAAATGACCGAAATCAGTGATCGTACACTGCGGGCTGGCGGCCCTGCCCTACTTTTCGAAAACCCCACAGGATATGACGTGCCGGTGTTGTGCAATCTTTTCGGTACGCCCGAGCGAGTGGCTATGGGTATGGGGCAGGAAACCCTGCAGGGACTGAGGGATATTGGCGTATTACTGGCTTTTTTGAAAGAGCCGGAACCGCCCAAAGGCTGGCGCGACCTCTGGGAAAAACGCCATGACTTCAAACAAATTTTAAATATGCCGGTCAAGCTTGTGCGTCGTGCGCCCTGTCAGGAAATCGTACTTGAAGGCGATGCAGTGAATCTTGACCGATTGCCAATCCAAACCTGCTGGCCCGAGGATGCAGCACCACTCGTCACTTGGCCGTTAGTCATCACTCGAGGGCCTGACAAAGAGCGACAGAATCTAGGTATTTACCGGATGCAGAAAATCGCCAAAAATAAACTTATTATGCGTTGGCTGGCGCATCGAGGTGGCGCACTCGATTACCGTGAATGGCAATTTCGCCATCCCGGCAAGCCCTATCCGGTCGCCGTTGCTTTAGGAGCAGATCCTGCGACTACCCTCGGTGCAGTAACGCCAGTCCCCGATACGTTATCGGAGTACGCTTTTGCAGGGCTCTTGCGGGGCGAGAAAACACAGGTAGCGCAATGTCTGGGTAGCGATCTTCAGGTGCCCGCCAGCGCCGAATATATCCTAGAAGGGCATCTTCACCCTGGCGAAGACGCCAACGAAGGTCCGTTCGGTGATCACACCGGTTATTACAATGAGGTTGAGAAATTCCCTGTATTTACAGTCGACCGGGTGACGCATAGGCGAGACCCCATTTACCACAGTACCTACACTGGACGCCCGCCGGATGAACCCGCTATTCTCGGGGTTGCTCTGAACGAAGTGTTTGTGCCGATCTTACAGAAACAATTCCCAGAAATTGTGGATTTTTATCTGCCCCCTGAGGGCTGTTCATACCGTTTGGCTATTGTCAGTATGAAAAAACAATACCCAGGTCATGCAAAACGGGTCATGATGGGGGTATGGTCTTTTTTACGGCAATTTATGTATACAAAATTTGTCATTGTCACCGACGAAGATATTGATATTCGTCAGTGGTCGGACGTCATCTGGGCAATGACTACACGCATGGATCCCGCGCGCGATACGCTTTTAATCGAGAATACGCCCATTGATTACCTAGACTTTGCCTCTCCCGTTTCGGGTCTAGGCTCCAAAATGGGACTCGATGCAACCCATAAGATGGCAGGCGAAAGTCAGCGAGAATGGGGACGTCCCATCGCGATGGATAAGCGCGTTAAAGAGCGTATTGATGAGATTTGGGATTCTTTGGAAATACCCTTGGAAAAAAATCAGTAAAAGAGGTATTCAATCGAAACCTTTATGAGCCAGTTCGAACTTTTTCAAAAGCGACGATTTCTACCGTTATTTGCCACCCAGTTCTTGGGCGCGCTGAACGATAATTTATTTAAAAATGCCGTCCTAGTGATTGTCGTGAGTCAAGTCGTGTCTCTGTCCGGTAACAGCACCGATTTTGTCACAAATCTTGCCGTAGGACTGTTTATTCTTCCCTACCTACTGTTTTCAACGACTGCTGGCCAACTCGCAGACAACTTTGACAAAGCAATGCTAATACGTCGCATTAAGGCTGCGGAAATTGTAATTATGGTAGTCGCATGTTTTTCACTGTACACGCTTCACCTGCCCGTGATGCTGACCGTATTGTTCCTATTAGGTCTTCAATCGACTTTTTTCGGTCCCTTAAAATACGCCATCATCCCACAACACCTTCGTGCTGAGGAACTGCTCGCAGGCAATGCTCAAGTGGGCATGGGCACATTTGTTTCCATTTTGATGGGAACACTATTGGGCGGGTGGTTGATCGCACTGCCAAATGGGCGCTTCATGTTAGGCGCTGCGATTGTTACGGTCGCCGTAATTGGATGGTTATGTAGCCGCGAAATTCCAACGGCACCGCCAACCGCGGCAACGACTGCCGCGATCACCTGGAACCCGCTTCGCGACACAGCCACAAACTTTGCGCTTGCGCGTGAGAACCGAACTGTTTTTTATTGTATATTGTGTATTTCATGGTTCTGGTTATTTGGCGGGTGCTTTTTGACTCAAGTACCCAATTTTGCTGTCGCCGTTTTACACGGCGATCCGCAACTCATCTCATTGTTACTTGCGGCATTTATTGTAGGCGTTGCGTGTGGCTGCTTACTCTGTACACGACTTTCGGGCCATCGCGTTGAACCCGGTATTGTGCCGCTCGGAGCGATAGGCTTAAGCTTATTTAGCCTCGACACCTATCTAACATCTCTCAGTTATCAGCAGAATACAGCGTTCATCGGTAAAATCTCCCCCCTCCAGTTTGTCGAACTTTGGGACGGTCTACATATTCTTCTTGACCTCGGCTGTGTTGGTCTCTTTGGTGGTTTTTTTATCGTACCGCTGTATGCCATGATCCAAGGACGCACAGACAGCGGTCAGCGCGCGCGAGTCATTGCTGCAAATAACATTTGTAACGCGGTCTTTATGATATCGGGCAGCCTGCTAGGTATCGCCTGCCTCACCTTACTCGGCTGGACAATCCCCGAATTCTTTCTCGTCTTGTCGCTTTTAAATGCACTTTTTTTAGCGTGGATATTTTACCAAGTCCCCGAGTTTAGAGTGCGCTTTTTATTAATGGTAGCAGGCCACGTGACATCCTTTCGCGCGAGGCGCTCCAAATAGTGCGTGGATTCCTTGATTTATCGGGCTTTATTGTTGAGGGTCAAGCGGTGAGTTGTCATCGTTCGAGTCCGCTCCAAATTTAGCAATACGTCATAAATAGTGGGTGAAAATGATCTAGCAACGAGCACTATTTTGAACGCTAACGACGTATACTTTAAGTCGAGGTATTTATGCCACTTGTTGTACACGCTCTACTGGGTAAAACTCAGCTTTGAATCAACCCAGTAATCAGCTAAATAACCCTATTACGCTTTCGTGGCGCGGCATATTAGCAGCATATTTAAACAGGTGGCATTATGTCGAAGATGAGAAAAAAGTTAATCGTTACGCTGGCAGTTTTGGCCATGGGAAGCCTCATTATTAGCGCAACGTTCTACTTTAAACCTTTACCAGTACGCACTGAAGCGCCGCCGCCGCCGCGACTGACCGTCGATATTCAAGAGGCACAA
>CAJWCO010000022.1 GCA_913031145.1 uncultured Cellvibrionales bacterium | reverse complement strand
TTCACAGCAGTTGCAAGAGAGCGCCCAACTGTTTTAGGATCATGGCGTTCAGATAAGCTCATTGCGTCAGACATTAGGCGCGCTTAGGGGGGTAGTGTGCAAAAAACGGATTCGATAGGTGGTTGGCTAAAAAACGCAATCCTCAGGTCTCACAATCGCATAAGTGCTTTGACGCTTTGTGGACTGTGTTTGTTTATTGGCGCGTGTGACGTTTACGATGCCGATATGAAGTGCGCTGATGTTATCGAGGCTTATGATAAAACAGGTTTCATAACAGACGAAGAGGGACTCGCAACTGACATAGAGACGGGCACGCGCTGGTTTCGCTGTCCAGCGGGCAAGCGATTTGTTAATTACCGATGCAAAGGCGAAGCTCTATATCTTTCATGGGATGAAGCCACGAACTACGCAAAAGAATTTTCTGAAAAATCGGGCATGCGTTGGCGACTGCCAACCAACCGAGAAATGAAGTCCATCATGCGCGCCGATTGTATTGCTCCTTCGCTGAACGAAAATGTCTTTCTAGATGCTGAAGTGGCCAATCACTGGACATCGAGCAGCAGTTTACATCAAGACGCCTTCAGGTGCTCGACTAATACCTACAGTGGACGCATTTCGTGCCGCCAAGCGAGAATCATTCAGCAGCCTTTTTTACTCGTACAAGATTAAGGAAAAGGCTTCGTATCACATACTAATGAAGCTGGCATCAAAGCTTCCGTTGTTTCGGAAAGAAACTCAGACAGTGCTCACCGTGGGCTTTGATCACTTCAATGCTGGGTAGGGCTTTGGACTTAAAACCCATCGCATCACACCCATACGGACGGTGTCGATCATGCGTGATTTTAAAATATACGCAGGCCCAACAATCAGGTCCGCTTTTTGTTGTCTGCTTCACGGCGAGGCTTCCAAAATTCAATGTAATATTTCCAAGATACCATCGCCGCAAAGCTAACTGCAATCAACAGTGCCGCAGCATTAGTTAGCGATATTCCCTGCAACCTAGTAATCTCGGGTTTCGTCCACATGATAATGATCATAGGAATTGCAACTAACACGTAAATGCGGATTAGCTTGCATACCGCACAATGCGGCGTCTTTTCATTTTCCAATTTTTCATCCTCCTTTCCCGACAAGATCGACGCGCAATGCTTGGGGACGCCATCACGGGCGCTTAAAACATAGTGAATATACGTTCACACCGATAATAAAGGTTACTCGACTAAAGAGGCAACGACAACCTTAGCGGCAAGTAATGGGGCGGGCGGCATTGTTTCGGCGACTGGGTCGCCAATGTCAAATGTTGTGCTTGCACCAGACGGCAACGCTATCGCCATATCGATACGGCGCGCCCATCGGATGCCTGGACGGGGATCTTCAATTTGTAATCGCTCCACCAACAGTGCGACCGGGGCAGTGTTCTGGAGTTGCACTCGAACAGAGCCTTGCTCAGTTCGCAACACGCTGACGTTGAAAAGTTGCTGTGGGGCACTCTCCAAGTACAAATTGATTAATGCCCTCTGTGCTCTTTTTCCAAGTGCACTCGGTTGCGCCGAAGCCGCTTGGAGATGCATTTTAGCGCGACGCAATTGCCCTTGATCACGGGCCACAATACCCAGGTAGTAACTCGCTCGCTCGGTTGGTAAAAGATCATAGCTTTGTTGAATGTCGGCGAGCGCGGCATCGGTCTGTCCTTGGTCATACCGCAGTTCGCCGCGCGCCAAAAAATTCAAATAAAATATAGAATTCTTGGTAATTGCGGTGGTGTACGCAAGCTCTGCGTTATGCAGATTTTTAAGTTGGCGCCATGCGTCGCCACGTAAACGCCAAAAGATACTTTCTTCGGGTTGTATTGAAACCGCCTGATCCAATAGAGCGAGCGCTTTGTCAGGCGCATTTTTAGCCAGCGCTCTGTCGGCATCTCGGGCCGCTCTATAAGCTAAAGCATCGACCTTCAAGGGCGCTATCATCCGCTCGTATCGCTCTGTATAGCGCGATCCTGAACCCAATTTACGCGCTGTCGCCTGATTCGCAGCCACTCTCTTTGATGAGGGAGGATGACTGGCAAAAAGCTCTCCAAACCAATGAGTCTTTTGACTTTTATCCGAACCATTTAGCGCCAAAAAAGTTTGCTGTAACTCGACGGCAGCAACAGGCTCGTAACCGGCTCTGTGCATATAACGCATCCCATGTAAATCAGCCTCGAGTTCATCTTTGCGACTGTATTTTGCTAGCCATGCTGAGCCGCCTAAAGACGTTGCCAATTCGGCGACGCGTTGGAAGGGCTGGCCTGCTGCTCCGGCTTGCAACGCATTGGCGCCCAATTGCAAAAGCGCGCCGCGCGTTTGCTGGGATGCGCCATGTCGAGCGGCCGCATGGACAATTTCATGCGCTAATACAGCCGCTAGTTGAGACTCGTCTTTCAGGTGCATCAGTAAACCGCGGTTGAGTGCAATTTTACCTCCCGGCAATGCCCAGGCGTTTGGCACCGAATTATTGATCACCACAAATTCGTACGGCAATTCAGCGTTATCAGCAACCTTTACAAGCCGCCTGCCCACATCATTGATGTAACGCTGTATATGGGGATGCACGCGGTAATCGCCCCCTTGTGCTTGCCTTGTGGGCAAATAATTCGTCTCCCCGACCGCCACTTCCGCATCCATCGAAAGCAACGAAAATTCGCTTTCTCCCGTTACTGGATTCACAGAGCACGCGGCGACTGTTAACGCCAAGCTTATCAACAAAACATATTTTTTCATCGCCTAGCCCCGGTGATAATGCGAAGGTTCGGACGCGTCAATTGCGCCTTGATTTGTTGCCGCACAACAAGCACTATTATAGCCATAACCGATTTAGACTAACATCGAAGATGTGAGGAATTCCCTTATGCTCATTTTGCTATCGCCGGCGAAAAAACTCGACTTTACGAGCTCGATAAAATCAACGCCAACGACTCAGCCTGAACTCCTTGAGCATGCTTCAGCGCTGATCAAAGAACTGAAACCCTTAGCGCCTCAAGATGTCTCTAAGCTGATGGGATTAAGCGATCCGCTTGGTCAATTAAACTATCAGCGATTTCAAGATTGGCAGCGGCCTTTTAATACAGATAACGCTCGGCAGGCGGTGCTAGCCTTTCAAGGGGATGTTTATCAAGGTCTGGACGCCGGAAAGATGTCGAATGAAGATCTTGCATGGGCACAAGAGCGCGTTCGTATTCTTTCTGGGCTTTATGGCCTATTGCGCCCGCTCGATCTAATGCAGCCCTACCGTTTGGAAATGGGAACAAAATTTTCAAATCAACGCGGCAAAAATTTATATGCATTCTGGGGCGATGTTATTACCGAAGCACTGAACAAACATCTCAGCGTTACTCAAAATAAAACAGACACTCCGGTCATCGTTAACCTAGCATCCAACGAGTACTTCAAATCAGTCCGCACTGGCAGCACGAACGCGACCGTCATTACACCGGCGTTTATGGAAAACAAAAACGGCATTTACAAAATCATTAGCTTTTATGCAAAGCGTGCTCGCGGGTTAATGACATCGTTCGCGATACGTAACCGAATCACGCGGGTCGCCGACCTAAAAGCATTTAACGCCGAAGACTATCGCTATAATCCCGAGCTCAGCCATGCAAACAAATGGGTGTTTTCACGAGGCTGATGGCCAATGAACAAACCTTTTTCACTGGCCTGCAAAAACAACCAACAGCCAATACTGACTGAATTACTTCGTATCTTGCGCCATTGTAAAACGGTACTCGAGATCGGAAGTGGCACCGGTCAACATGCGGTTTGGTTCGCACCAAATTTGCCTTGGTTACGTTGGCAGCCAAGCGACCTAAGCGACAAACAGGTGGGACTCTTACAATGGTTGGACGATGTCCCTAGTAAAAATCTGCAGCGCCCGATCGTGCTTGACGTCATGGCAGAATGGCCGAGTCGAAAATATGATGCAGTCTATAGCGCCAATACGACGCATATACTGCCTTGGGAGGGTGTGGAAGCCTTAATGACAGGGGCGTTTGAAATACTTAATCCGAAAGGTATTTTATGCCTTTATGGCCCCTTTAAATCCGGACATAAGGCACTTGAGCCCAGTAACCTCAACTTTGATCTGAGCTTAAAAAGTACGTCTGTGCATCGCGGACTGCGCGAGATTGAAGCGCTTGATGGTCTAGCAAAAAAGATCGACTTGTTAATGCTTGACGATCTCAAGATGCCAAGCCATAACCGCCTCTTGATATGGCAGAAAACAAGCTAACTGGGACTGACGGCTGGATACAACCAAAAATCCCACGCCAAGAAAACAAAAATCACCATACCCACCCAATGGTTATCTAGAAAGGCCTTAAAATAGGCGTCGCGTTGGCGTTTGCGGGCACGCAAAATTTGCAGGATGAACAAGCTAGCGGCGACTCCGAGCCCAAGGAAAAAAACCGATGTCCGGCTAAACAATACGCCGCTAATCACCAATAACAACATAGTAGACATTTGTAGTAAGCCAATATAACGCACTACCTTGTCACCCCAGAGCAAAGCTATTGATTTAATACCTGCTCGCTCGTCGTCCTCGCGATCGACCATGGCATAAAATGTATCGAAAGCAACGGTCCATAGAACCACCGCGACATACAACGCCCAAGCTTCTAACGGCACTAAACCCCGATTAGCCGCAAAGCTCATAGGGACGACCCACCCCCATGTCAAGCCCAATACAATTTGTGGCAGATACGTCCATCGTTTTACAAATGGATATAAAGTGACCAACAAAGCCCCTATAAAAGACAGGATCACGGTCAGGGTATTAGTTTGCAACACAAGTAAAAATGCCACTATAAGAAGCCCTGCAAACACTTTTAACGCCGCTTGCGGCGTTATTTCTCCGGTGACTAGTGGGCGGCTTTTGGTCCGCAGGACGTGTCCGTCAATCTCCCGATCGGCATAATCATTTATCACACAACCCGCCGCACGCATCACCACCACACCCAAGCAGAAAATAACCACCACGCGAGTATCCGGCAATCCTTCGGCCGCAAACCACACTGACCACAATGTTGGCCATAACAACAACAAAGTGCCAATCGGACGATCGAAACGTAAGAGGCGAATCCAAGGCTGTGCTGGCAGGTTCATCATTATTGCGCACTCAGCCCTGAACCAAATTTAGGGAGTTCACGAAAAGCGGGCAAAAAAATCTCGGTGACCAACAGCGGTTGCTCGCGTACAGAAAATATAGAACGCCGCCCCCAAAGGATAGCCCTTTGGGGTTCTTGATCGATACCTGACATGTGAGCGCCATCAATACGAGCCACCTCAATTGCCCCCCTTTTAATCGAAGGTTGGGCAAACAGCCATGTGCCCAGCGGCTGATTTCCTAATTCACGTAACTCGCACAACGGCCCCCGCGTCGTCATTCTCGGCATAACCGTTCGTGCATACACCAAGGGTTGTCCTGCGCCGAACAACAGCACCTCACGAACGAGTCCATGGCTACCCATCAAATTTCTTAATATGCGGCGTTCCGAAGGCATGGGCAACTGTACCCGTTGCGATATGACCTGAACGCGAAGATTACCCTCACAACAAGTCTGCAAGCGCGCAGTTAGAGAAGTTTGGTCTAGAAGCCAATCGCGCCACTTAGCGGGTATCTGGCAAGCGCCATAGGCGTTAATTCGGCACCACCCGGTAGGCCCTTTTAACGTGCTGACCCTAACATTTTGTTGGCGCAACACCGGAAGCTCGTTATGCATGGCGTGCCTACCTGTTATTTAGATTGTCGTAGACCGACGGGCTACCAATCGGCTGCTTGCGAAATCGCTTGTATTCCCATAGATATTGTTCTGGCTCAAGGTTAACGATCTGCTCCACACCTCGATTTAAAGCGTCTAGACTGGCGGCCTGATCGGAGCTGTAGATCGCGCCATCAGCTTCGGTAAAGTGCAGCGACCAACCTCCAGGTTTGCGCAACGCCGCACACAAAACCACACGCGCATCACAACGTTGTAATAACCGGTGAACTAAAGTCATACTCAAGGCGGGAACCCCGAAAAAAGGACTAAATATTCCACCACTCTCAGGCGGCTGTTGATCAGGCAAGATACCGGTACTTTGACCTGCTTTAATCGCTTTTAATAAGGCCGCAACACCGCGCGCGTTCGTAGGGACTAGCGATGCACCAGAGCGTTCCCTGGCGGTTTTAACGAGCGTCTCAAGTGCCGCGAGTTTGGGCGGCTCATAGAGAGACGTCATACGCGTGTACTGGGCAATCCAGAGCCCCGCAACTTCCCAATTACCCTGATGCGGAATTAAAAAAATCGTCCCACTGTCCTGTTCCAATGACGCTTCAAAACAGTTCTTACCGACAATATCGACAATATGCGCGTGTAGCCAAGGCATTGAGTGGCGCCACAAGCCCGGGGTCTCAAACGCCGTTTGCGCCAAATGGGTCATCCGTGCGCGACAAACTCGGTCACGCCACTGCGGGTCTGCATTGGGATAACAAAGAGCGAGGTTAACTTGAGCAACAGCGCAAGCGCGCGAACGACACCGATACAAGACCTCGCCAAACCCGCGACCTACAAGGCGCGCCGTCGAAAGAGGAAGGAAAGCCAAAATCCTCAGGAAGAAAACGACAGCCATGCCTTTTAACCGCTGCATGATGGCGCCGACCAAGAAAACTTAGAGTAGACCATTCAAATCATTTTTTAAGTAATGACGCACATCTTCACCGATTTCGGGATGAACCAGAGCGAGTTCGATATTAGCTCGCAATAAACCCATCTTACTCCCGCAATCATAACGAGTACCCTTAAATTCATAGGCCATGACTTGCTCTGCTAACAGGAGGGCATGAATCGCATCCGTCAGCTGGTATTCGCCACCGGCTCCCGGCTTTAAAGCGCGCAAATGGTCAAAGATTTGCGGAGTAAAGATATATCGACCCGTAACGCCCATATCCGAGGGTGCATCTTCAAGCTTAGGTTTTTCGACAATCCCGTCGAGTAAATAGAGGCGTTCGCCCTGTTTATTTCCGCTAATCACACCATAAGCTGAGATGGCCGCACCCAACACCTGCTGGACGGCAATGACAGAACTACTGTAAAAAGAATGTTGTTCTACCATTTGTTTTAACGCTGAATCACCTCCATAAATGAGGTCATCCGCTAATACGACCGCGAACGGCTCATCGCCAATCAGATGCGCAGCCGTTAATACTGCATGGCCTAAACCTAGCGCTTCCGTTTGGCGTATGTAAGTGCAACTGACCCCCTTTGGAACCACGCTTTGGGCAATTTTGAGTAACTCTTTCTTCCCACTCTTTTCAAGTTGGTGCTCAAGCTCATACGCTTTATCAAAATGATCTGCAATGGCTCGCTTAGCACGGCCAGTAACAAATATCATTTCGGTGACGCCTGCGGCAACGGCCTCTTCTACCGCATATTGAATAAGCGGCTTATCAACGACGGGCATCATCTCTTTCGGACTTGCTTTGGTCGCAGGCAAAAAGCGGGAGCCCAAGCCCGCGACAGGAAAAATGGCTTTACGGACGACTTTGTTTGTATTGGTGACTGACATAACGCTGGGTTCCCACAATTATTTAAACGCGCTGTTGGCGCAAGGAAGTTATTAACGGCTACATAACGCAAATAAAAACTGAATTACGCCCTGTCTGCATAAATACAGTATTTGACCATCTTATGCCCTATCATTCTAGTCGTCCGGCACTATAATTGTCAGTCGTTAACATTCCTATATCAATGAGACTCATCCACGTGGATCAACTCGGCAAAGCACCAGACACATTTCAAGACCTCATTTTGCAGCTCCAACAATTTTGGGCCAAAAACGGCTGTATCATTATGCAGCCGCTCGATATGGAAGTGGGAGCGGGGACCTTTCACCCCGCAACTTTTTTGCGTTCAATCGGGCCAGAACGCTGGAATAGTGCTTATGTCCAGCCCTGCCGACGCCCCTCCGATGGCCGTTTCGGAGAAAATCCAAATCGACTCCAACACTACTATCAATTTCAAGTGCTAATGAAACCCTCTCCTGAAAACTTTCAAGAGATGTATCTCGAGTCGCTGTGCGATATAGGCATCGATGTAAAGATTCATGATGTGCGATTTGTCGAAGATAATTGGGAATCGCCAACTTTAGGGGCCTGGGGACTGGGGTGGGAAGTTTGGTTAAACGGAATGGAAATTACGCAATTTACCTATTTTCAGCAGGTGGGTGGGCTCGAGTGCTATCCGGTTTCCGGCGAAATTACTTATGGATTAGAACGTTTAGCAATGTATATTCAAGGAGTTGACAGTATCTATGATCTTGTTTGGTCACGGAGTAAAGGCGTCACGGTCACATATGGCGACGTATTCCAGCAAAACGAGTTTGAGATGTCGCATTTTAATTTTAGCCACGCCAATGTTGAGTTTTTATTGTTGCAATTTGACGAATGCGAACGACAGAGTCATGCGTTAATAGCGGAAAAATTTCCGCTACCTGCCTACGAAATGGTCATGCGCGCGTCCCACGCGTTCAATCTTTTAGATGCGCGTAAAGCGATTTCCGTAACAGAGCGACAGCGGTACATATTGCGTGTCCGCAGTTTAGCTCGCGCCGTTGCGCAAACCTATTTCGAATCCCGGGCAGCGCTCGACTTTCCTTTGGCGGAGCGCGCTATTGCCGCAGAGGCTCACCGTCGCCTGAGCGGGGGAGCTTAAATGCGCGATGACTTATTGATTGAGATTGGCGTCGAAGAAATGCCGCCAACCAGCTTGGCAAATTTGTCCGACGCCTTTCACCAAGCGTTCGCAAGTGCACTCGATAGTGCAGGGCTTGTTTACAGCCGGATACAGCCATTCGCCACACCCCGCCGCTTGGCTCTTTACATCCACGACTTAGCGGAGCAAGCCCCAGATCGCGAAAAGGTGCTTTGGGGACCGCCGATTTCAGTTGCTTTTGATGCTGCAGACCAACCCACCAAAGCTGCCGTCACGTTTGCGGCGAAAAGTGACGTGTCCATCGATCAACTAAAACAGTTTGTTGAGCACGACAAAAAACAAGCTAGGCTATGTGTTCGACAAATAAAGGGCGGTGAAAGAACGACCGATCTTTTGGAGTCTATGCTTAATCTTGTTCTAAAAGACTTACCCATACCCAAGCGTATGCGTTGGGGCAGTCGACGAGACGAATTTGTGCGGCCAGTCCGCTGGGTTGTCTTGCTCTTCGGCACCTGCACGGTGGCCAGAGAAATTGTAGGGGTGGTATCGAGTAACCGTAGCCGAGGACATCGCTTCCATGCACCCGATGAACTGGTCATATCGTCGCCAAAACATTATCAACAACAGATGCGAGAGGCGAAGGTATTAGTCGATAGTCAGGAACGGCGAGAGATTATTGAAACGGGGATCAATCAGCTAGCGCGGTCGTATGGGGGCCGTGCCGTGATTAGCGAGGCTTTGTTAGACGAAGTAACGGCGCTTTGTGAGTGGCCCGTGCCATTGCTTGGCGTGTTCGAAGAACGCTTTTTACACATCCCAGCGGAATGTTTGATCTCGGCAATGCAGCGACATCAAAAGTATTTCCACATACTCGATGACAATGGGCAATTATTACCCGCGTTCATCACGGTCGCGAATATTTCAAGCTTGGACCCTTTGCAAGTTGTTGCTGGGAACGAGCGCGTCATAAGACCTCGACTTGCCGATGCGGAATTCTTTTATAAAAGCGATCTACAACGCACGTTAACCGAATGTAGGCAAGACCTTAAAAAGGTGGTATTCCAATCACAACTAGGCTCCGTGTTCGATAAAACAGAGCGTATCAGCGCACTGAGTCAATCACTCGCGGTGTATACAGGCGCCGATCCAGATCGTGCTGAACGCGCTGGACGCTTGTGCAAATCTGACTTGATCAGCAATATGGTCGCTGAGTTTGACGATCTCCAAGGAATCATGGGCCGGTATTACGCAATAAACGACGGCGAAGAACTCGCCATAGCCAACGCAGTCCGCGAGCATTATTTACCAAGATTTTCAGGGGACCGTATTCCAACGGAGACGATTGGGATCACCTTGGCAATCGCAGACCGTTTAGATACGCTGGTTGGAATTTTTAGCATTGGCCAACAGCCCACTGGATCTAAGGACCCTTTCGCACTTCGTCGAGCGAGCCTCGGACTGTTGCGTGTCATTATTGAAGCGCAAGTCGATATTGACTTACCGTCAGCGATTTCAAAAGCCGCAATTGAGTTACGAAAAACCGGGATAGCGGTTCCAGAAAAAGTTGAGATGCAAGTCTTCACTTACATTACGGAGCGCTATATTGGGCACTTTAAAGAGCAAGGTATTGGGTTAGAAAGTTACCAAGCAGTGGCCGCTTTAAATATTGATAAACCCTTGGATCTGAACGCAAGAGTTTGTGCTGTAGACAAATTTAGTCGCCGTCCTGAGGCTGCAATACTGATTGCGGCTAATCGACGTGTTGCCAATATACTGGCAAAGCACCCTATCCGGTCAGATACAGTGCAAGAGCACCTCTTCGAGGAAAATGCGGAAAAAGCGCTAGCAAAGATAATCGAAGAGACAAAACCACAGATCACCAAACACTTGAACGAACGACAATATGATCAAGCACTGGAGCTACTCACGGCATTACGCGAAACCATAGACTGTTTTTTTGATCACGTCATGGTCATGGCAGAAGCGCCTGACATACGGGCCAATCGTCTAGCCCTCTTACAACAGCTCAGGGCATTGTTTTTGGGCGTTGCCGATATTTCATTACTTTCATCAAATGAAACAATGTAAAACAGCGTTCAAGGACGAGCCAATATGCGTATCGCACCGTTTAGAGCATTTATTTTTTATTCTGGCTATTTGAGCTTAATCATACTCAACAGCACCCTTTACTGCCTTTTCTGGTTTTTACCGAAAGCCTACCGGCAAACAATTGAGACTGCGTTCGTTCCTCTAATGATGGCCTGGTTAAAAATAACGTGTCACATAGACATCGTTGTGCACGGCAAAGAAAATATTCAAAGGGCTCCCTGTGTCGTCTTATGTAATCACCAAAGTTCATGGGAAACATTTTACCTACAGCACTTGTTTAGACCCACAAATGTCATTGTTAAAAAAGAGTTATTGTGGATTCCATTTTTTGGCTGGGCGCTTGCATTATCTAAGGCTATTGCTATATCACGTAGCAAGCCTGTTGGTGCACTAAGACAGGTGCTGCATCAGGGCAAGAAATGTCTTCAACGAGGTAATAATGTGATTATTTACCCTGAGGGGAGCCGGTCGCCCTCAGGTTCGCTAGCGCCCTTTAAATCGAGCGCCGCTGCGCTCGCGAAGTCAGCTGGGGTCGCAATAGTACCCGTCGTTCACGACGCCGGTCTTTGCTGGCCAGCACACCAATTTGTTAAGCGCGCTGGAACCATTACAATCCACATCGGTCAGCCAATCGCCTCAGATACAGCCAGCGCCAAAGAACTGACCTGTATGGCGCACACCTGGTGCGCAAAAATGCTTCATTTAAAGACCGAAACTTAAATATCTAGATTAACCACCGACAACGCGTTAGTTTCAATGAAGCGCCTTCGCGGCTCCACATGGTCACCCATCAACGTCGTAAACATCTGATCAGCGGCTATCGCGTCTTCGATGGTCACGCGTAACATTCTCCGGCTATCGGGGTCCATCGTGGTTTCCCACAACTGCGATGGATTCATTTCGCCAAGGCCTTTATAACGTTGCGTATTGATACCTCTGCGCGATTCTGCCATTAACCAGTCTAATGCCTCTTCAAAACTGTGGACCTCACGCGTTCGTTCTCCACGCTGCACATAAGCACCCTCTTCCAGTAGCCCCTGCAAGCTAGCCCCCAGCGAGACAATCGCGGAATATTCGCGCGATGCAAAAAAATCACGCCCTAAAAGGTAAGTTTGCGGTGCTCCATGCGCCATCACTTCCACCGCTGGTATCTGCAATTGGCGCTCTGGATCCTCGTGAATAAATACTTTATAGCGATGCGACCGTCTTTCCGCCTCGCCTGCATCCGCCAAAATAGCATTTAACTCACCACACCACTCGGCCAGTCGTTCCGCATCCGCAAAAGTTTCTTTATAGAAAGCAGAAACCCAAAGCAAAGCCTCGAGTACTTTGCGCGGATATACCAACGACAATCGATCAATCATTGCAATGACATTACGAAAAGCATTCACCAGCGACTCGAGCGCGACGCCCTGTATCGGCGGCGCCTTCGTGTTAACGAACAAACTGGCTTGTTCCAACGCTTTTTGTGTTAGATAGCCCGTGAGAGCAACGTCGTCTTTAACATATTGCTCAGATTGGCCTTTACTCACTTTGTAAAGGGGCGGCTGTGCAATGTAAATATGGCCGTTTTCTACCAACTCACGCATTTGGCGGAAGAAAAATGTCAGAAGCAAGGTCCGAATATGCGAGCCGTCGACATCTGCGTCCGTCATAATCACAATGGTATGATATCGAAGTTTATCTAAATTAAATTCTGCAGCGCCAATACCGCACCCTAAGGCAGTGATCAACGTTCCCACCTCAGCGCTAGACAACATCTTGTCAAAACGGGCTTTTTCGACGTTTAAGATTTTACCCTTAAGCGGCAATATAGCCTGGCAGCGTCGATCTCTGCCCTGCTTCGCAGAGCCTCCCGCAGAGTCTCCCTCAACTAAATAAAGTTCAGACAAAGCAGGGTCTTTTTCTTGGCAATCTGCCAGCTTTCCCGGGAGACCCGCAATGTCGAGAGCCCCTTTACGCCTCGTCATTTCCCGCGCTTTACGAGCTGCCTCACGCGCCCGAGCGGCGTCGATCATCTTGCTAACAACCGCTTTCGCGTCCTGTGGAAACTCTAATAGAAAATTACTAACTCTTTCTCCCATCTCTTGTTCGACGGCACTTTTGACTTCCGAACTCACTAACTTATCCTTAGTTTGCGAGGAAAATTTAGGATCGGGCACCTTGACAGATACAATCGCAGTCAGGCCCTCCCGCGCGTCGTCACCTGTGGTATTGACCTTGGCTTTGCTACTTATCCCTTCTTTTTCGATGTATGTATTCAGTGCGCGGGTGAGTGCCGCACGAAAGCCTGCAAGGTGGGTCCCACCGTCACGTTGCGGAATATTATTGGTGTAGCAAAGCAGGTTCTCTTGAAAGCCGTCGTTCCACTGCATGGCAACTTCCACACCAATGCCATCATCTCTCTGAACGGAAAAGTGTAACGGCCGATTGACGGTGGACTTGTTTAAGTTCAAAAAAGCGACAAAAGCAACTAAGCCCCCAGCATATGAATAATTTTCCTCTTTAGCTGTCCGCTCATCATGCAAAATGATACTTACGCCAGAGTTCAAAAATGATAATTCACGTAATCGCTTTGCCAATATATCGAAATGAAACTTGATGTTCGAAAACGTATCATTCGATGGCTTAAAGTGGATCTCCGTTCCCGTTGCACTGGTTTCGCCTACAATCTCTAACTGCCCGGAAGGGACACCATGGAAATACGTTTGCTCAAATACTTTACCCTCGCGTCGTATTGTCAACCTCAACTCTTTTGACAGCGCATTAACCACCGACACGCCAACCCCGTGCAGTCCGCCCGAGACTTTGTAACTTTCATCGTTGAATTTTCCGCCTGCATGGAGCACCGTCATAATCACCTCTGCAGCCGAGACCCCCTCTTCATGAATATCGGTCGGAATTCCCCGACCGTTGTCGGAGACAGTAATCGATTCGTCGACATGAATTACAATGCGAATATCAGAACAATAACCTTCGAGGGCTTCATCAATTGAATTGTCAACGACCTCGAAGACCATATGATGTAGCCCAGTACCGTCGTCGGTGTCGCCAATATACATTCCCGGCCGTTTGCGCACTGCGTCCAAACCTTTGAGCACGGTGATGCTAGAAGAATCGTAATTTTTTTCGTCTGTCATGATCTGTGGCTACCCCGCCTATGCGTCCTCTGTTACCACCCCACGTTCCACGTGGAACATTTTATGCTCTGCATCCGCCGTCAGGCCGTAAAAATCCCGTTTATCGACGCCAGTCACAAAATACTGACAATACAGGCTATTCAAACAATCTGTCACTTGCAACTGGTGCTGGTGGTCTAACTCAGCTGGCAAGTCATCCAAGAGAAAGAGACAACTTGCTCCTGTTTTGTCGCGGTGCAACGATGCTTGCGCCAACTTCAACGCGTAAATCAATAGCTTAAGCTGTCCCCGCGATAAGCGCTCTGCTGCCAATTCTCCATCCACCCGCAACAAAAGATCGGCACGATGCGCTCCACGATGGGTCTGCCCGAATTTTTTATCTCTGCCAAGACTTCCCTCTAATACTTCACGCAAGTCTTCTTCGGCATGCCAGCCTCTATCGTACTCGAAATCTAAAAACCCCAGGCCTCCAAACTTCTGCGCAATCTGCGCAGCTTCCACTTGCAGATCATCCAAATACATACCCCGATAACGAGCAATCTCTTCGCTAAGTCGGGCGAACTCGAGAGTCCAAGTACTCAGTTGATTTTCGTCCATTCTATCATGACGCAGCAGTTGATTGCGCTGTTTTAATGCCCGCTGAAAGCGCCGACATAAAGCGCTGTATGAATGTTCCACGTGGAACACACCCCAGTCGATAAACTGCCGCCGTTGCAGCGCGCCGCCCTCGAGCAACGCAAAGCTCTGAGCCCCAATCAACTGCAAAGGTAATTCTGACGCAAGTTCACTCGCAGAGGCCACCACCCGACCGTCTTGACGCGCTTCGAAACCACCGTCTAGTGAGCGCTTAACACCAAGCTGCCGCAACGACGGTCCCGTGACGTGAACATGTGAAACTTGACCGGCAACAATTAACTCGGTTTGCCCTGCTTGAATGACTAACTTAAGATCTCGATGCCGAAAAGAGCGCCCGCGCCCCAAGATATGAATAGCCTCAAGAAAACTCGTTTTACCGCTCGCATTTTGCCCGTAAATAACGTTTGCCGCTGGCGCCAGCTCCACATTTACATTGCATAAATTTCGGACGTTCGATATCTGTACTTGGACTAACGGCACTCGCGTGAATCCGTGAAGAGTGGTTCTCTATCTGACAACTTACAACCGCATTGGCATAACCACATACACGGCACGACTGTCTTCCGAGATGTCTTTAACCAAAGCGCTACTGTTGGAATCAGATAACGTCATGCATACTTTCGGCCCATCAAGTACGTTCAATACGTCCAGCAGATAACTGACATTGAAACCAATCTCTAAATCGTCCCCGGCGTAATCGACCGACACTTCCTCTTCCGCTTCCTCTTGCTCTGGATTGTTAGCCACCATTTTAATAGATGCATCGGACAATAGTACCCTGACGCCCCGATACTTCTCGTTAGATAAAATAGCGGTGCGATTAAATGCTTGTCGGAGTTCTGCACGATCCCCAATCACTCTCTTTTCACCACCTTTCGGTAACACGCGCTCGTAGTCAGGATATGCGCCATCCACGAGTTTAGAGGTGAAACAGAAATGTTCTCCGGTCACTCTGACATGACTTGAACCCATGTAAACCTGGACTTCGGTATCTGCCAATAACCGCGATAACTCAATAATGCCCTTGCGTGGTAAAATCAACGATATGCTGCCTTTTTGCTCTAGTTCAACCTCGCAATCAACATCGCACAAGGCCATTCGGTGTCCGTCCGTTGCGACCGCGCGCAACGTACTCGACGAGAGTTCCCACAACATGCCATTTAAGTAATAACGCACGTCTTGCTGAGCCATGGCAAAAGATGTCGCGCCTATCAACCCCTTAATGACGTCCCCGTTACTTGTAAACTGGACACTCTGTTCACTTTCATCTACTGACGGAAATTCGCTAGCAGGCAGCGTTGCAAGTGTAAAACGGCTTCTGCCGCTCGTTACCTGCGCTTTTCCATCACCGCTGGCAAAGTTTACGGTAGCACCCTCAGGCAATGAACGACAAATGTCCGATATTTTTCTCGCCGATACCGTTATTTCGCCGCCTTCCACCACCTCAGAAACCTCGGTATACCCAACGATCTCCACTTCCAGATCCGTCCCCGTCACCGACAAACGCGAATCTTCAATGCTGAGCAGTACGTTTGATAAAATAGGCAGGGTCTGGCGACGCTCTACTACCCCCACGACTAGCTGCAGCGGTTTGAGAAGAGCTTCACGTGACAAACTAAATTTCATAAGCGTTCCTTGAGCCGTCCAAATGAGGAAAAATCTATGTAGAGAGTGCCCTAAACAAGTTTTTCAAATCCCTCTGTAATTCTCTGTCCACAGTTTCTAATTCACGCACTTTGCGACAGGCGTGTAAAACGGTCGTGTGGTCACGCCCTCCAAACGCCTCTCCGATTTCTGGCAGGCTGTGATTGGTTAATTCTTTCGCTATATACATAGCCACCTGTCTGGGCCGCGCGATCGACCGACTTCGTCGTTTAGATAATAAATCAGACATCTTTAATTTATACTGATCTGCTACCACTCTCTGAATATTGTCTATGGTAACTAGCTTATCTTGAAGTGCCAATAAATCTTTCAGTGATTCACGAATTAAATCTATATCAATCGTTCTCCCCGAGAATTGCGAATGCGCCATTACCCGCTTCAACGCTCCCTCTAACTCACGCACATTTGAGCGAATTCGCTGCGCTATAAAAAAAGCTGCATCGCGGGACAGTATCATCCCCGCTTGGGCAGCTTTATTAATCAGAATAGCAACTCGAGTTTCTAATTCTGGTGGTTCAACCGCAACCGTTAAGCCCCATCCAAATCGCGACTTCAGGCGCTCTTCAACACCTTCCATCTCTTTTGGGTAACGATCGCACGTCAGGATCATCTGTTGTCCTCCCTCAAGAAGCGCATTATAGGTATGAAAAAACTCCTCCTGCGAACGCTCCTTCCCCGAAAAAAACTGGATGTCATCAATTAACAGCGCGTCGACCGAACGGTAAAACCGCTTAAAATCGTCAATTGCCTTTAGTTGCAATGCTTTCACCATGTCGGCCACAAAACGCTCAGAATGCAAGTACACAATTTTCGCTTGAGGATTCTCAACACGCATTGCGTTACCCACCGCATGCATTAGGTGTGTCTTACCCAAACCAACCCCGCCGTAAATAAACAGCGGATTGTAAGATCCGCCCGGATTCTCTGCCACTTGCTGTGCTGCGGCGAGTGCCAACTGATTTGACTTACCCTCTACAAAGGAGTCAAACGTAAAACTCGCATTGAGATTACTGTGCAAACTTTTTTCCGCCGCCGAAGTGACTGCAACACCGGTTTTTTTCTTGTCCGCCGGAACGCTAGATGCTAAATAAAGCGATCCCTCTCTCTCTCTCTCTAATGGAGCCGTCGGGACTGAACGTGCCTTGTCCACACGCGCTTCGGATTGAAAACCTTTTTTGTCGGGGGCATCCCCGCTATGACTGGCGATGGTCAGGGGCAGAGCGCGGCCACAAAACTCTGAACACAGCTCCTCTATACGCAGCCTAAATTTACTTTTCACCCAATTTTCAATAAATCGATTGGGCGCTAATAGACGGAGTTCCCCCGCTTGATCCAGCGGCATGTTATCTGTGACCAACGGCCGGATCCAAGTGTTATATTGCTGTTCCGGCAACTCACTTCTCAACTGGGCTTGACATTGATTCCATATCATTTCGGGCATTTCAGATGCCATTATTATTAACCTTTTCGGACTTTAATTACGTTTCATTATTCTGTAGCTACGTACGCCCATCGCAATGAAGAGAGAGCGTTGCACTCCCAAAACTTCCTATCACGAAGAACCACTACAGTGGCTGTAAAACCGGTTACAGTCCTTCATCGAATCGCTCATTAATTTCGAAGAAATATGTATTTGCCAGCCGATTAAGACTCTGCATTCGACGTCGCCGATTATATTTGAGTAAATTAAATTTATCCACATGCGCTAATGCTGAGAAAAACTCTTAAAAAAAATTTAACCGAATTAAAACAACAATTTACTTATTTCAACCATTTATTTAATTCACACTAAAATAAAATTTACTGCGCAATTATTAAGCAGGTGTGTGCATAAGCTGTTTATAACCAGTTAAAAAAGCTGTGATAAAAGAGCAAATAACTCGCTCCTCCATTAAAAACGGGTAAGTGACTCAAATTGGAAATAAAGTCACTTTCCGATACAAAAAGACGAAAAAATATGGCCTAGCAAATCATCCGAGGTGACCGCTCCTCCAATTTCTTCCAATTTTTTTTGCGCCATCCGTAAATCCTCTGCCAATAACTCGCCAGAGCCGTAGCGATCTAACTGTGCTCTCCCAGCCTGAACGTACCCGCGCGCGTCTGCAAGTGCTAAAAGATGCCGACGACGCGCCGAAAAAATCCCCTCTCCTCTTTCAATGTATCCTGCCTGCGCTACAAGAAAAGACAAAAGCTCCTGAATTCCCAAAGAATATTTTGCCGAAACGCACACTGTAGACCCATCTCTTTGCAACCCAGGCGCGTCGTCGGAACAGTCGATTTTGTTAAATACTTGAGATACGCGGTGAGTTTTTTCCGGATATTGCATAAAATATTCTGGCCACGCTTCGTTTAAATGAGGTCGACTCGCTTCCGATGCATCAGCAATCAGTAAAATATGGTCTGCTGTGTCAATTTCTAACCATGCGCGCCTGATCCCCTCACGCTCTATCGCACTATCAGTGTCACGTAAACCCGCAGTATCAATAAACTGAATTGGCACGCCCTCAAAAACGATTCGATGTTTTAAAACGTCCCGCGTTGTCCCTGCCTCATCGGTCACGATGGCCCTTTCTTCTCCTAAAAGCCGATTAAGCAAACTTGATTTCCCGACATTGGGTTTTCCCGCTAATACAACGCTTAGCCCATCTCGTAACAAAACACCTTGCCGCGCATCGGCTGTAACCTGATCAATGCTCCGTGCTAACTCATCAAGCCATTGAATTAAGACAGGCTCTGCTAAAAAGTCTACTTCTTCTTCCGGAAAATCAATGGCGGCCTCTACGTAAACTCTCGTATCAATCAATTTTTTTATAATGGTATTAACGACTTGAGCAAAGTCTCCCTGCATAGAGCGCAACGCAGATCTAGCAGCCTGCACAGATGAAGATTCAATCAGATCTGCTACTGCTTCAGCTTGCGTTAAATCGATTTTACCGTGTAAAAAAGCCCGCTCAGTAAATTCCCCGGGTCGAGCATGCCTGGCCCCTAACTGGATACACCTCTGCACCAATCTGTCTAAAACTACAATGCCACCATGACCTTGTAGTTCGAGAACCGACTCACCGGTAAATGATGCCGGACCTGGGAAATAGAGCGCTATTCCCATATCAAGACATTCGCCGTCTGCAGCGCGAAAATGTGTGTATGTGGCTTTGCGACTCGCAATTTCCGAGCCCAATATACCCACACAAAAGCGTGTTAAATCTCGACCCGAAACCCTAACAACGCCCACACCGCCTGTTCCAGACGGCGTAGCGATTGCGACAATGGTATCAATACTATTATAAGAAGACTGCATTCGTTAAGCTTACCGACCGTTTCGATACGCTCGTTTCATTGGGAGTCAGCCGCTAAAATCTGACGATTAACCACCCACTGCTGACCCATTTGTAAGATGTTACTGACTGTCCAGTACAAAACCAATCCCGATGGAAACCACATAAACATAAAGGTAAACGCTACTGGCATATACTGCATAACTTTTGCTTGCATCGGATCTGTTGGCATCGGTTGCATTTTCTGCATTGCGTACATCGATGCACCCATCATCAGAGGCAAGATAAAATAGGGATCTATTGCGGAGAGGTCCTGTATCCACAGTAACCAAGGTGCATGGCGAATTTCTACGCTTTCAGACAACACCCAGAAAAAAGAAATAAAGATAGGCATCTGCAATATCATCGGCAAACATCCCCCCAATGGATTGACCTTTTCCTTTTTAAACAAAGCCATCTGTTCTACACCCATTTTCTGGCGATCTTCCCCGTAAAGTTCTTTTAGCCGTTCCATTTCAGGTTGCAAACGACGCATCCGTGCCATCGACTTCAATCCCTTCGCCGACAATGGAAACAAAAGGACTTTTATCAGGAGTGTTAAAACAATGATCGCCCATCCCCAATTACCCACAACGTCGTACACAGCGACCATCGTGTGATAAATTGGCTGACAGATAATCCAAAAAAACCCGTAATCGACGACTAATTCAAGGTGCTCTGCCAACGCGTTTAACCGAACTTGATCTTTTGGTCCTACATAAAATTGTGCCGCATAACGTCCCGTCTCTCCACTGGGCACCAAAAATGGCGCGCCGATCACGCTCAACAGATACATATCGTCCTGAGCGCCTGACTGTTTTAGGTCATAGCGGTTTTTTTGGTCGGCCGGTGGAATCCACGCTGCCACGTAATAATGTTGTAAGAATGCGAGCCATCCACCCTCTAATTCTGTCGATATACTTGCTTCACGTATCTCATTAAAACCATATTTAGCAAAGTTTTTTTCTGGCTCTCTTAATGCTGCTCCTAAAAATGGAGTCTGACCGAAGACTGACGTCAATTCGGGTGGCGGTTTGCTATCCCGTTTTATTTGCCCAAAAAACCGTGCTTCCCAATCTTTAGATCGGTTATTTCGCACCGAGTATGTCAAACCTACATTGTAATTACCGCGCTGAAAACTGAACTGTTTAACGATTTTAACGCCTTCCAGCTCCAATAATAAGTCTACCTCTAAGACGTCTTCGCCCGCCAAATCGAAACTGCGTTGAGCCGCCTGAAACACGGGTCGTCCGGTTTCTTTGCTGTCTGTTCCGTCGCGACCAATTAAACCACTGGTTGCTATATATAACGACTCGTTCGAACGCTCCAAAAGCTGTATTGGCTGACCTCCTTTTTCTGGCATCTTAGTCAAATGCTCAAGCAAGCGCACATCAATGATATCGCCGCCGTGAAGGTCAATAGTCATTTCGAGAACGTCGGTTCTTACAGAGACTGTATCCTCAGCCGTCTGCGTTTTTTCATATACCGAACTCGAGGTGCGAGGCGCCGCTGGCAGATCACTCGGCAATTCCGCTCGCTGCTCTTCATTGACCGCAACCGGATTGCCATCACTGATAGGCGCTTTTAACGCGTACTGTGGTCCATTTTCGCTAAACTGATTCCACTCAATCATTAATTGCCATGTGACAATACCGATCGCTCCCAAAAGACCTATTTTTTTCCAATCCATATTTCTACGATTCTCTTGCGTTTTCTGAAGACACTTCACACCGCATATTTTCATGCGGCACAGGATCATAGCCGCCGGCATTCCATGGATGACATTTTAAAACTCGCCGCATCGCCAAAACACTTCCTTTAACAGCGCCATAACGTTGCAAACATTCCAACGCGTAACTCGAACACGACGGATAAAACCGGCATGTCGGCCCAAACCATGGGCTGATGCCTATTTGGTAAATCCGTATCAGTCGTTGCAGCACTCTACTCATCCACACTTCTCACACGCTCGAATTTTTCGATGAGCCTTACCCATGCCCTTTGAAGTACGGAGTTTACTTCATCATTGCGCAACTCGCACATACCGCTTCTTGCTAAAAAAACAACATCTATTGCTGGCTCACCTGTATTACAACGGAATACTTCTCTCACTCGACGTTTTAAATCGTTCCGGTCAACAGCTTTTTTGAGATGCTTTTTAGCCACGACTAACCCCAATCTTGAGTAATTTAAACGATTGGTTTTTGCTAGAATTAAATAAGTGGGATGTGAGACCTTAAAGGATGGCCCACGAAATACGGCTCCGAAGGCTTCTTGACCGCTGAGCCTGCTAATTTTGGCGAAACGCGCTCTGGGCACTGGTAACCACTACTGTGTTATGCGGCGAGACGCTTACGGCCTTTCGCTCTGCGGCGATTTAAAACAGCTCGCCCGCCTTTGGTTGCCATCCGGGCTCGAAAACCATGCGTTCGCTTTCGCTTTAAATTACTCGGCTGAAACGTTCTCTTCATTTTCTAATACCTCAGGCCTACGTGACCCATATTCGCGGGCGCAGATTATATGTAAACTCGCTGTACAATACAATGACTTACCGACACCAATTGCAATAACCAAGTTCTCAACACTGCCGCATAAATTCACCATTAAGATAATCTGTTTACAAGCTCTTTACAGATATTTCTTTATCCACAAATCAGCACGGTTAAGTGTCCGTATCTAAGTCTTTCTCCGAAATCAATACACCACTAGCTGCCGTAACACACCGCAAATACCGATGTTATGTACATAATATTTTGCTTAAAAAAACACGCTATATCTCTGTATATAATGCATAATCTGAAGATATCCCCAGACCGTAGCGCCCTTAACAACAATAACAATCTTCTTTGTATATATATTTAATAAATATTAATTATATTATTTAAATTTTTTACGTTACTTTTCCCCATTAATTTTTTCATTAAATATTTTACAGACTTGCGTATAATCAAGCACCCAACCAAGGACTAAAATCACGATGCGCCATCCACAGAAATTTGATGTTATCGTTGTAGGCGGCGGTCACGCAGGTACTGAAGCGTGTTTGGCGAGTGCTCGCATGGGCCAATCTACGTTGCTAGTTACCCACAATTTAGAAACTCTTGGTCAAATGTCGTGTAATCCGGCTATTGGAGGCATTGGAAAAAGTCATCTGGTAAAAGAAATTGACGCCCTTGGGGGGTTGATGGCGCACGCAGCGGATATGGCGGGTATTCAATTTCGAGTATTAAATGCACGCAAAGGTCCAGCCGTTCGCGCTACACGCGTTCAAGCCGACCGAGTTTTGTATCGAAAAACAGTCCGTAACGCACTCGAAAAGCAAGAAAATCTTACCGTGTTCCAACAACCTGTCGACGACCTCTTAATTGAAGGTGGTCGCGTTGTTGGTGTGCTAACGCAAATGGGAGTGCAGATTCTATCGGAAACGGTCGTATTAACGGCGGGTACTTTTTTAGCGGGAAAAGTACATATTGGTATGGAAAATTATGGTGCAGGGAGGGCGGGCGATGCACCCGCAAATGCATTGGCGCATCGTTTGCGTGCGCTTCCGTTTCGTATAGATCGGTTGAAGACCGGTACCCCGCCGCGCATTGATGCACGATCGGTTAACTTTCGCGTTTTAACGGAGCAATGGGGCGATCAGCCCCGCCCCGTTATGTCGTATCTTGGTGACGTTGATCAACATCCTGAGCAAGTATGTTGCTGGATTACCGAAACAAATGCTAAAACACACGATATTATTCGAACGGGCATGGATCGTTCGCCGCTCTACACGGGCCAAATCGAGGGCATAGGGCCACGATACTGTCCATCGATTGAAGATAAAGTTACGCGCTTCGCAGATAAAGACCAGCACCAAATTTTCGTTGAGCCGGAGGGTCTAGAGACTTATGAGCTTTATCCTAATGGGATCTCAACTAGTTTACCGTTCGATGTTCAAATTGATCTCGTGCAAAGTATTAAAGGTTTCGAAAAAGCGCACATTATTCGCCCCGGCTACGCGATCGAATACGACTTCTTCAACCCACAAGACCTTCGTCATTCATTAGAGAGTAAACTGGTGAGGGGTCTATTTTTTGCCGGTCAAATAAACGGTACAACAGGGTATGAAGAGGCGGCGGCCCAGGGGTTATTGGCGGGTATTAATGCGGGTTTGCAGGTTCAAGGAAAACCGAGTTGGTGTCCGGGTCGAGATGAAGCATATATCGGCGTTTTAGTTGACGACCTGATTTCTATGGGTACAAAAGAGCCTTATCGAATGTTTACCAGTCGTTCAGAGTACCGACTTCTTCTTCGTGAAGACAACGCCGATCAGCGTCTTACTGAAAAAGGGCGCGAATTAGGCGTTGTTTGTGAGGCTCGCTGGAAAGCCTTCTGTGAAAAGAGGGACGCTATTGATCACGAGCGGCAGCGGTTGAAAACTACTTGGATTCAGCCAACGAGCGATGCGGCTAAGCGCCTGTCAGCATATGTCGATCGACCCTTCTTGCATGAATACAGTCTTTATGAGTTGCTGAAAAGACCCGAACTGAGCCACAACGTGATTTGTGAAGTTGGTGATTCGCCGCAAGTGGATGTGATCGTTGCGCAACAACTTGAAATAGAGGCAAAATATTCTGGGTACATCGATCGGCAACAGAGCGAAGTTGAACGTTTAAAAAGACATGAGAACACAGTGATACCCGCATCATTCGATTACACTGCTGTGCGAGGTTTATCCAACGAAGTTGTACAAAAATTATCTCTCGTTATGCCGGATACCTTAGCTCGAGCGTCTAGAATACAAGGCGTAACACCTGCGGCTATTTCACTCCTGCTGGTGTCCTTAAAAAAACATGCCGCTTAAAGCATCGGATGATGTGAATCTGCGAGATCGACTGCAAACCGGGTTGGAACAGTTGGGCTTATCTTTTGACGACCACCAAGTGAGCCAGTTGTTGCGCTATATTGCTCTGCTTGAACAATGGAACGTTGCGTATAATTTAACGGCAGTCAAAGATCCACAAGAGATGATTGATCTTCATATTCTGGACAGTTTGGCGGTTGCTAAATATTTGCATGCAGAGAATATCCTGGATGTTGGATCAGGGGCTGGGTTACCGGGTATTCCGCTGGCCATTATGTTACCCACAAAATTTTTTACACTTATCGATAGTAACGGTAAAAAAACGCGTTTTTTATTTCATGCTCGCTCTACATTAGGGTTGAGAAATTGTATTGAGGTTCATCAGCGGGTCGAAGAATATTCATGCTCGCAGCGTTTCGATGTTGTTATTAGCCGAGCATTTTCCGGCTTAGCGGCTATGGTAAAGAATTGTCGGCACCTACTTAGAGATAACGGGCTTTTTTTTGCGATGAAAGGTAAATTGCCTGTCGATGAGCTAGATCAATTGCCGAGCGGATATGACGTGTTACAAATAGAAAAACTGCTTGTTCCGGGGCTTCTGGCCGATAGACATCTTTTACAAATTGCACCCTCAAAACAATAGGATATTGCCGTGCCACGGATCTTAGCGATAGCAAATCAGAAGGGAGGTGTAGGAAAAACGACAACCAGTGTCAATTTGGCGGCGTCGCTTGCTCGGTATAAACAGCGAGTGTTATTAGTTGACTTTGACCCGCAAGGCAATGCAACGATGGGCTCTGGAATCAATAAACAGCAATGCAAATACACCAGTTACCATTATTTGACAGACCGCATTGATGTTGAGCGCGTCATTGTCAAAAGTGCGCATTGCAATTTTCACGTACTTCCATCGAATGGCGATTTAGTGGCTGCAGAGGTTGAATTAATGCAGGCAACTGACCGCGAAAAGAAACTCACTCAACATTTGGACAAAATCCGCGCCAATTACGATTACATTCTTATTGACTGTCCACCGTCTCTGAATATGTTAACCGTAAATGCTTTTGTTGCGAGCGATGGCGTTTTAATTCCCATGCAATGTGAATACTATGCGCTGGAGGGGTTGTCAGCACTCAACAATACGATAAAGACAATTTCTCGTCAGATTAATCCAGCATTGCGCATCGAAGGGATTTTACGAACCATGTACGATCCTCGAAATAGCTTAACGAACGCGGTGTCTGCCCAATTGCGAAAGTATTTTGATGATAAAGTGTATCGCGTCAGTATTCCGCGCAACGTTCGTTTGGCAGAAGCCCCTAGCCATGGTATGCCTGCGTTGGCATATGACAAAAATTCTAAGGGCGCTATTGCGTATTTGGCGCTAGCAGCTGAGGTTTTGAAGCAGGCTAGGCTGGCCGACCCGGTAAAATGAAACTGTGGAGTTGCGAAAGACATGACGATTAAAAGACAAAGCCTTGGCAAGGGCCTCGACGCACTGATGGGCGACTATAACGCGGTCGATATAACGCATTCTGATCGTCATGCTGAACAGCCAGACAGTGAACACCTTATTCAAGAGTTACCGATCGAATTTTTGCAACGAGGTCAGTATCAACCGCGTCGCGACCTCGACCGAGATGCGCTCGATGAGCTGGCAGCGTCTATTGCAAAGCAGGGGGTGATGCAGCCTATTATTGTCCGAAAGATCGACGAGGATCGTTATGAGATAATCGCTGGTGAACGGCGTTGGCGCGCATCGCAACAAGCAGGTAAGCACACGATTCCCAGCATTGTTCGGGACGTAGATGATCAAACCGCCATTGCTATGGCGCTGATTGAAAATATACAGCGCGAGAACTTAAATCCTATGGAAGAAAGTTTGGCGTTAATAAGATTACAAAACGAATTTCAACTGACACAACAGCAAGTTGCTGAAAGCGTTGGAAAGTCGCGTTCTGCAATCACTAATTTAATGCGCTTGGCGAATTTAGAGCTTCCGGTCCAAAGTATGTTGGAGTGTCGAGACTTAGATTTAGGACATGCGAAGTGCCTTCTTGCGCTTCAAGGTCAGAGGCAAATCGATGCAGCCTGTATTGTCACTGAAGGGGCGCTGTCGGTTCGGCAAACTGAGCTTTTAATTAAACGGTTACGCGATAAAACTGACAAGCCCGCCAAAGTAACGCCGCCACAACCGGATATTACTCGCTTGCAACAGGAACTGTCTGATCGAGTAGGCGCGGCTGTGAGGATTCAGCACGGAGCTTCCGGGCGCGGTCAATTGGTATTTAAGTATAATAGCCTTGACGAGTTAGAGGGAATTTTACAGCACCTGAAGTAAGCGTTGTGCGGGTCGCGGGGTATTCCCATTAAATCTGATTATCGTTTAGTTAAGTAGATTGAATCTCTGTACAAGTCACCCTATAATGCCGAGCCTTAAGTATGGCTGTACCCAAGCGCAGGTCAACGTTAGCAGGGTGTTGTATGTCAACGATTGCCAGGCCGCCGTTGTATCGAGTTTCTGTGGCGCAATTCGCGATTCTAACCTTGGTCGTTGTTATAACCGTTCCATTTAGTGCTGATGTTGCTTGGTCGATCTGGGTGGGAGGCATTATTCACATTGTGCCGCATGCATGGTTTGGCTATATGGCGTTTAGAAACGCTGGAGCAAGACAAGTAAGAGCAATTTTGCGCGATTTTTATTGGGGACAGGCTGGCAAGTTGATGTTAATAGCGTCGATGATGATATTGGTTATCAAAGTGTCGAAAAGCACGATATACCCAGTGGTATTGATAACATTTATTGGCATGGTGCCTTTGTATATTGTTTTGGTAGAACGTAATGTGCGCGGATTTGTAGCACGAAATTAGTCAAGCAGCGCGTTTTTTATTGAGAGAAAGTGAATGGCAGGCGGAAATCCAGCATCTACAACCGAGTACATCCAGCATCACCTGCAAAATTCGGTGTTTGGAAAGTTGCCGGCTGGATTTGAGCGGCAGACTGAAAACGGTGTTGAGGTGCTTGCCGCCGATACCTGGATGATGGCTCACGGAGCATCCGAGGCCGCGGCCATGGGATTTTGGGCCATTCATGTAGATTCGATGGCTTGGTCTATAGGTCTTGGAATTTTATTTTGCTGGGTGTTTCGAAGCGCCGCAAAACGGGCTACCACCACTGCCCCATCCGGACTTTTAGGGTTTGTGGAATTGATTGTGGATTTCGTGGATGGCGCTGTTCGCGACAGCTTTAGTGGTCACAACAAAATGATAGCACCTCTGGCGTTGACCATCTTTGTCTGGGTTTTTCTGATGAATTTGATGGACCTTATTCCCGTTGATTTGGTACCTATGTTGTTGATGATGGCGGGAGTGGAGTACCAAAAGATTGTGCCGTCTACGGACCCGAACATTACAATGGGAATGGCGCTTGGCGTCTTTGTATTAATGCTTTATTACAATATAAAAGTAAAAGGATTCGGTTTTGTTAAAGAGCTGACATTGCATCCTTTTAATCACTGGGCATTTATCCCCGTGAACTTGTTTATGGAATTAGTTGGGCTTTTAGCGAAACCGTTCTCGCTGGGTCTGCGTTTGTTCGGCAATATGTATGCAGGAGAGATGATCTTCATTCTGATTGCGATGATGTTTGCAGCAGGAGCAGGCACAGGGCTAATAGCAGGCGGGTTGAATGCCCACCTTTTTGGTGAGCAGACTAATGGGCTGTTCTGGTTGCTTATTTTTGTGTTGGTGTGTGGCGTATGTTGGCTCAATTTAAAAGGTAAGCTCTCAACGAGTAACACAGTCATCCTATCCTTGCTGTTGTTGACGATAGGTGGCGGAATCTTTGCTTTAGGTGGCGGTTTAATGCAGTGGGGATGGGCCATTTTTCATATTTTGGTTATTACGCTTCAAGCGTTCATTTTCATGGTCTTGACAGTTGTCTACTTGAGCATGGCGCACGAAGAAGATCATTAATTTTTTAACTATTGAAATCGGGAGTTTAGGATGGGACTTGTATATCTTGCAGCGGCAATTATGCTCGGCATGGGTGCTTTAGGCGCGGCGATCGGAATGGGTTTGCTGGGCGGAAAACTAATAGAGGGTACCGCGCGTCAGCCTGAACTGGGTCCGATGCTGCAGGGCAAAATGTTCCTGTTGGCGGGTCTGATTGATGCGGTGCCCATTATTGGTGTGGGTATTGCAATGTATCTGATCTTTGTTGTTGCTCCAACCGTCTAACAACAGACTTCTTAACCTATCTTCATCGACGAGGTGGTGGCTTGAACATTAATCTAACGCTTTTTGGTCAAATGGTGACATTCGCCATGTTCGTGTGGTTTTGCATGCGCTTTGTTTGGCCTGTAATCATTGACGCTATGGAAGAGCGACAGAAGAAAATAGCGGACGGTTTAGATGCTGCGGACCGCGCTATGCGCGATCTTGAAGTCGCCCAAGCCCAGGCGGGTGACCAGATGCGTGAGGCTAAACAAGACGCCGCAGGAATTATTGACCAAGCGACCAAGCGCGCAAGTCAAATTGTTGAAGAGGCTAAACAGTTGGCCATTGCTGAGGGTGACCGGTTAAAAGCAGCAGCAGCAGCGGACATCGAACAAGACGTCAACCGCGCGAAGGAAGAATTGCGTATTGCCGTCGCGAGTCTTGCTCTCGCCGGAGCTGAAAAAATCCTCGAGACATCGGTTGACGACACAGCGCACAGAGCGCTTGTAGATCAACTCGCCACGCAGTTGTAGGCAGAGTCGATTATGGCGGAACTGAGCACATTAGCCAGGCCCTATGCACGCGCAGCCTTTGAATTTGCTGTTGCAAAAGAGGACGTTTCGCGTTGGTCTGACAACTTAAGCACGGCTGCCGAGGTGACACAGTTCACGCCGGTCATCGATCTTCTCAGCTCGCCAAGTATTACAGCGGCAGCGCAGTCTAAATCGATGATCGATTTGTGTGGCGACACACTCAGTGGGTCTGTGCAAAATTTCATTGAGATCTTGTCGGAAAACAGGCGCTTGCCCTTGTTGCCGCAGATATCTCAGCAGTTTGATCGCCTGAGAGCTGCACATGAAAAAGCCGTCGATGTTGAGGTTATTTCAGCGCGCCAGCTCGATGCAGCGCAGCAACAGCAATTGAGTGAGGCGTTGAGCGCGAAGTTGGCGCGCAAAGTAAACATGCAAGTTAGGCTCGATCACAACTTGCTAGGGGGCGCAGTTATCCGCGCCGGGGACACCGTTATTGACGGTTCCATTCGGGGTCGTTTGACCAAACTTGCAGAATCATTAAATTCCTAAGGATTTGAGGCCTAAGCATGCAGCAACTGAATCCATCAGAAATCAGTGAGATCATTAAAAGTCGCATTGATAATCTGGATATTTCATCAGAAGCCCAAAATGAGGGCACTATCGTCTCCGTATCGGACGGCATTATTCGAATTCATGGTTTGGCTGACGTTATGTACGGCGAAATGATTGAATTCGACGGTGGCGTTTATGGGATGGCTTTGAATCTTGAGCGAGATTCAGTTGGCGCCGTGGTGTTGGGCGATTACCAAACGCTTGCCGAAGGCCATAAAGCACGCTGTACGGGGCGGGTCTTGGAAGTGCCGGTGGGCCCGGAGCTCGAAGGTCGAGTGGTTGACGCTTTGGGCAGTCCGATCGATGGAAAGGGGCCTGTGAATGCAGCACTTTCAGATGCGCTCGAAAAAGTGGCTCCAGGTGTTATCGAGAGACAGTCTGTTGATCAACCAGTACAAATCGGCCTCAAGGCGATCGATACCATGGTGCCGATTGGGCGTGGTCAGCGCGAATTAATTATCGGTGACCGTCAGATTGGCAAAACGGCGGTCGCGGTAGACGCTATTATCAACCAAAAGAATTCCGGTATTAAGTGTATTTATGTAGCCATCGGGCAAAAAGCGTCTTCGGTTGCTGCTGTAGTGCGTAAGCTCGAAGAGCATGGCGCAATGGGCCATACCATTGTGGTGGCGGCGACCGCGTCTGATCCTGCGGCGATGCAGTATTTGGCTCCGTTTGCGGGCTGTACAATGGGCGAGTACTATCGAGATCGCGGGCAAGATGCGCTGATCATCTATGATGACTTAACCAAGCAAGCTTGGGCATATCGGCAAATATCGTTGTTGCTGAAGCGGCCTCCGGGGCGTGAAGCATACCCAGGCGATGTTTTCTATTTGCATTCAAGATTGTTAGAGCGGGCCGCTAGGGTCAATACAACGTACGTAGAAAAATTTACAGACGGCGCCGTAGTTGGTCAGACTGGATCACTGACGGCACTGCCCGTTATTGAAACTCAGGCGGGCGATGTGTCCGCATTTGTCCCAACTAACGTGATCTCTATTACAGATGGGCAAATCTTTTTAGAAGCGGATATGTTTAATGCGGGTATTCGACCTGCAATGAACGCGGGCATTTCAGTTTCGCGTGTCGGTGGTGCGGCCCAGACGAAAATTATTAAGAAGCTATCGGGTGGTATTCGAACGGCACTGGCGCAATATCGAGAGCTCGCAGCATTTTCTCAATTTGCATCTGATCTCGATGAGGCGACGAAAGCACAGTTAGATCATGGTGAGCGCGTTACTGAGCTTATGAAACAGAAGCAGTACTCGCCGTTGAGTATTGCCGAGATGGGTGTGATGGTTTTTGCCGCAGATAAAGGGTATTTAAAAGCGGTTGAAGTTAGCAAGATTGGCGATTTCGAGTCGGCGCTTTTGTCCTATATGAAAGCAGAGCACGGCGACCTGTTGGACCAGATAAACCAATCAGGTGATTACAATGACGACATCGCCGCCGGATTCACAGCAGCCCTAGACAAATTTGTTGAAACGCAAACCTGGTAGAACTGAGATTATACGGGCTTAACACATGGCAGCTGGTAAAGAAGTTAAAACCAAAATTGCGAGCATTGGCAGTACGCAGAAAATTACCAGTGCAATGGAGATGGTGGCGGCTAGTAAAATGCGGCGTGCGCAGGACCGTATGTCACTCGGTAAGCCTTATGCTAAGAGGATTCGCGATGTAGTTGGGCATGTGGCGAACGCGGTCTCAGAGTATCATCATCCTTATTTGCAGCAGCGTGATGTCAAGCGCGTAGCCTACATTGTGGTGTCGACTGATAGGGGTTTGTGTGGCGGTTTGAACATCAACTCGTTCAAAGCTGCGGTGAAATCTATGCACGCCTGGGCGGTCGAGGATGTCGACGTTGACATATGTGTGATCGGTAATAAGGCAGCTGCTTTTTTTGCCAGTGTTGGGGGAAATGTGACCGCGTCGATTAAAGATGTCGGCGATGAGCCCACCGTTTCGGACATGATCGGTGGCGTTAAAGTGATGTTAGATGCCTACGACGAAGGCCGCATCGATAAACTTTTTTTGGTGAGTAATGAGTTTGTTAACACCATGACTCAGACCCCTCGGGTAGAGCAGTTGCTTCCCCTTGAGCCGAGTCAAGATAAGGCTTTGACGCATCATTGGGATTACATTTATGAGCCAGATGCGGTGGCGTTATTGGACGGGCTTTTGATCCGTTATATCGAATCTCAGGTTTACCAAGGTATCGTCGAAAATAAAGCCTGCGAGCAGGCCGCCCGAATGTTGGCTATGAAAAATGCCACTGAAAATGCGGGGGAATTAATCGACGAGCTGCAACTACTTTATAACAAGGCCCGCCAAGCTGCGATAACTCAGGAGTTATCGGAAATTGTGAGTGGAGCGGCAGCTGTTTAACGTAATGCGCGAACAAAATTTAAAAGTTTCAGTCAAGAGGAACCTGACATGAGTAGCGGAACAATCGTACAAATTATTGGCGCTGTAGTCGATGTGGAATTTCCGCGTGATCAAGTGCCCAGTGTTTATGATGCATTAATAGTAGAAGACAAGGGTCTGACGCTCGAAGTGCAGCAGCAGTTGGGTGACGGCGTCGTACGAACAATCGCGATGGGATCCTCTGAAGGGATCAGTCGCGGACTGAGTGTGAAAAATACCAACGCGCCCATTTCGGTGCCTGTGGGCATAGAAACTCTGGGTCGTATTATGGATGTTTTGGGTAATCCTATTGACGAGAAAGGTCCAGTAGGTGCACAAGAAACTATGCCAATCCACCGAAAACCACCCGCCTACGACGAATTGTCGGCATCTGACGAGTTGTTGGAAACAGGGATTAAAGTGATTGATTTAGTCTGCCCCTTTGCAAAAGGCGGCAAAGTTGGGTTGTTCGGTGGTGCTGGTGTAGGTAAAACCGTCAATATGATGGAATTGATCAATAACATTGCGACGGAACACTCCGGTTTGTCGGTGTTCGCAGGGGTAGGCGAGCGAACGCGAGAGGGCAACGACTTTTATTACGAAATGCAGGAATCGGGCGTGGTGAATATCGAAAACCCCGCCGATTCGAAAGTTGCGATGGTGTATGGCCAGATGAATGAACCGCCAGGTAACCGCTTGCGTGTTGCATTGACGGGACTGACCATGGCAGAGAAGTTCCGGGACGAAGGTAAAGATGTACTACTTTTTGTGGATAATATTTACCGGTACACGCTGGCTGGGACCGAAGTCTCGGCATTGTTGGGTCGGATGCCCTCGGCCGTGGGATATCAGCCGACCTTAGCGGAGGAGATGGGCGTGTTGCAAGAGCGTATTACATCGACTAAGACGGGGTCTATTACCTCAGTTCAGGCGGTTTATGTTCCTGCAGACGATTTGACGGATCCATCGCCCGCGACGACTTTTGCGCATTTGGACTCGACGGTTGTATTAAGCCGCGATATTGCGTCAAAAGGTATTTACCCTGCCGTCGACCCGTTGGACTCTACCTCTCGTCAGCTTGATCCGTTGATTATTGGCCAAGCGCATTATGAAGTAGCGCGGGGCGTGCAGTCGGTGCTTCAAAGGTACAAGGAATTAAAAGACATCATTGCGATTCTGGGTATGGATGAATTGTCTGAAGAGGACAAGCTTGCGGTGGCCAGAGCACGTAAGATTGAACGCTTCTTGTCGCAACCTTTCCATGTGGCAGAAGTTTTCACGGGATCGCCAGGCAAATATGTGTCGCTTAAAGATACTATTGCGGGCTTCCAAGGCATTTTGGATGGCGACTATGATCACCTGCCTGAGCAGGCTTTTTATATGGTCGGCTCGATTGGAGAAGCGGTTGAGAAAGCGACGAGTCTGTAAGCGTCGACGAATAGAGGTAGTACCGAATGGAAACATCAGTATATTGTGATATCGTTAGCGCAGATGAATCGCTCTTCTCAGGGGTGGTGCGAATGGTGGTAGCGACTGGATCCATCGGAGAAATGGGTATTACCCCCGGTCATGCACCTTTGCTAAGCCACTTAAAACCGGGTCCCGTTCGGTTAGTGATGGAAAATGAGGAAGAACAAGTATTCTACCTGTCAGGTGGTTACATTGAGGTGCAGCCAAATAATATCGCTATTTTGGCTGATACTGCCGTGCGTGCAGGTGATATTGATGAAGCTTCAGCCGCAGAGGCATTGAAGTCGGCGGAGCAGGCAATGGCGAACCTCTCCAGTGAAATTGATTACTCGAAAGCAGCGATCATGTTGGCAGAAGCCACAGCTCAGTTGCGTACTGTTCAGACATTGCGAAAGAAACTCGGTAGTTAAGGTTTTTTGATAAAGTAAAAATGTAAAAGGGTGGCGAGGCCGCCCTTTTTTATGGGCACTTGTTTTTTTGCGCGTTTGGCAGTACCTTCGAGTGATAATCTCTCATGGCTACCGCGACTAACAGGAGTAGGTAACGAGGCAATGGTGAATACGGATATCGTTATTCTTGCTGCAGGCAAGGGCACTCGAATGCGTTCCTCGCTCCCTAAGGTGCTACATGCAGTCGCGGGCAAGCCTCTACTAAAACATGTTCTGACAGCAGCACGAACAGTACCTAACGCCCGTCAGATCGTTGTTGTTGGGCACGGGGCTGAACGAATCGAGCAGGCTTTTTGTGCCGATGACTGTTTATTCGTGCAACAGGCTGAGCAACTGGGTACCGCACACGCTGTGCAGATGGCTTTGACACATGTACGTGATAACGCTCGGGTTCTTGTTTTATATGCCGATGTGCCTCTCATTAACCCTCAGACAATTGCTAAGCTTCTCGACGCGGTGAGTCACGGCCAAATGAGTTTACTCACCATTGAACGAGAAGATCCGAGCGGTTATGGGCGCATTGTCCGAAGTCAGTCGGGGGAGATAGACGCCATTGTCGAGCACAAAGACGCGCGACCTGACCAGCTCGATATTACCGAGGTCAACACGGGTGTTCTGGCGATTACAGCCGCGCACTTAAAAGCATGGTTGCCGTTGATTAATAACCAAAACTCGCAAAAAGAATATTACCTAACAGACCTCATTGCGATAGCTCGAGCGCATGGACACACCGTTAAAAGCGTTCAACCGTTGTCGCAGATCGAAACTGAGGGCATTAACGATCGCTTGCAATTGAGCCAAGTAGAGCGCGCCTATCAATTGCAATTGGCACACACCTTATTGAACGCAGGGACCTCCCTTGCAGATCCTGCGCGTTTTGACGTGCGAGGGACGCTGAGTGCAGGGACTGATAATTTTATCGATGTGAATTGCGTGTTCGAGGGGGACGTTGTCCTTGGCTCTGACGTGATTATTGGCCCTAATTGCTCAATTAGCGGTAGCGTAATTGGCGATGGCGTTGAGATAAAGGCGAATTCGGTCATTGAGTCGAGCATAATCGGCGATCAAGCGAGCGTTGGGCCATTTGCCCGTTTACGCGCAGGCACCCAACTTGGGAAAGGGTCTAAGATCGGTAATTTCGTTGAAACAAAAAAAGCGCAACTTGGCAAAGGCAGTAAGGTTAGCCATCTGAGTTATGTAGGTGATGCGAAATTAGGTGATCACGTTAATATCGGCGCAGGCACTATTACGTGTAATTACGATGGCGTTAATAAGCATCAAACAACCATTGGCCACCATGTTTTTGTGGGCTCAAATTCAACTTTGGTTTCCCCGTTAACGTTGGCTGACGGCTCTTTTGTTGCTGCCGGTTCAACGCTCACACGTTCGGTTGACGAACGTGAGTTGGGCGTTGGACGCGCGAAACAACGCAATATTAGCGGTTGGACACCTCCGCGCGAAAAGCACAAGCGAGACTAATATCATGTGTGGGATTGTCGGAGCAGTTGCTCAGCGTAATGTTTATGGCATTCTAATCGAGGGATTGCGTCGTTTGGAATACCGTGGCTATGACTCGGCGGGCGTGTCGATCATCGATTCGACGCATACCTTACAAACGCGCAAAACACATGGCAAAGTCGCGGCGCTCGAGCATGCCGTCGCCGAAAACCCTGTGTCGGGACGTACGGGTATTGCCCATACACGATGGGCGACGCACGGCGAGCCCAGCACTGTGAATTCGCACCCGCATACGTCAGGTGGTGTTGCTGTCGTGCATAACGGCATTATAGAAAATCACCAGGCTTTACGTACTGAGTTACTGGATGCTGGTTACTACTTTTCCTCTGAAACGGATAGCGAAGTAATTGCTCACTTAGTTCACAGGGCTCTTATAAAAACGTTAAATTTACGCGAGGCGGTGACCCAAGTCCTACCGCGCTTGGACGGCGCTTATGCGCTGGTAGTGGTGTCTGACGACGCACCTGGCGAGCTTGTCGGGGCTCGTAGTGGAAGTCCGTTGGTTATGGGGATTGGCGTCGAAGAGCTTTTTGTCGCATCAGATCAAATGGCGTTGCGGCAGGTTACGGACCGCTTTATTTTTTTGCAAGAGGGCGATTTGTTCGAGCTCACAAACACAGGGTTTCGTCTCTTTGATGAATCGGGCGCCTCTGTGGAACGACCGGTACAGCAGCTGACCGAGCGCGATCGTGTTGTTGACAAGGGTGCTTATCGGCATTTTATGCAAAAGGAAATTTTTGAGCAGCCCACTGTGTTGGCAGCCACTACTGCCGGTCGCATCGGCACAGACTATTTACGCGAAGCCATTTTTGGATATCGGGCTGATGCCCTTTTTGGCGAAGCCGCCGCAGTCCAGTTGGTCGCTTGCGGGACCAGTTTTCACTCTGCGCTTGTTGCGAAACACTGGATCGAAGCCTATGCAGGAATACCCTGTCTGGTCGAGGTCGCCAGCGAATACCGCTACCGTGATGTAGCAGTGATCGATAACACGTTGTTTGTGTCTATTTCACAGTCGGGTGAGACGGCCGACACGCTGGCGGCCCTTCGCAAAGCGCAAACTTTGGGTTACCTCGGCTTTTTGGCAATTTGCAATGTGGCGAACAGTTCGCTGGTGCGTGAATCCGATGCGGCGCTAATGACCGAAGCGGGCCCCGAAGTCGGTGTTGCGTCAACCAAAGCGTTTACGACTCAGCTCGTTGCACTTCAGCTATTGTGTATAGCGCTGGCTAAACATCGTCAATTACCCATTGAAAAAGAGCGTACTTTAATACGTCACCTTCATGCGTTACCTACGTTATGCGCTGAAATGCTGGCGTTAAATTCGCAAATAGAGCGTGTTTCAGAAGCTTTTGCGAATAAACAGCACGCACTGTATTTAGGCCGCGGTGAGCACTATGCCGTCGCTCTTGAGGGAGCGCTCAAATTAAAAGAAATCTCTTATATCCATGCTGAAGCCTATCCAGCTGGCGAGCTTAAACACGGCCCCTTGGCGCTGGTTGACGAGGAGATGCCAGTGATTGCCGTTGCCCCCAACAACGAGCTATTGGAAAAACTTAAATCTAATTTGCATGAAGTTCGCGCACGTGGCGGTCAGATATTTGTATTTGCTGACCGTGACGCGGGTTTTTTGAGTGAGTCCGGTATGACGGTGATCGACATGCCGCGTGTTCCGAAGAGCCTCGAGGCTATTTTATACAGCGTTCCACTGCAGCTTTTGGCTTATCACGTGGCGCTCCTCAAGGGTACCGATGTTGATCAACCCAGAAATCTGGCGAAGTCAGTCACAGTGGAGTAATTTTGTTTGTAACAGTTTTAGTGGAACAACTACGTTTGTAACATTCACTCTAACCTTCCAAACCAACGAATTAACCCATCAACAGAAATACTCGAAACGTCAGTATATGGTGTACGAGTTGATCCGACTGTTACATGAACAGGATGGGTTGGGATATCGAAGAATTAGTTACAAATTAAACAGTTGGGGTATTAAAACCCAACGAGGTAAGAGTTGGAGTAACGGATCAGTCCATTCCGTTCTTAAAAGGAAATTCCAAAGAGATTCTCGATATCTCAACCAACGATCAACCATCTATCCAGATCAGTTAAGTTTGTTCAAACTTGAAACCATCACATTCGATTGATAAACCGATCTCAGATTAGGGTGTATTAAATTAATGTTTAATACCCCTACTTTTCACCACCCCCAACCCCTTTAAATTCAACACTTCCAGATAGTCATTTCATACCAACTTTAATACAACATCCAAAAACCATCATTTTGGGGTACATTACTTCCTTTCAAGTAATGTATCTAAAGTATCTAAGGGATTTCTTATACATATTAGGGTAAGGGAAAAACATAGGGTTTTTTCCATTGTTAATACATTTCGAGAGATCGATTTGTATAAATAAAACTATGTATATACAAACCAAGATACAAAAACAATCATCCAATTGGTTACATAACTCCTTTGATTTACATCGGGGTATGTTTGTGACGATTCATTACACAGACAAACTTGGATTTGATCGAGGATTCAATACAAGGTTGTTATTGGAGAAGGTGAACAAACGGTTGTTGAGGAAATTGGAGAAGAAACTGGGGTTCAATGACAGACAAAGATTGGGACGATTGGTATTCATTGAGAAAGGTAGAAGTCGAAATCATACACATATGATGGTTGAAACACCTATACATGTATCAAATCAGAGAATGATTGAAACGATTAATAAATGTATTGAGTCCAGT
>CAJWCO010000021.1 GCA_913031145.1 uncultured Cellvibrionales bacterium | reverse complement strand
AAGAGCCCGAGGTGTTGGTCACCGCATCGTCTGAGAATGCGTTCTCAGCGCCGTCGTCCAGACCCACAAGCGACAAATCAACAGAGGCCAATAACGCCTGTGTACGCCAGTGATAAATAAGGCCCGATAACGGCTCGAAACAATCAGTACAGTCAGTGGCCGCGGTATTTGCGTCAGTTATTGCGTTGCGTACTCCGTTTGACATGTTATTCGTTAGCTTGAGATCGAAGGCATCCTGCGAGGAAGCTTTGATGATGATGTCGTCTTTCAGTGCTTGTCCGCGCGCATTGAGTTGGTTCAGTGGCTGTGGATGCAAGAGTGTCGTTTGTGTTGTATTTTCATTGGGCGCTCGTTCTAGGACTTCAGCGAATCTACTTGTTACATCGACGGATTTTGTTCTGGTGGCTGCGGGCGGATTTTGAGGGTGATGTGGTTTCAAGTCAGCATGATGATCATTGCTTGTTTTATTGCCCGTCGATTCCTTCGCCAATGCAGAGGGGGCCGTGCCTTCGTCTTTGGTTTGTGATCCGGCGAAAGGGGCGAGAACCGGAACCATATAATCACTGGGAGGAGGTGATGAGGTGGACTGATCACCTTCGCAGCCCGCCAAAAAAAACGAGAGCACTAATATGACACGCAGACTTCTTTGAACTGTAAACATACTAAATGACCGTCATTTGTTACTTATTATTGATGCGTTCACCGGAGTGAGTCTCGCACAGAGTTTGGTGTAGACATCGCTCTTTGCGTTGGCGGGTAGCTGTGTTGCGATAAAGGTATGCAAACGACCCGTAAGGTAAGCTATTGACTAGCTTCAGGGTTGTTAAGAAATAAATCGTTCGTTAGAAGTCGCTCTCGGGCTCTCGTATATGATGTGGCTACTACGTGCGCTTTTCGCCTTGCAGACCCCAAGAAAACGATTGTTTGACACTCCTCGTGGGTTTAGGCGAGTACGATATGGACCTTACTGCGTGGCGAAGGACGTGTTGAACGCGGTAAAAAGCGCGGGGTCTGCTTATTTTAGGCCTAATAACTTATGAGTTTGTAAGCTAAGGTGCCAGCGCGGATGATTGAGGCAATAGGTAATGGTGGGCTCTAAATAGGTGTCGGCACCCTCTTCAAAAAGAGGTTGGAGAAAAAAGTGGTCGAACTGATAGTGACTAAAGTCCGACGGTTTATGACCTACCTGTGGGTACACAAGCTTTAGCTCGTCGCCGGTATCGACTACCACCTTTGCGCCAGACTTAGGGCTTACGCAGACCCAGTCAATCCCTTCGGGAACGGGCAGGGTGCCATTTGTTTCGATGGCAACTTCCATATCGAGTGCATGAAAGGCATTAATTAAGGCGGTGTCTAATTGGAGGAGCGGTTCTCCTCCGGTACAGACGACGTAGGGGCGTGACGTCTCGTTGATGTTTTGTGGCCAATAAGATGCGACATGCTGTGCGAGTGCTTCGGAATGCTTGAATTTACCGCCGCCATCACCGTTGGTGCCCACGAAATCTGTATCGCAGAACTTGCAAATCGCCTGAGATCGATGCTCCTCTAGACCGCTCCAAAGATTACAGCCTGTGAAGCGACAAAAAATAGCGGGTCGGCCCGCACGAGCTCCCTCGCCTTGTAAGGAATAGAATACTTCTTTTATTGAATACGTCATGAGAATTTATTTATTGCGCGATTAGAAAAGTTGAGTCAGCGACCGTGACAGTTTACACGGTTCGTGATCCGATAAAAATAGAAACAAAATATATATATATCATAACGTAACGCTGTATAGTTAAAGTAATAGTCGGCGCTGTAGGCCTCTTGAAAAAGAGCAAAGGGCGCTCGTTAAGTTGATAAAAATCGCCCGCTTAGGGTTCAGTCTGAATCGCGATCTTTCCGAAATGGCCGTGGCTCATTTGTAATTGAAACGCCTCGGCTAATTCGCTAAATCCGAATGTGTGGCTAATCACAGGGCGAATGTCGGTTTTTTCCAGATAATCAACCATCGCTTGTTGCGATGTGTGATTCCCCATTGCAATGCCGCTGGTTCGGATCTGCTTCAAAAACAGTCTCGGCAAGATGATCTCTTTGACCGACGGTCCACTTAACACACCAATGAGAGCGATATGTCCACCGAGTTTCGTGGCGCGAACAGACTCAGAAAAAGTACCGCCACCGCCCACTTCTATGACGTGGTCAACACCTTCATTGTCGGTCGCAGCTAAGACCGCCTTACCCCACTGCTCATGGGTTTTATAGTTAATTAAAACGTCGGCACCGAGGGCTTCTAACTTGGCTAATTTTTGATCGCTCGAAGACGTCGCGATCACACGAGCGCCCATCGCCTTGGCCATTTGTAGCGCAAAGATGGAGACCCCGCCGGTTCCCTGAACAAGCACCGTTTCGCCGGCTTGTAAATCACCTTCGTCCACCAGTGCGCGCCACGCAGTGAGTGCTGCACAGGGCAGCGTTGCCGATTCTATACCTTCCCATCCGTTTGGCGCCCGAGTAATGGCTGTGTCCTTCACAGCAATATATTCAGTTGCATAACCATCTTGATGTTCACCGATAAAGCTCAGTAACTTAGCCTGCGGTTTGCCCTCAATCCAATCTGGGTAACAGCAACTGATGACGTTATCACCTATTTCCCAGCGAGATTGCGCGGTGCCTACTGCAACAATTTGACCCCCACAGTCGGATAAAGGTACTCGCTTGTCACTCGTCGGTATCAGCCCCCGAACGACCAACAAATCATGGTAATTCAGACTGCTTGCGTTGACTTTGACAAGCACCTCTGTAGCGCCGAGCTCTGGAATGTCCACGTCTTTCAAAGTCAGTTTGTCGAAGCCGCCTGGCTGCGAGAGTTGTATCTGTTTCATAGTCACACCTCTGATTTGACTCTTCGCTTAATCACAGTACTTTACCCTGCGGAAGTTGACATAGCAAAAATTCGGTAGGCACCAGATAGCAAAATTCGGTAGGTATGAGTTTTTATCTTACGGATAAAAGCGTGCCGAAAAATGTGAGATTTTTTCCTCTCGTTGCAGATCAAGTTGTTGTGTTGCAGGACTAAAAATACGGAAAAGCATTTGAATCCAACGGGCGACTGTGTAACAGTCCGTGGCTAAGTTTAGGTCTATTTGGGAATTCAAAGCATGATCAAAAACCTCATTTTGATGACGGCGTTGCTGTTATTAGCGGGGTGTGGTGGCAGTGGTGGGAGCACCAGTAGTAGCGGTGGGACAGCGCCGGGTGTGCCGCCGACGATTGTTTTGTCAGGCCCAGAAACTCTTCAACATGAGCAGGGGTCTTCCTACTTGGATCCTGGAGCAAATGCGACGGATGAGTCAGGGACGAGCCTACTTGTCGTGACCACCCATCAAGTCGATGTAGAAAAAGCGGGCACCTACTCGGTCAGTTATACAGCCACCGACAGTGCAGGTAGGGAAGGTACGGCATCGCGCAGTGTGAATGTCCGTGATACCACAAAACCGGTGATTACACTGATTGGGAACGAAACGTTATATCTGGGATACGGCGTTTTGTATGTCGACTCTGGGGCGAACGCAGTGGATTCTGTCGACGGGCCGTTGGCTGTTGATATCTTGGAACAAGTGGACACGTCGGTGTCGGGCACGTACACAGTAACTTACCGCGCGACCGACGCTGCGGAGAACACGAGCAGCATTGATCGTCGAGTCATCGTCAATTCAATCATGTCAGGTTATTGGGAGTCGGCAGACAAAACTCGCATGCTGACGATTTCCTCGGAGGGAATGGTTAGCAGGATCGGTCGAACAGGACAGGCGTACTCTGAAATTTGCCATGGCGCTTTAATGCTCAAGGGTGATATGTTCGAAGGGCTTTTGAGCTGTCTTACCTATATTGACTCGGTCAATGTATCGGCTGATTACACCGAGTACGCGATAGCAGGTACGGTCGTGTCAAATTCACGTGTGACATTTTCTAAATTCGAAGGTTTTGGCAACAGTGCTGGGCAGAGAGTTCAGGAACCAGACTACACGTTTGGGCTTGATAATGGACCCAATTACTCGGGCGATTTAGTTGCAGGGCTGTATATTAATGAGTTGGGCAACAGCAACGCGAATGCTGAACGTTTAGTCTCCTTTGTGAGGGTGGATAAAAACGGTTTGCTGACGCCGGTTTCGCCGGCACAACTGCGCCCCAATGATCCTAACGAATGGTTGGGCGTCAGCCCTTTTTGCCAGCTGTCGGGTCAAATTCTTGCCCCTGTGGGTGCGACATTAGAGGGTGCAAATCAGACTACGCATTTTAGCGCGACTGTCAGCATGAGCGACTGCAATACCACTGAGGTTCCGACGTTAAATTCGCTATCTAATGGCGCGCGTTTAAAGGGAGATCATGTTCAGACATCCACCTCTGCGTTTGGGTCTACAGGGTATAGCCCAACGTATCAGGATTATTTTTTTGACCTCTACACGCCCGGAAATGGGGGAAAAAATCCAGGCTGGGATCGTTATTATAGAGTATGTGATGACTCGGTCGTTGCGCAGCGCACTGCATATGGTGTTGCAATTGAACAGCAATACACTGCTGGTAATCTTCCGCCCGCGGGCTTCAACAACTTATGCAACGATTTTAGTGCGCCTTAGTCGCGTGAGCGCGCTCAGGGCGAGAGAAATAACCGTGGTTTCCCGCGGTTTTTCTGGTTGCTGTACACTGCGGGGGAACCACAGACAGTATGGTTAGTGAAGCGTCCGAAACGACCGTTAAGAGCGGAAATGTAACCGCTCGCTCGATGGCCCCGATGCTATGGCCGTTTGTACGACCTTACTGCTGGCGCTTAGCTGCGTTCCTTGCCGCGCTAGTCGTGACGTCGGTCGCCACCCTCTTAGTGGGCCAGGGCCTGAAAATGGTCATTGATCAAGGCCTAATCGCACAGTCATCCGCATCTTTACGCAATGCCATTGTTTTCTTGGGGGGCCTGTCTTTCGTTATGGCGGGGGCGACTGCATTGCGTTTTTACATGATTTCTTGGTTAGGTGAGCGCGTTAGTGCTGATATCCGTAACGCCGTCTTTACCCACATTATCGGTTTAGAACCGGAGTTTTTTGATCGTTATCCCAGCGGCAATATTATGGCGCGACTGACCTCAGACACGACACTCTTACAGTCTATTGTGGGGAGTGGGTTGTCTCTCGCATTACGCAGTTCTGTAACTTTGGTCGGGGCTTTGGTCATGCTCTTCGTCACAAATATACAACTTGCGTTAATTGTGCTTGTGGGTATTCCTATTTCAGTGGTGCCTGTATTGTTACTGGGCCGACGGGTCAGGCAGTTATCTCGACAGAGTCAAGATTCGTTGGCCGATGTCGGCAGTTATGCCGGAGAGATTATCCAGCAAATTAAGGTCGTTCAGAGTTATACCCGAGAGGCGCAAGAGCGCATCGCTTTTGGTAGCAATGTGGAGCGAGCATTTGACATCGCAAAAGGGCGTATTCAATACCGCTCTGGGTTGACGGCACTTGTGATTCTGATAATTTTTTCGGTGTTGTCTGTCATGGTCTGGACTGGGGGTACTGCGGTTGTTGAAGGTCGTTTAAGCGGTGGTGATTTCGGTGCGTTTATTTTTTATGCAATGGTCATGGCTATGTCGGTCGCGACGCTTTCAGAGGTGTATGGAGAATTGCAACGAGCAGCGGGGGCCACGGAACGCCTAATGGAATTACTGGCAACGGAGAGTGCGATCCAATCATCTTCTTTGGCGCCTGATAGTGAACAGGGCTCCTGTGGTGCGCTGTGCTTTAACAACGTGACATTTGCCTACGCTTCGCGCCGTCTTGTCCCCGCTGTTTGTGACTTTTCACTGCGGGTTGAGCCTGGCGAGGTGATTGCTCTAGTGGGCCCTTCGGGCGCTGGGAAAACCACGTTATTCGACTTAATACAACGCTTTTATGACCCGATTGAGGGGTGTATAACACTCGCAGGGTACGACCTCAAAGACTACCCTTTGCATACGCTGAGGGCTCAGATTGGCGTGGTTCAACAGCAACCTGTCCTGTTCAGTGGCACGATTAAACACAATATTGGCTATGGACGTTCGCAGTCAACTGATCAGGCACTTGAGCAGGAAATCATCGAGGTGGCGAAATCGGCTCAGGCGCATGACTTTATTATGCAATGTCCACAAGGTTATGACAGTCAAGTGGGCGAGCAGGGCGTGAGATTGTCAGGCGGGCAAAAACAGCGCATTGCCATTGCTCGGGTGCTGTTGAAAGATCCCAGCTTGCTGCTTTTAGATGAGGCGACATCAGCACTCGACTCGGAAAGCGAGCAGGCCGTTCAGACCGCACTGACTGAGCTGATGGCTGGCCGCACAACGTTGATCATTGCCCATCGTTTAGCAACCGTGATGCATGCAAATCGGATTGCTGTTGTTGATTCTGGCCGGCTTGTTGCGCTCGGCACGCACCAACAACTGCTTGCTGAAAGCCCTCTTTACAGCCGTTTGGCACGGCTTCAATTTAATGGCGGCGAGTACAATAAGACGCTATTAGAGAGCTGATACGCACCACGGGCAAGCGCGATGATTGTCGGCCGTGAATTCGGCAGCTAGCAGGTCGAAGAAACCTTCGGCGACACTACAAAAGGCCCATCGACATTTGTACCAAACACACGATCGATGCCATAAACACAAGTGAGCGAACAACAGTGATACCGAACGTGTAGCAGGCGAGGTAGAAGGTGCGACAGACTACCCATAAAAGCGCCGGAGTCGTGTTATCTATCTCGTAAAATATAGAAAGTCCTGCGAGTGCTAAAAAGATGGGTAGCGTCTCGAGCAAATTACTGGCAGCGCGCTGAGCTCGTGCTGAGATTGGCGATAGCGTAATCGGCTCTTCCCTGTTGGACAGCAAATAACGGAAGTTACCAACGTTAAGGGCGGTCGGCAATAAAACCTGCACCAGTGTTAACAGTACACTCATTAGGACAATGTCTACCACTCTAATCTCCTTGAGACGCGTTATCGAATCTTTGAGTTTAATGTTTCACGGTAGGCGAGCACCTGCATTTGTTAACCGCTTGTCCGTTTTTGTGAGGTTGATCACGAGGACTGCCCTGTGTCAGTGCCGGATACAGACGCCTAGTGATCGGCGCCGAGAGAGCCGCCGAACCTTTAACGCTACTCGACGCGTAATCCGAGGAATTCTCACACGTTTCGAGTGCTATGGTGTCCGCTAAAATAGCCTTTTCAGGGGACGATTGTGAGCGTGCCACGCATTCCATAGGAATGGCCGGGGAAAGAACAAAAATAGGTGTAAGAGCCAGCGCTGGACAATGCCGCTGTTTCAAACGTCAAGCTAGTGGTCTCGCCACCACCAATAATATTTGAGGCTGCTATGACGCGCGCGTCGTTGGGCTTAACGTAGTGGTTGGCTAATCCTGCACTCATGCCTTCCATTGCGACCGGCTGAACATCTCCAGTTGCACTGAGTACCCAATTGTGACCCATCATGTTTGCAGCCAGTTTGCCTTCATGCCGGAGATTTACAGTAACAGTTCCGCAACTTTTCTTGACGATCATGTCGGTCATACTGAATTTTAGGTAGTCTCCCACCACCAGGTCAAAGCTACATTCGGCGTTCGCCCATCCGGCGGTTGTCAGCGCGATGGCGAGCCCTGTGTTTCGTAAAAAAGTTTTCATTGTTTCTCCCAAAGATTGAAGTACGCTTTAATGTGATGCGGTGATTTACTTTACGGTTATCGGTGCTCATCGGATCGGTTCGTTGACGGCCGCGGGTTCTGTTTCTGCGCACCAAAAGTCACCATATTTTCGCGGCCTACTGGTTCCATTCGACTCAGGTATGTTAACCTACCGAAGGGTATTCAACTTGGAATGCGAGGTTATACGTCTGACTATCACCGCAAAGTGACGGCGTTATCCAGTAAAAAAACTCATGCGCGTATTGACCCCAGATCTTGCTAAAAAAAGTGCTTTGTCACCCTTCACGAAAGGATTCCAGCACCAGTTAAAGTTTCAAGCGATTTTGTCTGAGGCCTCACAATTATTCAATTGGCAGGGATCACGAGCCACGACACTCGGTGAGATAGCCGGCGCTTTGGGCCTCACGAAAACATGTCTCTATCATTACGTTAAGACGAAAGATGACTTAATTTATCAGTGCTATCTGGCGAGTTGTGATATGTGGTTGGCCACTGCACATCGGAGTAACCAGTCGAAGGGTTCGGGGTTGGAGAAAGTAGTTTGCATGGTTGAGGATCATTTTCATCGCTTCGTAAAAACACTGAAGGGTGAATCGGCATGCTTTGCTATGTTGACTGAAGTTTCAGCACTCACCCCGGCCCACGGTGAAGAGATAAGAAAGCGATGGAAGCAAATTTTTGGTTGTTGCCAATCAATGGTCGAGGAGGGTATGGCAGACGGTAGCATTGCTAAGGTGAATCCAAAAGTGGTAACGCTCGCGATATTTTCGGTATTGCAATGGTCGCAGGTATGGTTTGATCGTCGCCATGCCTCAAATGCAACCTACATTATTGGCTGTGTGGTCGATATTTTGGCCCATGGTATGGCTGAAAAACATCATCAATTTGCATCTATTCGATATCCGAACAGCACTGATTGCCATGTTGATCACTTTGATAAGAAATTGCAGAATCAAATGAAGCGTGAGGCATTCTACCGAGTCGGTGCTCAGCATTTTAATTATCATGGTTATAAGGGCACGTCTCTTGATGGCATTGCAACCGCTTTGCACGTCACCAAAGGCGCTTTTTATCATCATATTAGCAGTAAAGAAGAGTTACTTTATCAATGCTTTAAACGATCGATCGCCTTAGAGCGTGGTCTTCTGCTGGCGGCGGGCAAAACGGCTCGGACTGGCTTGGCGCGACTTGAATTGGCGCTTCGGTATCTTTTGCATGTGCAACACAGTGATCAAGGTCCCTTGATCCGTTATCGCGCACTTCCGTCTCTCGATGAACAACATCGCAAGGATATTTTGAAGAATTCAAAAGAAAACAGTGCTCTGCTGGGTGGTTATATTAACGAAGGCGTTGAGCGCGGGAGCCTGCGCGGTATCGACGCTGAAGTCGCGCAGCATCTTTTGTCTGGAGCCATTGAGGCGAGTCCAGATTTATCTGATCACGTAGCCTACGACAATGGATTGGAGCTGGCAGCGGATTATCTAGGGGTTTTTGTGAATGGATTGTCTGTGCAGCAAAAGGCGCGCTAAATTTTTTTTATTGGAGGTGTTTTATGCATGACTTTACATTCGCCAGTGTTCCCGACACGCGGGTGGGCGCGGGGAGTGCGGCAGAGCTTGGCGTGATAGCGCGCAAGTTGCGTATAAAGCATGCTTTGATCGTCACCGACACGGGAATACTTGGGTTGGGGTTATTGGATAAGACTCTGTCAGGGCTCTCCGCACAGGGGGTGGAGGTGACGATTTTTTCTGATGTGGTTGCAGATCCTCCTGAACATGTGGTGCTAGGGGCATTGGAGATTGCCAAGCACGCGTCGTGTGACGGCATCATTGGGTTTGGCGGTGGCAGTTCTCTGGATGTAGCAAAACTGTTAGCGGTACTGATGGTTGGCAAGCAAACGCTTTCAGAGATCTATGGGGTAGATCAAATTGACGGCTCTCGATTGCCACTTATTCAGGTCCCGACGACTGCGGGTACCGGTTCTGAAGCTACTATGGTCTCTATTATTACCACGGGGGAGACAACAAAGGCGGGTGTGGTAAGTCGCTTATTACTTGCTGATTGCATCATACTCGATGCGCAGTTGACGCTGGGACTACCCGCGCATGTGACTGCTGCCACCGGTATTGATGCGATGGTTCATGCGATTGAGGCCTACACCTCGGTGCGACTTAAAAATCCACTATCTGACATGTTAGCGATCCAGGCTCTGCATTTGCTGAGCCGAAATATTCACATTGCCGTGACGCGAGGCGAAGATCTGAACGCGCGTCAGGCGATGCTGATTGGCGCAATGCTGGCGGGGCAGGCCTTCGCAAATGCACCAGTGGCTGCGGTACATGCATTAGCCTATCCTCTAGGCGGCAATTATCATCTACCCCATGGTCTAACGAATTCGTTGGTACTGCCACACGTGCTGCGCTTTAACGCGCCGGCGGCCGAAGAACTCTATCAACAGTTACTGCCTTACATCATGCCTTCTTACAACGCCCAGAACGCAGTAGCGGATGCGTCGGAAATCTTGGCGGTGCACTTTTTAGATTTGGCCGCACAACTCAGTTTGCCGACAACGCTGGAGGAATTAGGTGTTCAGCGAGATGACCTGCCGCGACTTGCACAAGAGGCAATGTTGCAGCAACGATTGCTGGTAAATAATCCGCGCGACGTGACCTTTGAGGATGCATTAAAGATTTACGAGCTAGCTTTTTAGGGGGCAAAAATGGAACAAGCGGCTGAAGTGAAACGTGACGATTACCACTACTTTTTGACACTTGCGACGCGCTGGATGGACAACGATAGTTATGGTCATGTCAATAACGTAACCTACTACAGTTATTTCGATACGGTTACTAACCACTACCTTGTAAAACACGGCGACCTAAATATACAAACCTCGCCCATTGTCGGCTTCGTTGTCGGGTCGAGTTGTGAGTACGTGGCGCCGATTAGTTTTCCAGACGTTATTGATGCCGCGTTGCGGGTCGACAGGTTGGGTAACAGTTCCGTGCAATACGGAGTTGCAATTTTTAAGGAAGGGCAGAGCCAGGCAGCAGCATATGGAACTTTTACGCATGTGTTTGTGGAGCGGGAGACCAACCAATCCGTGTTAATTCCCCCTACGTTGCGTGCTGCCTTAGTGTCCTTAATGGACTGATGTAATCAATGTGGGGGCGTGTTAGGTGAGGTGGGCTTTTGGGTGGGATGAATGCGCATGAGTCCCTCCTGAATTGTGCTTGCCACGAGCCTGCCATCGCGGCTGAAAAAGCTGCCGCGATTGAGTCCTCTGGACCCACTCGCACGTGGACTATCCATGGCGTACAACAACCACTCGTCAACTCTGAAATCGTCGTGAAACCAAATAGCGTGGTCGAGGGAGGCGGGTTGTAGCTGTTGATTAAAGATACTCGTTGCATGGGGCAAAAGGGCCGTGCTCATCAGGTTGTAATCGGATGCATAGGCTAGAACGGCCTGATGCAGTCCGCTATCGGTATTAGCGCCTCGCTCTAATTGTCCTTTTGCTCGTAACCAAACATGTTGTTGCGGGGCTCTTACGATGGGATTGAGGTGGTCGACGGGCTCAACCGAACGCATTTCGATGGGTTTAAAATCATGCCTGTGAACCGTCTTCTTGGTCACTTGTGACGCTTGCTGGTCCCTGTGCACTTGGTCGTCACTAAGTTCTTCTGGTGGCGGACAAATGGGCATATCCAGTTGGTGGTTTAGGCCAACTTCGCGCTTTTGAAATGACAAAGAGGTACTAAAAATCGCTTTTCCGCGTTGGGATGCAACGACCCTGCGGGTGGTAAATGAACCCCCGTCACGGATTTTGTCGACGGCGTAAAGAATCGGGATTAAAGGATCACCCGGGCGCAGAAAATAGGCTTGCTGGGAGTGAATGGCTCGCTCGGCCACGACGGTATCTTGCGCGGCACGCATAGCCTGTGCAAAGACCTGCCCGCCGAAAACGCGTTGGTTGGGTGTCTTTGGCGTTACACCGCGGTACAGGCATTCGTCTATTTTCTCGAGTTTCAATATGAGCAGCAGTGTGTCGAGAGCTTCCGTCATGGTGCAATTCCTTGCGTCGGCAGTGGTGCATTTGTTGGAGGGTTGGCTAGTGGTGTTAACACATTAAGAACGCTTCTCGCTCTAACGCTCAGCGTTTCAGTATTAACTTTTACGCTCACAGTTTAGCAGACTAACGCGCATGGTTGAGCGCACGCGCCGACAAGCGTCGTATTCTTGCGCGTCACATACTTAGTCGTTATTATAACATACCGAAGGTTCAGGTATTGACGTTCATGCGAGTGCAGAGAGTTAGTTCAGCATGAGCCACGGTGACCAAGAGTTCCGCATATTGCGCCCGTGTTAACACGTACGTCGCGCAGCTAGTTTTTTACTAAAAATTTTATCAAGGAGCAAAAATTGATCGATCTGCAATCATTTCGCGATGATACTCGGCAGTGGCTAGAAGAGAACTGTCCAACGAGTATGCGCACGCCGGTAACCGACACCAAAGCAGTGTGCTGGGGTGGTCGTAATGGCACGTTTCAAAGTGTTGAGCAAAAACAGTGGATGGAACGCATGGGGGCGCGAGGTTGGACCGCGCCTATGTGGCCAAAAGAGTACGGCGGCGGCGGGCTGAGTAAGACAGAGGCGAAGGTCTTACGCGAAGAACTGGAACGCATAAATGCGCGATCCCCGCTGGATAGTTTCGGGGTTTGGATGATTGGACCGGCATTATTGGCGTTCGGTTCCGAGGAGTTAAAGCAACAACATCTCCCACCCATCGTGCGCGGCGAGATACGGTGGTGTCAGGGCTATAGTGAGCCCAATTCGGGGTCAGACTTGGCGGCCTTGCAGTCAAAAGCCGTTGATATGGGAGATCACTACAAAGTCAACGGGCAAAAGGTTTGGACGTCGTACGGAGATCAGGCCGATTGGATGTTTTGTCTTGTGCGAACGGATCCTGATGCCAAAAAACAGAGTGGAATTAGCCTCGTCCTATTCGATATGGAAACGCCTGGGGTGACTCCGAAACCGATAAAGCTGATCTCTGGCAGTTCACCGTTTTGTGAAACCTTTCTTGAGGATGTAAGGGTCGAGAAAAACCAGGTGGTGGGTGAAGTAAACCAAGGTTGGACGATTGCGAAGTACCTGCTGACGCATGAGCGCGAGATGATTGGCGGTTTTGGTTTGGCCGATGCCGGGGCCCAAAACCTCTGGGAAGTTGCAGTTGGAGCGCTTGGGCTTGAGGAGGGACGCTTATCCAATTCGTTTTTGCGTCAGGATGTAACTCGTTGGGAGATAGATGCCGCTGCCTTTGCGTTGACTGCCGAGCGCGTGACTGATCAGGCAAAAGTAGGACAGGGCGTCGGTGCGACTTCAGCAATGCTGAAGTACTACGGCACAGAACTGAATAAACGGCGTTATGAAGTAATGATGAAACTGCAAGGGACCGAGGCCATGGGTTGGGAGGGCACAGCATCGCAAGATGGATGGTTGCCAAAGACGTGGCTCAGAACTAAGGGTAACTCAATTGAGGGCGGCACGTCTGAAGTGCAGCTAAACATCATTGCGAAAAATATTCTCGGATTGGGATAAGCGCCAACAAAAAAGGAGATGCGTTATGGCATTGGTATTAAGTGATGAACAGCAGATGCTCAAAGAGTCTGCACAAGGCTTTTTTACAGAGTTTGCGCCCATTTCGGAAATGCGGAAATTGCGAGATCTGGATGAAGATTATTCCACTGGACTCTGGCAGCAAATGGTTGCAATGGGGTGGGCGGCGATTCTTGTGCCAGAGGCTTACGGGGGTCTTGGATTTGGTCATGTTGGGATGGGTCAGATAGTCGAACAAAGCGGTCGCAAGCTAACGGCCTCTCCGCTGTTTAGCACAGCTATTTTGGGTGCTAGTATGATTCAAGCAGCAGGGACAGAAGGACAAAAAAGTTCTTTGTTAAGTGCGATTGCAAACGGAGATTTAACGACGGCTTTAGCGGTCGATGAGTCGGCGTTTCATGCGCCAGAACAGATTGCGATGAAGGCCGAGCGAACCTCTCAGGGCTACTGCTTAAATGGTGTAAAACGTCATGTCGTTTGTGGACATGTTGCCGAAACTCTAATTGTTGCAGCGCGCACGGCGGGCTGTGCGGGAGATAGACAGGGCATTAGCTTATTTTTAGTGGACGCAGGCTCAGCCGGCGTTACGGTCGAAAGAGTCCCCACAGTAGACAGTCGTAGTATTGCCAATATCTCTTTTGTTGATGTTGAGTTGGCGTCGGATGCTGTGCTAGGCGAGCCTGGGCTTGGCTATTCAGCGTTAGCCTCGACGCTTGACATTGGCAATGCGCATTTGGCCGCAGAGCTTCTGGGGATCGCTAGTGAAAGCTTTGATTGTACTTTGCAGTACCTTAAGGAGCGCAAGCAATTTGGCGTATTAATAGGTTCTTTTCAGGCGTTGCAGCACCGTGCAGCGCATTGGTGGAGTGAGATTGAGCTTTGTAAATCAGTCGTTTTAAAGTCTCTGCAAGCTTTAGATGAAGGTGACCCCAATGCGCCGGCGTTGATCAGTATCAGTAAAGCAAAGTTGTGTGAGATTGCTGAACTAAGCACGAACGAAGCCATTCAAATGCACGGTGGTGTTGGCATGACAGATGAATATGACATAGGTTTGTACATCAAACGAGCGCGGCCCGTTCAAGCGTTATTTGGTGATTTTAGTTATCACGGACACCGTTTCGCCAATATGGCTGGCTATTGAGATCGGTCTGTCTCGGCTCGATGAGACAGTTGTTAACGCACAGCGTGATTCGCCCCTATATGCTACTCTTGGTGCAGCGTGCTACGAAGTCACGCCGGCTTTTGAATGCGCTATCGCAGCAATTGTTATGTTAACTCTGAGAGGCTTATTATGGATTTAGGTATCAGCGAGAAATTAAAACCGATCTTGCGGCAGGTAAGGGAATTTATCGACACAGAAATATCGCCTCTGGAGAAAGAATATTTTGAGGAGGTGGCCAAGGGAGATCGTTGGCAATATACCGAGCGGCAAATGGAGATACTGAATGATCTAAAAGCGAAGGCCCGCGAACGTAACTTTTGGAATTTTTTCCTGACGCATTATGAAGGCGGATTTGGCTTAAATACCGTTGAGTATGCCTATATTGCAGAAGAAACTGGGCGGTCACATTTGGCACCTGAGGTATTCAACTGCTCAGCGCCTGATACTGGAAATATGGAAGTGCTATCTCGTTATTGCAGCGAAGAGCAAAAAAGCCGCTGGCTGGCCCCTCTGTTAGCGGGCGAGATTCGATCTGCTTACGTCATGACAGAACCCGATGTGGCGTCGTCCGATGCAACAAACATTGCGATGAGTTGCGTTGACGAAGGCGACGAGTGGGTTCTCAACGGAGAGAAAATTTGGATATCGGGCGTCGGTGATCCGCGCTGTGAAATCTTGATTGTCATGGTGAAGACAGACCCTGACGGGCCTCGACACGGGCAGCACTCGCAAGTGCTCGTGCCGATGAGAACGCCGGGGGTAGAGCGGTTAAGGCCTATGACACTCTTTGGTATCGACGATGCACCGCACGGGCATTTCCATATGCGTTTTACGGATGTCCGGGTGCCTAAAGAGAATTTGATTTTGGGGCGCGGTCGCGGTTTTGAAGTTGCCCAGGGCCGGCTTGGGCCGGGTCGAATTCATCACTGTATGCGTTCGATCGGCGTTGCAGAAGCGGCGCTGAAATTACTGTGCGAACGTTCGCTAAGCCGAACGGCCTTTGGTCGTCCGTTGGCTAAATTAGGGGGCAATGTCGACATTATTGCCGACGCAAGAATCCAGATTGAAATGACTCGCCTTTTGTGTCTAAAGGCAGCATGGTTGATGGACCATGAAGGCGTGGACGCTGCGCAACCCTTTATTTCCATGATAAAAACGCAGGCCCCGTCCATGGCATTAAAAGTGATTGATGAGGCTATGCAAATGTATGGAGGCGCAGGCATATCTCAGGACACCCCGTTGGTTGGCTGGTACAGTGCGCAACGCACGTTACGGTATGCCGATGGGCCTGATGCGGTTCACCGCATGGTCATTACACGTCGGGAGCTTGCGCAGTATAAAAATTAGCGGCGGACCCAAATGGTGGCGGGGATAGTGCCTTCGGGCCGCGCGGTTTGAGGGTGTCCTGTTCGTAGTCGATTGGCGTGGGTGGATACCAGCAAGTTAGAGAAAATTTAGGCACAGTCTCAGGCCATTTGACTTTTGATGTGCGATACACTGGTTTTTAGGAGGGCTTTGCCCATTGTGTGCGTTGTGCACTTAAGAAGAGGACGTAATTGTGAGAGCCGTCATTTGCAATAAATTTGGATCGACGACGCATCTGTCGCTGGAAGAGCGTGATGATTTAGAACCGGGTCCAGGTCAGGTCTTGGTTGATGTGCGCGCGTCGGGCGTGAATTTTCCGGATATTTTGACGATTGAGGGAAAGTACCAATTCAAGCCAGAGTTGCCTTTCATCCCGGGGACTGAAGTGTCGGGTGTTGTGACGAAAGTGGGTAAAGGCGTTACAACTCGCGCGGTAGGTGATGAGGTCGTGTCAACGGTACAGATCGGGGGTTTTGCGAGTCAGGTCGTGAGTTCCGAGCACTCAACGTTTTTGAAAGGTCGATCTATGTCGTTCGACCAAGCAGCCGGCTTCGCGATAACCTATGGCACATCTTACTATGCGCTCAAACAAAGAGCGCAGTTAAAAATGGGTGAAACAATTCTCGTGCTGGGTGCGGCGGGTGGTGTGGGCATTGCCACTATCCAGATTGCCAAGGCGATGGGTGCGATCGTGATTGCGGCGGCTAGCAGTGAAGAAAAGCTGGATTTCGCGTGTCAAGCAGGTGCAGATATGCGGGTAAACTACACAACCGAAAATTTAAAGGAGCGGGTCAAGGAGCTCACCAAAGGGAAGGGCGCCGATGTGATTTATGACCCAGTAGGCGGAGACTTTTCGGAGCAGGCCTTCAGAGCGATCGCGTGGGATGGCCGTTTTTTAGTAATTGGTTTCGCCTCCGGGCCGATTCCTAAGATGCCACTGAATTTGGCTCTACTGAAGGGCGCTTCAGTAATAGGCGTATTTTGGGGAGCTTGGAACGCCAGAGACTCTGCAGCATCTCAAACGAATTTCAAAGAACTAATAGAAATGATTGATAACGGGGTATTTTCGCCACTGGTGACGGAGGTATATCCGTTGCAAGAGTTTGCTCGCGGTTTCGCCAGTATTGCCGAGCGCCGTGCCAAGGGCAAAGTGGTCTTTTCTCTGTCGTAACGATTTGATGGGCACATGGGCGCGATCAATAGCGGAGCCAGCAAATGCCTATTTTGCACAGGTGGAACTTAAAAATGCGCTTAATTGTGGGAATGTCAGGCTCCAGTGGAGTGATTTATGGAATTCGACTATTGCAGTTGTTAGCCGAAAAGCATGATATTGAAACGCACTTGGTTATGAGTCAGGGAGCGCGAATGAATATTGGCATAGAAACGGATTGGACTGTCGAACGCGTTGAGAATTTGGCTGATATCGTGCACAACAATAAAAATATAGCGGCGAGTATTGCGAGCGGTTCATTCAAAACAACGGCGATGATCGTTGTGCCATGCTCGATGAAAACTCTCTCGGGTATCGTCAACTCTTATGCAGATAATTTGCTGATTAGAGCGGCTGACGTTGTTTTAAAAGAACGTCGACGTTTGTTACTGGTGCCGCGTGAAACGCCGTTACATACCGGCCACTGCGAACTCATGTTTCGGGCCAGCCAGTTAGGTGCGATTATTTGTCCGCCGAGCCCGGCATTTTATACGGCGCCGCGTTCGATTGAGGACATCGTTGATCATACCGTTGGCCGCTTACTAGATATGGTGGGAATAGACGTCCCTGATATGGTGCGTTGGGTGGGTAAAAATTAGTGCGTTGTGTTGTCTTCATCGGCGTGAATGACTCTGGGGACGCGCGCGCTAACACCACTGAGTAGTTCATAACCGTTTGTCTGACATCGCCGTGCGATTTCATTTACGGATAATGCAGAGCCCCACAAGGTGACAGGATCGCCGATTTGAACTGAAGGGAGGTCGGTTACATCGACCGTAATCATATCCATTGACACGCGACCGACGAGAGGCGCGCGTTGGGTGTTGACTAATACGGGGGTGTTGTTGGGCGCATGGCGCGGATAACCATCGGCGTAGCCTACGGGGACTGTAGCAATCACAGATGTTCGCTGTGTCGTCCATTGTGCGGCATAGCCGACGGGTTGGCCCGCGTCGATACGACGCAATGACGACACTGCGGACACAAAATTCATTACCGGCTTGAGCCGAGCGTCTTGATCTTCAGCGATGAATGGGGGATTGCCGTACAACATATATCCCGGTCGTTGCCAATCACGCAAGGTAGCAGGCAGGGTTAACAGAGCCGCGGAATTAGCTAAGCTCTGTTGGAGCTTTGTTCCTTTTGAAACAGCGATACTTCGATAGGCTTGTTCGAAGCACGTGAGTTGGCGCTGATTCATAGTGTCTCCGCGCTGGTCTGCACTGGCAAAATGCGAAGCGAGAACGCAGGTATTGTCGACTTTGCCGCTTCGAGCCAGCCTTTGATACACACTATTTACCTCCTGCGGTTTAAACCCCAGGCGATGCATTCCAGTGTCAACGCCGAGCCAGATCCGCATTGAGCTAACGGGCGCCGCAATAAAATCATCAAGTTGACGATGATTTTCGATCATTACCCAAAAGTTGTGTGTTTCAGCAATGGCTATCTCGCACGCGCTAAATGTACCCTCAAGTAACAGGATTGGCTGTTGTATGCCCGACTTACGAAGTTCAAGCGCCTCCTCAATTGACGCTACACCAAAAGCGGGTGCTTGATCGAGGATCTTACAGACGTCTTTAGCTCCATGACCATACGCATTTGCTTTGACCATCGGCATGCAATGCGCGCCCGAGCCTTTCTGCGCAAGGGAATAGTTGTGGATCAAGGCGGCTGAACTAATCAGCGCGCGAGTGGGTCTTGCCATGGGTTACCATCTTGCTTGGTTGCTGCGATATCGTATTAGAACGCTTGAGTATACCTCTTTTAAAGCATAGCGATCGACTAACGAAAAACCGATACGTTAATTAAAGCGCATCTTTTGGCGTATGCGGTGTGGTGTGTCCTAACAGCGCTCTTTGAGCTTAGGCTATTTATTTCGCCGGAGCCATTGAGTGAGAGATCACTTTGGGGTGGGCGCGGATGCGGTTTGCAAGCACACAACCGCTTCTTAAACGAGCCACTAAAAATTACCCAGATATCGTATGATTTGTAGACGCATATAGGCTGTTAACATAGAGATATTTTGGGTCAGTATGTACAATGAAGACCGACATTCATCGTTCGATAATGAATTGATCACACGCAACGAAAGCCGCTGATATAGATCGCGCGATCCACAAAAGGTAAAACATCATGAAAAAAATTTCTGTTGAACAACCTCTGGTTGTTCTTCATGGCGATGAGATGGCACAAATCGCATTTGAACGAATTTTGGCGCAGTTTGTCAAAAAACCGCTGGATATCAATCTGGTTGAGATAGATTTGACCGCAGAGAATCGGTTATTAACGAACGGCCAAGCGGTTTTGGATGCGATCGATGCGCTAAAGTACTATCGAGTTGGAATAAAGAATGCAGGGATGACCGTGAATCGTGAACAATTAGATGCGTTGTTAGCGAAGCACCCGGATATTAAAGAGTCTCAGTTGAGCAGACTTGCAACCAAATCCCCAAATGGATCAATTCGAAAAGGGATTGGTGGCAATATTATTCGGGAAGATATTCAGTTCAAAAATATCCAAGTTCCAAAACCTCAGTGGATAGGTCGGGATATTGATGTTTTTACAATGGAGAATGGCGGTATAAAGCACAGTTTTAACGAATTATCTAAGTCAACGGGTGTGGCCAAGGTTATTTTTGTGGGCAGCAGCGGCGATCCTGTTGAACTTCATCGTCGATTTATTGGTAAAGGCGACCCTTGGTTGCTGGCGACGAACAGTTTAGAAGATGTCGTGGCGTGGGCGCATCGGTTCTTTCAACGCGGAATCGACGAGAAAAGAGACTTGTATTTAGGTCTAAAAGACACAGTGATTCCCGGTTACGATGGCGTGATGCGCGCGGCTATTGAGGCGATCTATGAATCGCATTACCGTCAGGCCGTTGCAGACAGTGGTCTCAGTTATCACTACGAGTTAATCGATGCACAAGCCGCACGCCTGATTGCAAACCCGCCGGAACGAGCGCTATGGGGTGTGCCAGACAACACCACGGGCCGCAAGTTATACAAACTCGTGCGACACTTGAAAATCTATGGCATACCAGAGCGCAGAGCCTACGTGTCGATTTCCAGAATGAGCGCCGGTGGCGGTGATCAGTACGGAAGTTTTAACATGCCGATGACAGAAGATGGATTTATTAAAGTGATTGTCGACGGTGAAGAAAAACATGCTCGTGCGGTGAAAAAGAATGATCCGGTCCTGTTTATGTCAAATGATCAGCACGCCATAAAAGATTGGGTGAGTCAAGTTTTTCGTGAGGCTTCTTTAAATGATAAAGAGGTGTACTTCGGCCTTAAAAGAGAATACATGGAGTACGATGATGTGTTTAGTAAGGTCATTGCAGATGTGCGGCAAGAGTTGGCTCGTCGCGACACGCCTCCGCCTTCTTATATGATTATGCGCCCGTCTAGCCAGCTACGAAAAATGATTACAGATCCGCCAAGAAGAGCACTTTATCCAGCTCAAAATCTTGACGGAGATATCTTTTCTGATATCGCTGCTGCGCTGGGGGGGAGTTTGGCAACGGCCAGTTCAATCATCCAAAGCAAAGATGGTACGATGTTGTACGAGGCGCCGCATGGGACTGCGCACGATCTTTACGAAAAGTACCTGCAAAGCGACGGCAAAGAGGCGCTGTTCAATTCGTCGGCGCTACTGTATGCGCTGGCGAATGCGCTTGAGCATCTTGGCGGTCGCGAAGGGAATGTGGCGCTAATAGATTATTCTAATCGACTAAAAGAGGCCCTTGTCGAAACGGTGGATCAGGGCATTATCACGGGTGATTTAAAGGGAAAGACCACTGAGCCAGAGAAAGAGCAAATAGTGGATATGTATGGTTTTCTGGATGCCGTAGAGAGAAATCTTTATGCGGCGTAATAAAATAGTTGAAGCACTAGCGTAATAGTGTTTTTTGATGGGCAATTAAGGGACGGCTGACTATGCGCAGGCCACTTCTAATTGTGGATTCTGGAAGTGGCGGGTTTACAGTGCTCGATGCTATCCGCGAACGGCTGCCCGGGCTGTCTTATTCGTACGCCGCCGACTATGCGGGTTGTCCATACGGAGAGCGCTCGCCTGAAGAGATCATGCGGCGCACCATGGCGCTGGTGAATGCAGCGCAGTCCCGACGTCAACACGGCATGATTGTGATTGCCTGCAACACGGCGAGTACGCAAATCCTCCCGCAATTACGAGATGTTTATTCAATACCCGTTGTTGGAGTGGTTCCTGCTATCAAACCTGCCTGCGAACGATATCCGATGGGCACATTATTATTGTTAGCGACCCCACAAACTGTGCAAGGTGACTATTTGGATGATTTAGTTGCGAGGTTTTCTCAAGGTGTCCGGCTTGATCGATACGGAAGTACAGATCTTGTTCGATTGGCTGAAGCCTCGTTGCATGTAGCCCCGACTTTAAAGGACGTTGCGCGCGTTTTATCCTCAGTACCTGCAAAGTCTTATGATGCAGTGATTTTGGGTTGTACCCACTTCCCTCTACTAAAGGTTCCGTTGAAATTATTTTTTGGCGATGCAGAATTAATCGATAGCGCTCAAGGCATCGCATCTCGCGTGTTCACGCTTGATGAGGACCGCCTTTCCTTCAACGCCGAAAATGCTTTTTATGTCACTCAACGGTCGGGTCCTCCCTCGTCTTTTTTTGTGCGCTATGCTTTGCCGGATCCTGATCTTGTTGAGCTGAATCTTTGAGACGATCAATGAGATGGTGGTTGGACTACACTTTTTGCGCAGCTAAAGTTTGTCCAGCAACCGTATTTTGCAGTAAAAAATCCATGATGCTCTGGAGTGATATAGGCAGATTATCTGGCTGTTTACGATTGCGATATTCCACAGTGCCGGCATTAAGGTTGCGCTCTCCGATGACAATTCGATGGGGAATTCCGATGAGCTCAACGTCTGCAAGCATACCTCCCAATCGCGCTTTCCTCTCATCAAAAAATAGCACTTCGTAGCCTGCGCTACACAATTGCTGATAGAGGCTATCACTCGTTTGTTTGACGGAGTCAGATTTGTGATAGTTGATCGGAATTAACGCAATCTGAAAGGGGGCTATGGCGTCAGGCCAGCTAATACCCTGTGCGTCGTGGTTTTGTTCTATGGCAGCCGCGACAATTCGACCCACACCTATGCCGTAGCAACCCATATGCATCAACTGTTCTTCCCCGTTTTCATCCAGCACGCTCGCCTTCATCGTCTTACTGTATTTTGTGCCGAGCTGGAAGATATGTCCCACCTCTATGCCGCGGGCGATCATCAATGTTCCTTTTCCATCAGGGCTTGGGTCACCGTCCACCACATTGCGCAGGTCGGCACAGTGAAGTGCCGCACAGTCGCGTGCCCAGTTGACGCCCACCCAGTGATAGCCGTCGAGGTTTGCGCCGCATACAAAGTTGCTGAGGCTTGCCGCGCCGTGGTCCACAATGATGCGCAAGTCGAGGCCTATAGGTCCTAGTGAGCCCGGACGACATTGCGTGGCATTGAGAATGTCTTCTTCACTTGCGAGTGAGAAGTCTCCCTGGAATTTCAATGCGCGTTGCGCTTTTATTTCATTAAGTTGATGATCCCCCCGCAGGACCAGTGCCGCTAGTGCCGGCTCCCCGTCTTCAGACGACCCTTTCACAATCAGTGTTTTGACGATCTGCCGTGGTCCAATATCCAGTGCTAGGCAAACTTGTTCGATGGACTTTGCGTTGGGCGTTGCGATTTTTGATAGCGGGCTTTCGGCTGGCCGATCAGTTATGGGCGGGGCAAGCGCGGCCGCTTTTTCAATGTTGGCGGCAAAGTCGCTACCGTCAGAAAAAACGATCGCATCTTCTCCGGAATCGGCTAGAACATGAAACTCGTGCGAGTGACTTCCACCGATACTGCCGGTGTCGGCAATAACCGCACGAAAATTTAGTCCTGCGCGAGTAAATATATTGCCATAGGTTTTATACATCGTCTCGTAGGTAGTTTGAAGCGACTCTTCGTTGATATGGAATGAATAGGCATCTTTCATGCAAAACTCACGGGTTCGCATCACACCAAAGCGCGGCCGTCTTTCGTCTCGGAATTTAGTCTGTATTTGGTACAAATTGACAGGTAGTTGGCGATAGCTGCGAATGTCATTGCGGACAATATCTGTGATCACTTCCTCATGTGTAGGGCCTAGACAGAACTCTCGATCATGGCGGTCGCGAATGCGCAATAACTCGGGTCCGAATTGACTCCAGCGCTGCGACTCTTGCCATAATTCAGCGGGCTGAACCACAGGCATCGACAATTCTATGCCGCCGGCCGCGTTCATCTCCTCGCGAACGATCGATTCAACTTTTCGAAATACTCGAAGTCCAAGTGGTAACCAAGAATATAGGCCAGATGCGAGTTGGCGGACCATACCCGTTCTCAACATAAGTTGGTGGCTGATGATTTCCGCCTCGGCAGGCGCTTCTCGTTGTGTGTGAAGGAGGTATTGGCTAACGCGCATATTTTCTCTTAAACTATCGGGTGAGTGAAAGCATTAGTTTAAAGGGCATCGTGGTGTGGGTACAGCGATGGATGCGGAGGCAAAAAAGAAAATGTTTCAGTTGGACAAACGATTGCTGGCCGACACGTTGCTACTCGGTGATTTTCCACTGAGTTTAGTTTTGCTCAGTCGGGATGCTAATTATCCCTGGGTTATTTTAGTTCCTCGGCGAGAAAGCATCACCGAGGTGTACCAACTAGAATTGGCTGACCAGAGTCAGTTGTTGCGAGAGTCCTGTTTGACCGCGCGAGCGATGAGCGAAGTCTTTAGTCCAGATAAGCTAAATATTGGTGCGTTGGGAAATATCGTTTCGCAATTGCATTTGCATCACATTGCTCGTTACACAGATGACGCGGCATGGCCTGCCCCCGTTTGGGGAACGGTTGATGCGGTGCCTTATACGCCCGACAAGCTGTCGGTTTGCATTGTGCGTTTGCAAAGTGCGTTGGTTCCCCATGGGATGCGTCCTGGCTAACGATTAATTGTCTGCAATCAGGCTATTGCGCATGGTTGGGCGGCGTCTCGACAATTAACACTCGGCACTTATGCGTTAACATTGATCGTAGCGCTTGAGGGGGTCATGGGTCGTTTGAGCTGCATACCTGCGGTAATAAGAACTGCGCGCGTAGAAGATTATTGAGCGCGTTGCGCCATGTCATTGAGGCCTTTCAACGCCTTGACTTTTACGACCGTCATTGCGTCTTTAGCGGCAAAATTGGTTGGTTTTCCGGTGAAGGTACTTTTGCCAATGTACGCTTTTTGCGGGGGTCTTTCGGTCGTTGTGATCTTGACTAAACCACTCAATAAAAATTCGCCTATCGCATCGCGTTGGATATGTCGTTGAATCAACACTTTGAGCTCGTCGAGCACAGATATGACTTGCATTTGTTGCAACCCAGTGACCGAGGCGAGTTCGTCGATAACTTGTGCTTTGTTGTAGCGTTCTGTGATCGGCTCGAGCGATTCACGTAGCCATCGTTTTCTGTGCTGTTTTGAATGGTAGTCTGCTTGGGTCTGTTGACGATCCATAGGTATGTCTTGTGTGCTCATTTCATGATCCTTCATAAAAAGACTGAGTTACCCATCGGGTGCGCATCCATGACCACTGTCAGGATCTTGATATGCCGGCATGATGGGTCCGACCTGATACGGCAGTTTCTGTACCGCAGGTGTGTCTTAGTTATAGACGCTTCATCGCGGATTCACGGATAAAAGCACATGTTTTTTTTATTTTTTTTTACTTCCATCACGAATGTCCGCTCTTTGGCATTCTCGCTGTTCCTTGACTGCTGTACAATCTCTCGCTCGTTAAAGTGCGTTAGCCTTTCTGTAAGAGGCGATTCTGAGGTTTCACTATGCCAATCTATGAATATTGTTGTGCTGCTTGTGGGCATGAACTGGAAGCCTTGCAAACGATCAACGATGCAAGGCTCAGTAAGTGCCCCAAGTGTCAGGCCCTCGAGCTAAAAAAGAAAATTTCAGCGTCTGCCTTTAGACTCAGTGGCTCAGGGTGGTACGAGACGGACTTTAAGTCAAAAAATCAACGTAACATCAGCGGTGATAGCCAACTGAGTCCGACGGGCGCAAGTGCTGAAACCGGGCCCTCCGTTACCAAGGCGCCTGATACATCGGCTCCGCCTGCCGCCGCACCTGCGAAATCAGAAACACCGTAACTAAAAAAGGAAATAATGCATCATGTATCGATCCACATACTGCGGGAACGTTTCACGTCAACATCTAAATGATCAAGTGACTTTGTGTGGTTGGGTCGATCGTCGTCGTGATCATGGTGGCGTTATTTTTATTGACCTAAGAGATCGCGAAGGGATTATTCAGGTTGTTTTTGATCCTGATGCAGGTGATTTCTTCGCTCTTGCTGACCGCGTTCGTTCTGAGTACGTACTTAAGATCACCGGTAAAGTACGCGCCCGAAGTGAGGATACTGTCAATCCCGCCATGCAAAGCGGCGACGTCGAAGTTTACGGCACTGGGTTGGAAATACTCAATGCAGCTTTGACGCCACCGTTTCAGTTGGACGAACACATCTCGGTGGGTGAAGATGTCCGATTAAAGTACCGATATATGGATTTACGGAGGCCGCATATGCAAAGTAGCCTCAAATTGCGTTCTGTCGTGAGCAATAGCATTCGCAATTACCTCTCGGGAAACGGGTTTCTTGATGTTGAAACGCCGATCATGACCCGAGCAACACCGGAGGGCGCGCGTGACTATTTGATCCCCTCGCGAACGTATCCCGGTCAATTTTTCGCCATGCCACAATCGCCGCAGTTGTTTAAGCAGATGCTGATGGTTGCAGGGTGCGATCGTTATTATCAAATTGCCAAGTGTTTTCGAGATGAAGATCTTCGAGCTGATCGGCAACCCGAATTCACACAAATTGACATTGAAGCGTCTTTTGTCAGCGAAACGGACGTTATGTCGATGGCGGAACAGATGGTTGTCGAAGTTTTCGCGCGTCATCTGCAGGTTGAACTCGGCGTATTTCATCAAATAACGTATGCCGAAGCGCTACAAAAATATGGTTCTGACAAGCCAGACTTACGGATTCCGCTGGAGTTGGTTGAGATTAAGGACCTGTTGATGGATGTAGATTTTAAGGTGTTTGCGGGCCCGGCAAATGATCCTGACTGTCGCGTCAGTGCGCTTAAAGTGACAGGAGGTGCTGAGATATCGCGAAAGCGTATTGACGAGTATTCCCAGTTTGTCAGTATTTATGGCGCCAAAGGTTTGGCGTGGATTAAAGTCAATGCGTCAGAAGAGGGCATTGCGGGTTTACAGTCGCCGATTATTAAATTCCTGGGTGACGCGGTGACACTAAAAATCATGCAGCGTCTGGACGCAAAAAATGGAGATATAGTGTTTTTTGGTGCAGATAAAGCGCAGATCGTTTCAGAGGCATTAGGCGCGCTGAGATGTCGTATTGGGGCAGACCTGAACTTGTATACGTGTGATTGGGCCCCCGTATGGGTTGTCGACTTTCCTATGTTTGAGCGCTTGGACAACGGCGATTTGACGTCGTTACACCATCCTTTTACTGCACCATCGTGCACGATAGCGGAGTTACAAGAGAACCCTTCGCTGGCTCTGTCGCGCGCCTACGATATGGTGCTTAATGGTTATGAATTGGGCGGTGGATCAATTCGGATTCATGACCAGGCCATGCAAGCGGCGGTGTTTGAGGTGCTGGGGATTGATGAGAATGAGCAGCGTGATAAATTTGGCTTTCTGTTAGACGCCTTGCAGTATGGTGCGCCACCACATGGTGGTATAGCTTTGGGACTCGATCGGTTGATGATGTTGATGCTTGGCAGCGACTCTATTCGGGACGTTATTGCTTTCCCGAAAACGCAATCAGCAGCCTGTTTGTTGACAGAGGCGCCGAGCGCTGTGGCATCTTCTCAATTACGTGATTTAAATATTCGCGTGCGAAATGCCGAGGGCCAATGATTTCATCGATGTAGTGGGAGGCGCGACATGGCAGGGCACAGCAAGTGGGCGAATATAAAGCACCGAAAAGCGGCGCAAGACGCTAAGCGGGGCAAAATCTTTACCAAACTGATTCGTGAGCTTGTGGTTGCTGCCAAGGCCGGTGGACCAAATGCAGACGATAACTCGCGCTTGCGAGCTGCCGTGGACAAAGCGTTGGGCGCTAACATGAAGCGCGACACGGTCGACAAGGCAATAGCCCGCGGTGCAGGCGCTGGTGAAGGCGAAAATTACGATGAATTAACCTACGAAGGCTATGCCCCCGGGGGTGTCGCAGTTCTGGTGGAGTGCATGACAGACAACCGCAACCGTACAGTCGGAGAGGTACGTCATGTGTTTAGTAAACGCGGGGGCAATTTGGGCACTGACGGGTCGGTTGCGTATTTGTTCAGACGTGTCGGCCAGATCTCCTTTCCGTCTGGGGTTGATGAAGACGCCCTCCTTGAAGTGGCGCTGGACGCAGGTGTTGAAGATGTTGTTTCTGATACGGACGGAACGGTCGCTTTAGAAACGCGCTTTGAAGATTTCTTAGATATAAAAGAAAGCCTGATTGAAGCCGGTTTTGAACCGACAACGGCCGAAGTAACGATGGTTGCTGGAGTGGAGGTATCGCTCGATCTTGTGGGCGCCGAGAAATTGCTAAGTATGATAGACAGTCTAGAGGATCTTGACGACGTACAGAACGTCTATACCAACGCGTCGATACCTCCAGACGTCTTAGATCAGCTGGCATAGGGTTGCTAACCGCTGGGTCGTGAGACTCGACTGATGCAGACAACAAAGACTTTTCGGCGCACTCAAGAGCGTGTTAAATAGCCGTGCTTACACGCGTTGTGTGAAAGCGAGAAGTAGTGAGCAAGGCAGACTTTATTCCGAGATAATGGGTTAAAGTAGGGGAAAAAGACAGTCGAGTAAGCCGTAATCGCTATGCCGGAAATTGGCTTTAAGATTGGTTATGGGGAGCTGCATGGCGGGCCTCAAGGGATACGAATGAGGGGTATCTCAGCTACATTTCGCCGTGTCATCCTTAAACACCTTAAGTGCTTTCATCAGCATAATGAATCCTTTAAAGTACGGTCATCGGGGATTGAGGCGAATCACTTGATGCTGATATAAATCAACGAGTTTTGCACGACTCAGGTTCATTGGCCGCCACCCGCGGAGACCATTGACCTGCACGAATTCACACGGAAATACGCATGTTTAGATTTTTTACTCAAAAAAAATGGTTCCTCTGGGCTTATGTGGGGTCAAGCGTCATTTTAACGTCTCTATGGATTTCCGTTCAAATTGACGTTCAGATTAATGAGTGGTTTGGTGAATTCTACGACATGATCCAAAAAGCACTTGCAACGCCAAATGCGATCACTTTGGGTGAATATATGGGGCGCTTGTGGAGCTTTGCAGAGCTTGCGGCCATGTTCATCGCACTGGCCCTTGCGACCTCATTTCTCACCTCACACTTTTTGTTTAGATGGCGTGAGTCAATGGTAGAGTTTTATCACAGTGTCTACGATAAAGCGCGAACCATTGAGGGCGCATCGCAGCGCGTTCAAGAAGATACCATACGGTTTTCGCGCATTATGGAGGATCTTGGAACAAGTCTTATTGAGTCAATCATGGTGTTAGTGGAGTATTTCCCTCTGCTTATGGGTTTGGCGATTGGTATTGACATAATGTGGTTTGGCGAGTGGGAATATGGCTTGGTGACGGCGGCTTTTATTTGGGCTGTAGGCGGCACCTTTCTAATGATCGGTTTAGCGTGGTTGTTAAGGCTAGTTGGTATTGAATATGATCTCCAAAAAAGAGAGGCCGCGTATCGAAAGATACTTGTGCTAGCCGAAGATGATGGAACGATTAGGCCAAAAACCCTAGATGAGCTATTTGAAGGCGTTCGTACAATCCATTACAAAAGCTACTTGCGATACCTCTATTTCAATATTGGTAGGCTCGCTTATTTACAGGTCAACGTGTTAGTGGCCTATATTATTTTAGCGCCGGCAATCGTTGCTGGGGTGATGACTTTGGGTGTTATGCAGCAAATAATCAGAGCATTTGGGCGGGTTGAAGGCTCGCTTCAATATTTGTTCAAATCGTGGCCAACCATTATTGAGTTAGCCAGTGTGTATAAACGATTGAGAGAATTCGAAGGTCAAATCGAATCAATGACCCATCAACAACCAGAACGCTAGCGTCGAGACCTGCCGGTCTTGTCCAAGCAAGATCGGCAGGGTTCCTGAGTGAAAATAGCTACGGCTATTGTCTAGGTTAACGATCCAAGCAGCTTTTACTTGGCGATGACGTTTCGAGGTTCCGCATGTACCGTGAGTCCCTTTTTAGTGCGGTTGGGGACCATGTTTTATGGGTGGGGGTTGGGCGCATCATAAAGTCATTAAACGGGGGGGCGAGCGCATTGCGAGTTGTGTGGGCGCGTTCCTGTGGTTACATGAGTCGATCTTTTGAATAGTCCAATTCCGTTGGTCAGGAGAAAAGCGTGAGGAAATATCTTTTTTTGACTGCGATAAGCGGTTTATTCGCATGTGCGCCGTTGCATGATCTTCATTCCACAGACAGCATTCGTCAAAAAAAGATTCAGCCGGGTACAACCCATAGCGGATTGACGTTCATCGAAGAAGTTGTACCCGCCGCCGGAAAGACACTTATACCCTACAAAAAATATCTGTTGAGCAATGGCTTGACGGTGATTTTGCATGAGGATTCGTCGGATCCACTGGTGCATGTTGACGTCACTTATCATGTTGGGTCCTCACGCGAGCGCCTTGGGCAATCTGGATTTGCGCATTTTTTTGAGCACATGATGTTTCAGGGTTCTGAGAATGTTGCGGATGAACAACATTTTAAATTGGTCACCGCCGCGGGGGGTAGATTAAATGGGTCTACTAGCCGAGATAGAACAAATTACTATCAGACCGTTCCCGCAAATCATCTTGAGCGGATGTTGTGGTTGGAAGCGGATCGTATGGGTTTTCTGCTAGATGCAGTGACACCAGAAAAGTTCGAAATACAACGTGAAACGGTAAAGAACGAACGTGCACAGCGGGTAGATGACGTACCTTATGGGCGTTTGCAGGAACGTGTCGCTGAAGCTCTGTATCCGGCTGAACATCCCTATTCTTGGCCTGTAATCGGCTACGTCGAAGATCTAGATCGAGTCGGTGTCGACGATCTAAAAGCATTTTTTCTGCGCTGGTATGGTCCAAATAATGCCACGCTAAGTGTTGGTGGAGCGATAAATGTTGAGCAAGCATTAGATTGGGTAGTGAAATATTTTGGCGGCATTCCAAGAGGTGCAGACGTTGCGTCAGTGAGAAATACGCCTATTTCTTTAGAAAAAGATCGCTATGTTTCATTCCAAGACAATGTGCATTTGCCGTTACTTTTTATGGCCTACCCCACCACCTATTTACGGCATCAGGACGAAGCACCACTCGATCTACTTGCGCGTATTCTGGGTGCTGGAAAGACGTCCTTGTTCTATGAAAATCTGGTAAAAAGTGAGGTCGCGATTAATGCGTCGGTCTCCCATCCATGCGGTGAGTTAGCCTGTCAGTTTAATCTTTATGCATTGCCTAATCCTGCATCGGGCCAGACACTTGCCGACGTTGAGAGCGCCGTACGCGACACACTAGATCAGTTCGAGCGGCACGGCGTTGACGCTGCCGATCTTCGCGTCATTAAGGCAGAGATAGAGGCAGATTTTATCTTTGGCTTGCAAAGTGTGGCTGGAAAGATAAGTCAACTCGCTGCCAACGAAACCTACTCGGGCAATCCTAACTTTATCGAACAAGATATCGCGCGTTACAACGCCGTAACGCCAGACGACGTCATGCGAGTATTTCAGCGCTACATTAAAGGTCGCTCGGGTGTGATTATGAGCGTGGTGCCCATGGGTCAAGCTGATGCAGTCGCCTCGCCGGATAATTTTATTGGTCCTAAACGAACAGTGGGTTCATCCGCAGGTGCTATTGGTCACCATGCGGTTTTGGATCACTCGCAAGATGATTTTGATCGAAGTCTAATGCCGGAGACGGGGCCGTCCATGGTGACAGGCCTGCCAGCTTTATGGCGCCACGACACCGCGAATGGAATGTCTATGTTGGGAGCCCAAAGTTATGAAACGCCAACCACTTCGCTGTTATTACGAATTCCGGCAGGGCAATATTATGCCGACACGAAGAAAGCTGGAATCACTGCTTTGATGGCGGACATGCTGCATGAATCAACCCTCCAGCGAAGTGCGAAAGCGATGTCCCGAGAGCTCAAAAAACTGGGAAGCTCCATATCAATTTCGGCAGATACGCAGTACCTGAATGTCAGTGTGAACGCATTGACCAAGAATCTTGTTGAAACGCTGGATTTGATGAATGAAAAGCTCTGGCGGCCCGCCTGGATACCCGAGGAGTTTGAGCGCGCCAAAAACCGCACGGTTGAATTAGTTCATAGTCAGCAGAAAGAGCTCGCATATCGTGGCATGAATGCGTACCGACAGTTGTTGTATGGCAACACGATAGCTTCGATGCCATCGTCTGGGTATCCTGAGACGCTTGAGGATGTCTCGCTACAAGACTTAAAGGTTTTTTATCAACGACATGTCCAACCGTATGGGGCCCATGTGATCGTGGTATCAGATCTTTCCGAGGCGCATGTTCTAGACGCCTTAACTTCATTTGACGATTGGACGGGCTCAGGACCCCGTTTAGATCTGCAATTGCCAGCTTCAGCGGCGCACAAGGGAATAGTTTATCTTGTTAATCGGGAAGGTGCAGAACAGTCGATACTATTAATGGGAAAACGCACGCTAAAAAAGGATATCGCTGGGGAATATTATCGCGCGACGCTGATGAATTTTTCTCTGGGGGGGGCGTTTAATAGCCGCATAAACTTGAATTTGCGCGAGGACAAAGGCTACACATATGGCGCTCGGTCCTATTTTTCGGGAGACCGTTTTGCCGGCAACTTTACTGCGCGTGCACAAGTGCGAGCAGATGTAACGGCACAGGCACTGACGGAAATGAAAAACGAAATCCAGCACTATGCGAACTTGGGCGTGAGCGCTGAAGAGCTAAGTTTTATGCGATCTGCGATTAGTCAGAAAGAGGCCCTTAAATACGAAACGCCAAGGGCCAAAATGGGCTTGTTGGCGCAGATGTTGGCGTATGATCTCGATCTTGAATTTGTTAGCAAACGAGCCAAAATTGTTGAAAATGTTAGTCGGGATGAGATCAACATGCTTGCCAAAAAGCACTTGCAGACAAACGACATGGTCACCGTCATAGTCGGCGATGCTAAAACGATAACGCCTTCATTGACATCTTTGGGTTATTCGGTGGTGCCGTACGCTCAATAATTGCTGATTAAAGAACTTTTGCTAAAATAATGGTGCGTACTCGATACAATAGTCTATGCTCTCAGTACTTTTGGTGTTTTTGAAAATTAAATTAAAGTCACTCGTCACAAAATATGGGCGTGTGAGATTGAAAAAAGAGTCAATATTACGAAGGTTGGGCGCCCAGCGCCCGGAGCGCATCGCGCTTCTTAAAGGGATTTAAAGACATGGAGCATCGCGCTCTGAGGGAAAGGATTCAACATGAAAGATAGGTTAAGAATTGCATTTTTTTGTTTTGGAGTGACGAGTTTGGCTGCGTTACCGTTGTTTGCGAGTGATTGGGTCGAGGCCCGTTCGATCGAGTTTGCAGATGAGGTGCCTTTTGTGGCGGCTAACAGTGATTTAAAGGGGCCGCTTAATCTAATTTTATATGGTGTGTTGGGTACTTCGACGATCCACACGATTAATGAGAAAAAATTAGAGCGTGACTTGTGACACGACGTCCTTAGTTTTTGAACAGGGGTGTAACAGCACTAGAGTTTTGCTTTCAATGTCATTTACATATTTTTTATTTTCAATAAATTCGTTGCTCTATTGAACAAAAAATATCGTTGTCTGGATTTTCTTTTAATCACCACGGGACGCGTTATTAGGGCTCGAACGTTCTTGCGGTATCTTTCGGTTGAGTCATCATGCGCGCGCACGCGATAATAGTTGACTGCAGTGAGTTGCATTGCAACACTTCATCTTTAACCCTGAACACGACAAACATATGCTGCGTATCATAGGAATCGACCCGGGATCACGGCGCACAGGGTACGGCATTATCGATGCTCAAGGCGACCGGCTGACTTATGTGGCGAGCGGAATCGTGCGCGTGACTGACGGTGCCTTACCTGCCAGACTTAAAATTATTTACGATGCCGTGAGTCAGATCATAGAGCAGTACCGTCCTGAGCACATGGGCATCGAAGATATTTTTTCTGCAAGAGATCCTAGGGCCGCGCTAAAACTTGGGCAGGCGCGGGGTGCGGCGATCGTGGCGGGCGTCAATGTAGACCTCGTCGTGGGTGAGTACGCAGCACGAAGCGTTAAGCAAGCGGTTGTTGGGCACGGCGCTGCGGACAAAGCGCAAGTTCAAGCGATGGTGACGCAGTTGTTAAAATTAAATGCAACGCCCGCCGAAGACGCCGCTGATGCGTTGGCTGTGGCAATTTGCCATGCCCACAGTGTGCGTTTGCAGGTGGCACTGAGCGGTTCGGGAAGTCAACGTTACGGGCGTGGTCGACACAGCTAATGCGTGAGAGATTGCCGATGATAATGGCGGAATACGCGCTACTCTAAACTGAAAAAGTAATAAATGAAATGGCAAAGAGCAGACACTGACTGCGCGGCCGGCAAAGATAAACAACAGGAGTGAGGCTAATGATTGCCCAACTAACCGGAAAAATAATAGAAAAGCAATCCTCCAGCTTGTTAATTGACGTTCATGGCGTTGGCTATGAAGTTCTGGTGTCGCTCAACAGTTTTTTTGAGACGCCTGACATCAACGCCACGGTGACACTGCATACGCACTTCGTGGTGCGTGAGGATGCACAGCAGCTCTATGGTTTTACAAGAGTATCGGAACGCACGCTCTTTAGGCATCTGGTAAAAGTGAATGGTGTCGGGCCAAAACTGGGGCTCGCCATTTTGTCGGGCATGTCGGCAGACGACTTTTCTGCCTGCGTGCGGCGTAACGACATTGCTAGTTTGGTTCGATTGCCGGGTGTCGGAAAGAAGACGGCCGAGCGATTAGTCATCGAAATGCGGGACAAACTCACAGAGCCCCAGAATGCTCAGGATGAGGGCTCTCGGCGATCGCAGACGAACATCGGAATCCTCGAAGAGGCAGAAAGCGCACTGATTGCATTGGGTTATCGACCGCAAGAGGCCAGCAAAATGGTTAGCCGAGTCGCCAATGATGGTTTAAGCGGTGCAGAGCAGTTAATTCGGGCCGCACTTAAGAATGTGGTCGCGCGATAGGTATTTTTGTCATTATAGCGATACCCGCGAAAGCAACATATTGAGAGAGCGTTATGCGCGCGCAGATGGTATTATTCTCATTGAGTTTCGCTTGTTTGGATAATCCTAATATGATCGAGCCCGATCGACTCATATCAGCTAACACGGCGGGTGCTGAAGAGCATTTTGACCGCACGTTGCGTCCTATTTCACTCGCTGATTACGTCGGCCAACCAGTGGTGAAGGAACAATTAGAGATTTTTATCGAGGCGGCGCGCAGACGGTCGGAACCTCTCGATCATTGTTTAGTATTTGGTCCTCCCGGACTGGGTAAGACGACGCTAGCCCATATCATTGCCAACGAAATGTGCGTGGATTTAAAAACTACTTCTGGGCCTGTGCTCGAGAAGGCCGGTGACATTGCAGCCTTGATGACAAATCTAGAGCCTGGTGACGTTTTGTTCATCGATGAGATTCATCGCCTTAGCCCTGTCGTTGAGGAGATTTTGTATCCCGCGATGGAAGATTACCAATTGGATATTATGATTGGCGAGGGGCCGGCGGCGCGCTCCATTAAACTGGATCTGCCACCCTTTACGTTGGTTGGAGCGACCACCCGAGCGGGCTTGCTCACGTCTCCGTTGCGCGACCGGTTTGGTATCGTTCAACGACTTGAGTTTTATTCGGTTGAGGACCTCACTTCCATTGTCGGCAGAGCGGGCGGCATATTAAATGTGGCGGTGGACCATGACGGAGCCGTTGAGATTGCGCGACGCTCGCGAGGAACGCCGAGGATTGCAAACCGCTTGCTCCGCCGTGTCAGAGATTATGCTGAAGTCAAAGGCGATGGGGTAGTGACAGCGGTCATTGCTGATGCGGCACTGAATATGTTGAACGTGGATCATCACGGATTTGACCATTCAGATAGGCGGCTGTTATTGACGCTCGTTGAAAAGTTCGACGGGGGTCCCGTGGGTGTGGACAGCCTAGCTGCGGCACTCAGTGAGGAGCGAGGCACCATTGAAGATGTACTTGAGCCTTATTTAATTCAGCAGGGTTATTTAATGCGTACATCGCGCGGCCGCATGGCGACTCGACTGACCTATGAGCACTTTGGCCTGCCGCGGCCGAGGCATCATCGTGAGCAGGGGGAGTCTCCAATAGACATAAATAATGCATAACTTCGCTCACACCCTACGAGTTTATGTCGAGGATACGGACGCTGGCGGGATCGTTTATTACGCCAATTACTTGAAATATATGGAACGCGGTCGAACCGAGTATTTTCGTTATTTAGGGTATTCAAAGCCCGCATTATTTGAGGGGTTACAATTTGTGGTGCGCGATATTTCAGTGCGCTATTTTAAACCGGCTACGTTGGATGATGAAATTCAAGTATCAGCGCTTTTGACCCGTGTCACCCGCGTGACTTTTGAGATGCGCCAAGATGTCGTGCGCGATGGCCAATTGCTGGCTCAGGGGACGGTCAAAGCCGCTTGCATTGACGAGTTGAGTAAGCGCCCGCGGGCAATGCCTAAGCCGATGCTGGCCACTTTGCAACAACAGCTTAGTACGTAACGGAGTAACGATTGTGGTGGTAGAAAACTTATCGATAGTATCGCTGGTTCTCAATGCGAGTGTTCTGGTTCAAGCAGTCATGGGTATCTTATTTTTGGCGTCCGTTATTTCTTGGGTAATGATTGTGCAACGCGGGTTCTATTTGAGCGCGGCGCAGCGCGACTTTAAGACATTTGAAGAAACATTTTGGTCAGGCATTGATCTTAATAGTCTTTACCGTGAGATCTCCGAAAGTCATCAAGAAAACCAAAGCACCACCGGCATTGAAAATATCTTTCGCGCCGGCTTTCGAGAGTTCCATCGGTTGACGCAAGCTAACAAAACGCCAGCTGACGCGATAATGGAAAGTACAGATCGTGCGATGCGCATCGCGCTATCTCGCGAAGAAGAAAATCTGAGTACGCATTTACCCTTTTTGGCAAGTGTTGCTTCTGTCAGCCCTTATATCGGTTTGTTTGGCACCGTTTGGGGGATTATGAACTCGTTTCGTGGTTTGGCAATGGTTCAGCAGGCGACACTAGCGACCGTTGCTCCGGGGATATCAGAGGCACTGATTGCCACCGCGATGGGACTGTTTGCTGCGATTCCAGCGGTCATTGCTTACAATCGGTATGCGGCGCTGGCGGAGCGAATTTATGGCAGTTACGAGACGTTTGCCGATGAATTTTCAAGTATTTTGTACCGACAAGTCCATGCTCGTTAGCGAATCCAACAGGTAAGGGTGAATAAGCGGAATGAAGTCACGACAGCCGAAGAAAAAACTAGTTGCTGAAATTAACGTCGTTCCCTACATCGACGTGATGCTCGTTTTGTTGGTGGTTTTTATGATTACCGCGCCGTTGTTAATGCAGGGCGTAAAAGTTAATCTGCCGCCTGCCAATTCGGCGCCTTTGGAGAGCGGGGATAGCGAACCTTTCATTGTCTCTGTGAAAGCCGACGGAACGTACTGGATAGATCGTGAGGGAACCAATCAGGCGGAAAGTTTGACAGAAATTAAAAGTCGTGTGGGAAAAATCTTACGCCAGTCACCCGATACGCCGGTGCTCGTTTGGGGCGATAGTCGCGTTGATTATGGCCGTGTTGTTGCCTTGATGAGCGAACTACAGTTAGTCGGTGCAGCCAGTGTGGGGTTGGTAACTGAGCCCCTCGGCAACTAGTGTGGGTCGCCTTTACACCTATTTGATTGGCGCTGTGGTCAGCGTGTTACTGCATTTGGCCGTGATCACGGCACTTTGGGTGCAGTGGGAATCACCCGCTGATGATGTCTTTATCCAGCCAAACTATGTCGCTGCAGAGTTAGTCCAGCTAGCACCCAAAGCGCCACCAAAACAGCCGCCCAAAGCTTCGCGTTCTCCCGCCGATATCACGCGCGAAAAAAGACGGCAGAAAGAGGCAGCACAGCGTAGTATTGAAAAGTTAAAAAAAGAGAAAGATCTTGCGCGAAAAAAAGAACGTGAAAAAGTTGAATTAGCCAAGCGTGCGGCCGAGCAGTTACGTCAGCAAGAAGCGGATGAAAAGCAGCGGCGCGAGCAAAAGGCTTTTGATGATCTGTTGGCACAAGAGGCCGCAGCACAGGATGAGCAAGACAACGAACGTGCAGCAAATAGTTATCGGCAAATAATTCAGAAGAGGCTGTCAGAAAACTGGAGTCGTCCCCCAAGGGCTCGGCGAGGCATGAGTGCTCAGGTGCGCATCCGCCTTGTTCCCACAGGGCGCGTCGTGGGGGTATTAATTGTGAAATCGAGCGGGGATCCGGCCTTTGATCAGTCGGTTGAGCAAGCGGTTTATAAAGCGGCGCCTTTCATTGAATTACAAGCTATGGATAGTCGCTTGTTTGAGTTAAAATTTAGGTCGGTCGATGTGGCTTTTAGTCCAGAAGATTTAAGGTTGTAAGTATGAGCAAGTGGAGAGTGGTTAATTTGCATATCAGCGTTTTGTTGCTGATATTTGTGAGTCCTTGTTGGGGCGAACTCGTGATTCGAGTCACTCAAGGTAATGACACGCCCACAAAGATTGCCGTGGCGCCTATTGTTAATGCGAACGATTCATTGACGCTTGATGTGGCGCGTATTGTCGAGGCGGACCTGCAACGCAGTGGTCTGTTCTCGGTAACGCCAAGAAAAGATATGTTGGCTTATCCGAGTCTGGTGAAAGATGTTTATTACCGCGATTGGCGGTTACTGGGAAGCGAGTACTTGGTGATCGGAGCAATGACGCCGAGGGAAGCTGGCCGATACGATATCGAATTTAGCTTGTTAAATGTCACTGCGCAAAAAGTAGTTTTCAGGCATAAAGTGTCCGGTAACGCGCGGCAGATGCGTGATTTAAGTCATTTAATTAGTGACAAAGTGTATCAGGCGATCACTGGAATTCGTGGTATCTTTTCTACTCGGATTGCGTATGTAACGGCAATGCGAGCGTCGGGGCAGTATGTGTATCGGTTGCATGTTGCAGATGCGGATGGTGCGCGTGAGAAATTGATGTTGGAATCGTCAGAGCCGATTATGTCACCGACGTGGTCACCCGATGGTCAATCGTTGGCATATGTTTCGTTTGAAACGGGGCGTCCCGCCATATGGCGTCAAAGTTTGAGTACTGCAGAGCGCCAGCAACTCACGAACTTTAAGGGACTTAATGGCGCACCTGCTTGGTCGCCCGACGGCCGAGAGATGGCGTTAGTCTTGTCCAAAGATGGAAATCCCGAAATTTATCTCCTCAATCTCGGCAGTATGCAATTTAGGCGATTAACTCGGCATTTTGCCATTGATACTGAGCCGACATGGATGCCGGATGGAAAAAGTTTACTTTTTACCTCTGATCGTGGTGGTACGCCGCAAATATATAAATTAAATATTGCATCCAAGGCCACTGAACGCCTAACATTTGAGGGTAACTACAATGCGCGTGCAAGCTTAGCACCGGACGGTAGAACTTTGGCGATGGTGCATCGACAGAGTAATGTTTTCCACATTGCGGCGTTTGATTTGCAGACTCGTAGATTGCGGGAATTGACGGAGACTCGACTGGATGAATCGCCTACAGTGGCGCCCAATGGCGCGATGATAATGTACGCGACTAAGCAGAACGACCGTGGGGTGTTAGCTGCGGTGTCTTTGGACGCGGGGGTCAAGTATGTGTTGCCTGCGCGAGCGGGCGATGTGCGAGAGCCGTCGTGGTCGCCGTTTTTACGCTGACGCGTTTTTCTGCTAAAATATAGTAATGTTCGATCGGTTCGGCACGTTGTGCACGCAAATTTTTAAAAACTTTTTCACTTGGAGCAAACAATGAAAAACCCGTTAAACGTATACTCGTCAATTCTACTACTGGTGGCTCTCGTCTTGGCCGGCTGTAGCACCGCTCCGGTAGAAGAAACGACCAGCATTGAAGAAACTGAGGTTGCGACTGCGGTTTTGGAGACGCCGGTTGAGGAAACACCTATGGCGCCTGTAGTGATGGCGGCAACCGTATTTTACTTTGATTTCGATAAAGCGACACTGAATGCGGATTCTCGCTCTGCTCTAATGGAACACGCAATATCGCTCCAAAACTCGCCACGCAATGTTCGACTCGAAGGGCACGCCGATGAGCGCGGTACCCGAGAATACAACATGGCGTTGGGCGAACGCCGTGCAAAGGCTGTCAAAGAGTTTCTCGTTTTGCAAGGTGTGTCCGGAGGCTTGGTCGAAGTCGTTAGTTATGGTGAAGAGCGAGCAGCTTCATTCGGGAGCAATAACGAATCTTGGGCCATGAACCGCCGCGTCGAGCTGAAGTAACCTAAACGCCCAATAGCTTGCTAGGTTATTCGTTTGTGATGAATAGAGAGCGTGACATGGTGAGAGCGCCGGCCTTTCGGAAGGTCTGTTGACATGTTGAGGCTTAAGTTGCTTGTGCCATCTTGTTTGTTGATGGTGGCTCCAGTTTTTTCACAGGAACTGGCGCCTGTATCCGAGTTAGATTCATCGTTATTGCTAAACACGCTAGACTCAGGTGCGTCAGAGGAGGGTATAGCGGAGACGCAAGTCGGTGTGATCCGTGATACAGCGACCTCGGTGCCTGAAGAGACGTTTTCGGCGCTGCAACTATTACGCGCTGAAGTACAACAGCTTAGGGGTATGGTAGACACACTCGAATTTCGTTTGCAGCAAGTTAAACAGCAGCAGCTAGACGATTACTTAGATCTTGACAGACGTGTGTCCGGGGGCGAATCTTCATCCGAGAGGGTAACCCCAGTAGAAACGAGTCCTATCACGACCTCTCAGACGGCCAATTCTTCATACCTACCTAGCAGTAATAATGCCGACGTTGATGCGTCAAAAGTCAAAGAAAGCTACGATAAAGCCTCTTCGATGTTGCTCAAAGATCGCGATATGGAAGGTGCCGTTATTGCGTTCAAAGCGCACATCGAAGAGTTCCCAAAAAGTCCGTACGTGGCCAATGCGAGTTATTGGTTGGGAGAGATCTTTTTGCTTCAAGGCCTTGAGGAACAAGCGCGGCTGGAGTTTTCTCGTATTGTTGATGAGCATGTCGGTCACCGAAAGGAGATGGATGCCCGTTTCAAACTGGGAAAAATCTATCATCAAAGGGGCGAAATGGCGCGTGCACGCGCATTGCTTGAGTCTGTAGGGAACAGTGCGGGTCCGGTTGCATCAAAAGCGACGAAATACCTTCAAGCGAATTTCTAAGCCACGGTGCTTAAATGTATAGAACCGCGACCCTCAGCATCTTGGCACATTGTGAGCCAGAAGCGGGTTATTTTTACGTAATCTTTTTCTGAGGAGTGAGTGCTGTCATGAGCAGTCCACGGAGGTTGTTAATAGATTGTGGGTAGCGAAGAAACCCAAAAAAAAGCGGTGGTGCTGGTCTCCGGTGGGCTTGATTCGTCGACAGTCCTGGCGATTGCCAAGAATAATGGGTATGAATGTTTTACGTTGAGTTTTGACTACGGACAAAGACACCGCTCTGAATTAGTTGCTGCCAAGCGTATTTCAAAAGCGATAGGTTCGCGTGAGCACAAAGTTGTTGTGCTTGACCTGACCGCTATTGGAGGGTCAGCGCTGACCGATACCTCTATTCCGGTACCTGAATCAGAAGGACAAGGCATTCCGATCACGTATGTTCCCGCTCGTAATACGATCTTTTTGTCGATTGCGTTAGGTTGGGCTGAAGTACTGGGAGCGCACGATATTTTTGTGGGCGTTAACGCAGTGGATTACTCAGGGTATCCGGACTGCCGTCCGGAATACATCACTGCTTTCGAAGCAATGGCTAATCTTGCAACGCGAGCAAGCGTGGAAGGCCGCAGGTTGACCGTTCAGACACCGCTCATTAACCTAACAAAAGCTGAGATTATTCAGTGGGGAACGCAGCTAGGCCTTGACTACGGCGCTTCGGTTTCGTGTTATCAGGCGTCATCTGACGGTTTGGCTTGTGGGCGTTGTGAGAGCTGTCGCTTGCGAAGGCAGGGGTTTGAGATGGCACGACTTTCTGATCCAACCGCGTACCAAAAATAGTGCTTGATATTTACCCGCCCCTCCGTATCATACCCGTTCTTCTGAGGGCCGTTAGCTCAGTTGGTAGAGCAGTTGGCTTTTAACCAATTG
>CAJWCO010000020.1 GCA_913031145.1 uncultured Cellvibrionales bacterium | reverse complement strand
GCAGAGTTCTCAATGTTACCCTGACTGAATTCCTGGGATACCTCTTTCAGGGAGACCCCGCGACCAATAACCGAACTAGATTTCTCTAGCGGCGAGGTCGCGAAAATGTCGCCAAAATCCGCTTCAGAGCGCTTAAAGCCCCCAGTACCCGAGTTGGCAATGTTGTTCGATGTTACCGACAACTGGGTGGTGGCTGCGTTCAAGCCCGTTAATGAAGTATAAAATGACATTCTTCAATCTCCTGTTTGCGTATCTTCTACAGATTCAAATACTGATTCGTTTCACATCGGACAATGACACCAAACTGCCATTACCGATCTCTAAAGCCATCTCTTGCGCCGCTGGGTCCCAGTTAACGCTCTTAACTTTCGCTAATGTCGTCACCGGCGCGGTTTCCAACTTGCCATTCATAATGTAACTCGCGCTCATGACATACTCGCCCGCGGGAGCCACTTCACCTTTCAAATTCATTCCCGACCAATTTAAATCAACCGTGCCGGGCAAACGCGCCCCCGTTGTTTCGCGAAACACCAAATCACCCGCGCCGTTAAAAATACTCATGATCACAGACTCGGCACCTTTGTCCAAATCTATACTACCCGACGTTACCGCGCCCTCTTCGGCATGAAAATAACCGCCTTCGACAGCCACGCTCTTACCCACAAGATTAGCACCCGCTAACATCTGGTCTTGTCGCATTCCGCCTACCATGGTGTCCATGGAATCACGAATGCTGTAATTTGCCTCTAGCGTTGAAAACTGAGCGAGTTGCGCCACAAACGCTTCGTTGTCCATCGGGGACAACGGATCTTGATTGTTTAATTGGGTCGTAAATAAAAGCAAAAACGAATCCCTACCCATGTCATCCTGAGATGTGTCACGGGTCAACTGCTCTTCTTCGTATTGCGACGATGTCAGTATCGAAGCTGCTGCTATCGGTGACGACATGATTTAGACCTTCGTCAAGTCGAGTGTGCGGTTCATCAACTGCTTTGCAGTGTTAACAACCTCGACATTATTTTGGTAACTGCGCCCTGCGGCCATCATTTCAACCATTTCGGTGACTTCGTTCACGTTCGATGCAAACACAAAACCATCAGCGTCAGCCTTTGGATTACCGGGATCCAAGATTTTGCGGTTAATTTCCTTGTCATCCACCATGCCCGCCACCTTGACGCCACCGATGTAATCAGCACCTTGTGTCAATTGCTCTTCACGAAGCAAGGCTTCGAAAACAGGACGCTTCGCTTTATAAGCTGTCTCGGGGCTTGAACCGACGGTCGACGCATTAGCCATATTTGATGCCGTGCTGTTCAAGCGGACCATCTGTGCGTTTAGCCCTGATGCGGCTATCCCTAAAATATTATCAAAAGACATGATGCATTATTCCCCTTTCAATGCTTTGCGTATCCCACCAATGTTGCTTTCAAGAAAACGCAATGTGGCTTGATACTTTGCCGCTGCGCGACCGTATTTGGCTTGTTCCACACTCATTTCAACCGTATTACCATCAACCGACGTGTTGAATGGGATTGTGAAAAGCGCCTCCCCTTCAGCGCGCGGCGAACTTCCGCCAAGATGCTTCTCGTGCGTAACCAAAACCTTATTACCCTCAGAGTCAGATAAGACCTTCTTAAGAGACGACTGAAAATCGATGTCTTGCGCTTTAAAAGCCGGCGTATCGACGTTGGCAATATTCCTCGCAATCAACTCGAGTCGTTGCGATCGCAACTGGATGGCGGACTCGTGGAGCTTAAATGCTGACTCGAATACTTTCATAACGTTCTCACTAAAGTTTTGATGCCAAGTGTCGATTATTAGTCTTAATGAGAGAAAAAGCTCTCTCAGCTTTAAATGATGCAAAAGTAGTGCCAACCATTCGGCTTGGTCAGTCATTTACAAAAATACTCTTTGATAATCAGCTTTTTAGGCGATTACCTTTATCGTCCATTTGTAGCGACTGCCGCTTTGCTGGCAGATTATTGCCAGTCTCTATTGCCGGTATGTCAGTATTGCGTCACCCCCCGCAAAGGCTCATACTCATGAAATGTTGAATCACATTGTCGTTGCGCTCCTATTTTCCATGCTAACTATGCACGATGCGTCTTTGTTAGCGGCTGAGCGCGTTGCCCCCAGCAAATCCAAACAAGCGCTCATAGATCAGATCAAGCATTGGGTCGCAGACGAAAAAGACATTGCTCAGTCTCAAATTAAAGTCTCGGCACTCGACCGACGACTAAAAGTTCCCGACTGTCCCCAACCGTTTGCAATGAGTTTTCCTTACGAGAACAGCTCACAGTCCGTGAGGGTTGATTGCCTTGACACGGGATGGAAAGCCTTTATCCGTGTTATCGTCGAACCCACTGGCGATCACTATATCTATGCACGCGACTTAAGCAGGGACACCGCTCTGCAGCGCGATGACATTGTGATGAAAGCGGATACATCTGCAAGCCATGCACAAGGGCTCGTCACGAAATTGGATGAAATTGAGAATCACAGCCTTAAGCGATCGGTTACGGCTGGTCAGCTGGTACAGCGCTCCCATCTGTCTCCGAGCGTACCGGTATTTAAGTTGCGACGGGATGTTTTAGCCGGCGAGCTAATTACTGAAAGTAACGTCGAAGAGTCTACCCTACCGGCCTCTAAAACGATGATCACTCAGCGTCTTTCAAAGCGGCGCATTCAGGGTGCCGTTGCGACACGAGACTTAGCGGCGGGAAAGATACTGCATCAACGAGATGTAAGACAAAGACAGCGCGCACTGATTGCACAGGTTACCTTGACGCGCGGTCAAGTACTTTCGGATAACAACGCGCGCATTCAAGATTACCTCGGCACGGTACCCACTGACGCGCTCACTTCTAATACCAGCATGGAGCAGCTCGAAGTCACACGCACCATTCAGGCTGGTAGCGTATTGCGCATGTCAGACGTCAAAGTGGCAGCCCTTATCCACAAAGGCGATACAGTGACATTGAGCGTGCGCGGCGGTGCGTTGCTCATTACCGTCGCAATGGAAGCACTTGAAAGCGGCAAATTGGGTGAACAAATAGACCTTTTGAACCCAGAGTCAGGCGAAACGGTCACCGCCGTGGTGTCTGGAACCGGACGGGCTAATAGACTTTAAAAGCGATGCATTTAACGTTAAAATAATTAGGTGGATGGGTAATTTTGGGTTAAAGGATACGCCCGTTCTGCCGATCTTATTATTGAGTGAGAAAAGATTAGGCTATGCGCCTAAAGGATGGATGATATGAGCAATTCAATTTCTAACGTGGGCTCTGCAGCTAGTCAGCTAAAAATTGCAGCAGAAGCTGCGGATAAGTTGAGAAAAGCCAGCGAAGCCATAGACATGCCTAAAGAGAAGGTAGAAGTTATTGCACCTCAGGTCGATCAGTTAATACTCAGCAAGGCAGCGGAAAGTGCGCTGGCAACCGCAGAATTTGACGAAGCTAAAGTTGCATCGATACGAGCCGCTTTGCAAGAAGGCAACTACCCATTGAATGAGCGGCGTATTGCTGAAAACTTCGTTGCTATCGAGCGCATGATCGGTAACTTCTAAAAGATCGCCAAAGTGAGCTTCACTCAAAACCCGAGATAGTATATGGTAGAGGTGATTTGATCTTAGAGATGTTCATGCGCAACGCCGAAACCGACTACATTGCCCAGACCCTGCACAAAGCAAATGCTTTAAAAGCGGTTTTAAAGAACGAGTTTAGCTCGCTCAAAGAGCAAGACCTTCCTACATTCGAAAACCTCCAACAGCAGAAAATCGAAATACTTGATTTTCTCGCCAGTGAGCAGCTGGTCGAACGCATCAAAGCCTACACTGAAGAACCTGAATCACTCTCCGAGAATGTCGCTCTCTGGCAACAGGTAATGGAACTCATGAAAGAGTGTAAAGAATTGCATATTCGCAATGAAGTCCTGATTAACCGAAAACTCGAAACTATCCGCGGTGCGTTACACACCATTCAAACGCCAGATCCATTGAGCAGCGTAGAAGTTTACGACAGGCTTGGAAAAATACGCTCAAGCAGTCGTAAGAATTCTGTGGGTAACGTTTAACCACGAAATTGGTGCCGAAAAAACAGCGCTACGCTTTTCTCTCTTCTTTATTACCTGGGCCCTGAGGCTCAATACCTTTCAGCCAATAGACCCACGATAAAATGACGGCAACTGCAACATACAAATTTTCAGGGATCTCGTTATTCAATTCGATCTGACTCAATAACGCCACGAGCTGGGGGTCCTGTGCAATATAGACGCCTTGTCGTTGAGCCTCGGCAATAAGCGCGTCCGCCAACTCATCTTGGCCTTTCGCTGTGAGCATGGGAACTGCATTTTTTCCATACTCGATAGCGACCGCTTTTTTAATGGGTTGATATGTCATGTCGTAATATCCACAACGCCACCGGGAAGCATCATTTTCTGAACTTCAGAACCCGCCAAAGGACGGCGAGCATGATGCACAGTCATTTTTCCGAGCGCCAAACCAAAAACCTCTAGCTGATGATGAAGTTTTGACGACCCGGCACGCGCCAAGCGCGCACTGTCGGCGCGTGCCGCCCACACCTCCATATCCAGCCGCAGAGACGGCTTGTAGGTAGTCTTAAGCCACAACTCCCCTAAAATACGACTGTTCGTATGCAAGTTAATCACCCAGTCAGGGTCTAAATCACCGTCTTTGCTCGCCCCGCGTTCAAATTGAACTTGAACGGGATTAGCGTCGATGAAGGGCAGCACGAAACTGTAGGAAAGCCCTCTATTACTTTGTGATTGAAGCGTCTCTACTTGCCGACTTTCGATTTCATCAATGGCCGATTCGAGCTCACGTGCCATCGCTGACTGAGGGGGCGTGTTACGTAAAATGATTCGCAGTATTTGCTTTAAATCCATCGGCACACCGAGTTGACGAGCAACCCGAGCTTCAGTAAACAGCCCCGACACCATGAGGGCGCGCCTAACTTGGGCGGGGGACAGAACCGCCATACTCTGCATAAATTGTGCAAGCCAACGCGCACTCTCACCCTCCGCAAGCTGCTGCAACATCGGCGCTCTGCCGTCTGGCATCAACAAAGGGATTATAGGGGATGATTGTGGTGGGCGTAACAGCAAGCTCATTAGGCGTTGGCTCGGTTCGGCCAACGGTGCGGAAGGCCCAGCGGCCACGAGAGGCTGCTGGGCACGGGCGTTGATGGCAACCCGCAGATCGACCTTATCTCCCGCTTTTAAATGGCTGCCGACAAGCCAATTAATCTCACGGTTATTGATAATTAACCGAAGCTCTTCGCCGCGCATTCCAATCAGGCCGCGAACAATCTGGCCGTCCCTCAAACCGAGGTCTTTGGCGGCTTCTTCGGTAATCTGAATCGACACCAGACCCTCTAAGAAAATGGGTGTAGGGCGAACAGCGAGGTTAATTTGCTCTGGACCTAGCATATGACAGAACCGCGAAAGTTAGTTGCATTCAACATCTGCGACCCAAAAATAACGCAGGCGAATTTAGGGAAACTTAACCCATGACTGCCGTTCGGCTCTGGCGGCTTTCTTCGACTCTAAAATACTACCCGAATTGTTAAACACGACATTATGTATATCCTGTGCCGTCGGTAATTTTAGTTGCTTGTTAGCGTACATCCAATTGGGGTTTTTGCGCTTGAATGCGCGCGGGTTCGCTAATACGATGGCTTGCCGCAGAATCTCTTTGCGAACGGGCATATCCACCATAGTCTGCGCGATAATACTATCTAACGTATCACCTTTTTTTGTGATGTAGCGGCCGTCTGCAAAAGCTTCGGCTAAGGTGGGAGTCATCAAATTGATATCCTTAACAAGCTGCGCAAGAGCTTCTTCCGGACTTTCCGCAATCGCGACAGGCGTTATGCACAGTGCCAGCAGCGCGGTCACAGCAAGCCCTGTTTTGCGGATGGGCCTATGGGTCAGCGAAGTATTCATGGTCTCCTCCATCATTAGCACGCTAAAAATACAGTGCTACGAAATTATCATTGGCCTGAGTGCTAGTCCACGCGGGCCCTGCTATGTGCTTTAAAACTGCGGTATGGCGGTTGACTGACTCTACTCGAGCAAGCGCCAGTGTCGAAAGCGCTTGCGCATTGACCGCGGCATTCAGGACGTTGGGATCGGTACTCAACAAAAATTGGTCACCAAGCTTAATGCCTGCCAGGGAACCGGCATTAATCGTCGCCGTTCCACGCGCGCCGTCGGCATTTGACAAATAGTAGTACTGAGCCATACAGATCATGGAATCTGAAACTTCAGCGATCATTTGCTCGGTCGCTTCGGCAATCTGATTACGGAACTGAGGTGGAATGGCCGTTTTCGCGTAACCCTTGGGCTGTTGCGGGAAGCTTAATGTGACATTCTTGCGCCACAGCGGCATTTCACGCTTACGATCCATCAACACCAACTCATAGTCTAGCTTCGACCCAGGCCAAGGCGCGACACTGCGCGCATAATCAGGAAACTGGGACATTCCATACCCTGCCACCAATTTGCGAATCTGAGAATTACCCGCTCCCAGTGCAGGCGTATAAATCGCGTTACCTAAAATATCAGTGCTGACGGTAGTCGCCCCGTCTTGGGAAAAACCTTCTTTAAGTAGCGGAAGTACCGCAAAAGCGCCTGCCGTAACCCCTGTCCATTCAGCGTAACCCAGAGTGAAGTCGACTGCCGTTTTACCGACACCAACGCCATAGTCAATAATGTCGAAGGCGCGATGGCGGTCGCCTTTTCCTGGCGTGTAATCACTAATGATCACATCAAATCTGTAAGGCACGCGATCACTGGACCCTCCCGAAACAAGATTGTCATAGTTGGAGGCAAATCGCACCTCGGGTCGGGTAGTCCAGTCGGCTGAACCCGACAAAGACTCCATTACGACCTCTTCGGAAAGCTCTGCAACTTCGCTGAGATAATGATCCCCCAGACGCTTGTTAACGCCGCGATGACCCACGCGAATCAGAGCTTCTCGGCGCAACTCAGGACGCGCACCGGGACACGTTCGATCCGACAGCATGGCCGCTTCTACCCGAGCAACAGGGATACCCGCCTCTTCCAAATAAGAAAGCACTCGCACACCGCGAATGTTGCTGGTGCTCGACATTAAAGAAGACTCGTGAAGAACGCCCTGACTGTCAACATAGGCTGCGCTGCCAAGTGTCACTTCCGATTCCATCGCCAAATCAACGAGCGCCTGTTTGATTGCCTCGAGTTTTTGCTCTGCACTCAGCGTTTGAGTCGCCTGTGCACACGGTAGGGCAAAAGCGAAAACAAGAATTCCCACAGCTAGGACGCGTGAGCCCGGCTTGAAAGACCGGGATCTGCTTTTGCACAATTCGCTAACGACTTTGAGCATCATTTGGTTGATCCCACCGCAGCTCTAAAGCAGTGTTCTGGGCCCCCTGGGGTTGCTAGCGGACGCAGCGCTTGCGATTTTTGAAGACATCTCAACAGGCGCCTTCGCCGCAGTTTTTCGAGACATCTGCTCAATGTAGAGCGCTCTCAGATCGTTCACGATGGCTCGATCCAACGATAAGGTCACGGTGTAAGTGTCTTCTCCCACGGGCGTGATGCTCACCAACTGAGCGCCATAAATAACGCCCTGAACGCGCGCTCTGAACGTGTCGCTTTGAACAACCATCTCACCCACCGTGGTATTGACGTCGAGGTACTGGCCATACACCTGTTCCAGTAACGAGCGATAGGCGTCAAGCTTTGATGCGCGGATCGACAGTAGGCGTTGCTGAGCTGGATTATCGTTCATTTGAACACTGATCACCGCATAGCCTGTTGCCATGATATTCTCGCCCTGATCAAACATCGTGCGAACAACTGACGAAGTGTACTCGTTCGTTGGTGACATGAGCGAGCATCCCGCTGACAACAGCAAGCCAATGCTGAGTACACTCGTGCTAAGCCATTTTTTAACGTTTTGATTCATACTGCACCCTGCCAATTTGGTTATTCGTTCAATGCCCTGCGCCTTAGAAAGCACTCGGTCAAGCGAGAGGAACTTAACTATGTCGTCTAGTGTAAACATCGACACATTCAGGTCAATCTTTAGCGACAATATAAGCTTAGGTCTAATCTAGCAAGTAGACTCACCCAGATGCCCGCAAAAAGACATATCTGCCACCCCCTCGAATGTCGCGTCACGGTACAAACGTTCGCAAACTCGACAGTATCTGCATGGCACAGTTATTGCTTAACTCTCGAGTATTAGACTAAATTATTCACGCGCATTTTGCAAAGCGCTGATTTTGTTGGGATTAGTATTAATGGCCAGTGCGATACTGTCAAACATACGACAGGACCTGTCGAAATTCGAACTTTCTGGTTTGGGTGTTCCCTTACTCGTTCTTTTGATTCTGTCGATGTTGATCATTCCGCTACCGCCGTTCTTGCTGGATATTCTGTTCACATTTAACATTATGATCGGGCTCATCATTATCATGGTGGCGATCAACAGCTCCAAACCCTTGGACTTTTCGTCGTTCCCTTCGATCTTGCTCCTTGCCACGATGCTTCGCTTGGGGCTTAACGTCGCATCAACACGCATGGTGCTGGTCAATGGTCATGAGGGGCCCGACGCGGCCGGTAAAGTGATTGAGGCTTTTGGAGCTTTTGTAATCGGTGGAAACTATTTAGTTGGCTTTATCATCTTCTCGATCTTGATGATCATCAATTTTATTGTTGTGACCAAAGGTGCGGGCCGCGTTTCCGAGGTCATCGCCCGCTTTACGCTTGATGCACTGCCCGGAAAACAAATGGCGATCGACGCTGATTTGAATGCCGGCGTGATCGACCAAGAATCCGCAAAAAAGCGTCGCGAAGAAATATCACAAGAGTCGGATTTCTTCGGGTCAATGGACGGTGCGTCAAAATTTGTGCGTGGTGACGCTGTAGCCGGCCTTCTTATTTTGGTGATCAACATCCTCGGCGGCTTGCTCATTGGTATTTCGCAGCACGACCTAAGTTTTTCTGAGGCCGGGCGCATTTACGTGTTACTCACGATTGGCGATGGGTTGGTCGCACAAATCCCATCCTTATTACTATCACTCGCGACCGCTATTATCGTGACGCGGGTAACTACCTCTGAAAAGATGACTGACCAGGCAACGAGTCAGCTTAATAACCCCACAGCTTTCTATGTTTCAGCATCAATATTGGTTGTGATGGGATTGGTTCCAGGAATGCCTCATTTTATTTTCCTCACCCTTGGCCTAGCGGCTGGTGGTGCCGGGTTCATGATGGCAAACCATAAGCGTGACGCACTCCGCCAAGCCGTTACTGATGATGCCACCGAGGGCACAGAGGAAAAGAGTGCTTCAGAAGAACTTGACTGGGACGATGTTGATCAAGTCGATTTGGTTGGGCTAGATATTGGTTATGGATTAATCCCTCTAGTCAACACAGAGACCGGCGGGCAACTATTACCTCGCGTGAAAGGCGTGCGCAAGAAGCTTTCTGCGGAACTTGGCTTTTTGGTGCAACCCATCCGTATCCGCGACAATTTGGATCTGGCGCCTGATGTTTACCACATCGTTATGAACGGCGTGGTCCGCGGTAAAGGCGACATAAAAGTAGGTCGAGAAATGGCGATTAATCCGGGGCAAGCTCTCGGGCGACTGGAGGGAATACCAACGAAAGAGCCTGCATTTGGCCTTGAAGCTGTGTGGATCGAACCTTCGCAACGCGATTATGCGCGAACGCTCGGTTACACCGTCGTTGATGCCGCTACCGCAGTTGCCACCCACTTGAACACGCTTTTGCGCAACAATTGCGCTGAGTTGCTCAGCCACGACGAAACTCAGCAACTCTTGGATAAAGTAGCCGCGCGATCTCCGAAACTCGTCGAGGACTTGGTGCCCGGTAAATTGCCTCTGGCAACGATTACCAAGGTGCTCCAAAACATTCTTGAAGAGTCGGTATCAGTGCGGGACATGCGAACTATCATCGAGGTTCTGTCGAGCGAAAGCGGCAACACACAAGACCCCGATGATTTAACGGCAGCGGTTCGGCCGCGACTCGGCAGAATGATTGTTCAAGGGCTAATTGACGTCAATACGAGTCTCCCAGTGATCACCCTGAACCCAACACTTGAACAAATGTTACACAACATATTGCAGCAAAGCAGTCGTGGCCAAGGTTTGGTCATTGAACCCAACCTCGCAGAGGGCTTATTCAACGCTCTCTCCGAGAATACCCAAAAAGTTGAGAACCAAGGGCACCCCGCGGTTCTAGTTGTTTCACCCGGAATTCGTCCGTGGTTGGCAAAAATTATACGACACAGGCTCCCCGATCTTACGGTTCTTTCCTACAGTGAAATTCCAGATGATCAGGCAGTAAAAGTAGTGGCAACAGTTGATGTAGAAAACAACAGTTAAGTTGAGGAAGTACCATGGAATTGCAAAGAGTTCTAGCACACGACACCCGTAAAGCAATGGAGAAGGTTTACGAGCTCTACGGAGAAGACGCGATGGTAGTGTCAAACAAAAAGGCGCATAACCAAACCGAGCTGATCGTTGCTATTGATCTGGCAACCCAAGCCATGGACGCGTTGGGCGAGAGCAACACGGAAACAACGGCCGTGCAAACAAGTGCATCGAGCTTTGACGCAGTGCTTGATTCACATGTGTTCGGTGACAACAACCCGAAAGCCTTGCCTGCAGCGAAAATATCGCCGATTACTGGAGCACCACGGGTCAAGCCTTTTGAACAAGGCATTGAGATTAACCCAAATTTTTCGGCTAACAGCCAACCCGTTGCTGAGAAAGAGGACAGTCAAGACATTCGCGCGCTTGAGATTGTCGACATGGTGAAGCAAGAGCTGGCCAATATGCGCAAAGAATTCAAGCTCTCGCAGCAAGTGGATGCTTGGAGTGGGACTCTATCGGTCTCTGATGAAATGCGGCCATTGATCGAGGCGTTTAATGAAACCGGTATGCCCGTGGCCTTAAGAGCGCTAATGACTGATATTATCAACAAACACACCGATATGATTAGCGCGCTTACTGAAATAGCTGCTTTTATCGGAGACGGGATCCGTCATGTCGACCTTCTCGACACAATGTCTGGCGTTCATTTGATCGCGGGTAGTTCCGGATCTGGAAAAACACTGATGGCGGGACGACTTTGCAAGCAAATGGCCTTGCAGTATGGCGACCAACAAGTCGCCATGATCAGCTACAATGATACTCGCTTCGGCGCATGGAACCAGTCTCAGCTCATCGGCACTCAAGCGGGCGTCGATACCTTTCGCGCGACCAATATCCACACACTAGAGCAACTTTTGAGCGAACTCGACTCCCGTAGCGTGGTAATTATCGATACCCCAGGCGTCAACGTGGAACAGAATGTGAAAGAATTGATGCAATTGCTACCACACGCACAAAAACACCTAGTCGTTGCCGCGGACGCTTCAGAAGCGTCGTTAAAGCGACACCTTCTAAACCGAGTACTTGCCTGGGATTCTGTGATGCTTTCGAGGCTTGAAACACAGATTTATCCTTGGCCTGTCATTAATGCGTTAATGGGTAGCGAATTAACATTGTCTGTTGCGTCGGCTGAACCCTCGATTGTTGATTTGGCGACCCCCATCTCGGGTATCGGTTTAGCGCAACATACCCTCACCCAACTGCCCATTCATTTTGTTTGACTAGACTCGGACGATCGACGAAGATGGTACGGTTATAGGTGGTAATGTTTAAAAGGTGCGCAGTGATCAATGGCTGTGCGTCAATTAGAGCGTTGCGACGGAAAAGGCGGCTGTTAAGTTGCAACACTAAGAGTCTCGCTGTGGAGAAACACGACTGACATGTTGAAGACCGTGCCTACACAAATCATAGGAATTGCTAGCGGCAAGGGAGGTGTTGGTAAAACGACGGTCTCTGTGAATCTCGCAGTGACGCTTGCCTCGTTGGGCAAGAAAGTGATGATTTTCGATGCCGACTTGGGCCTTGCAAACGCGCAACTAGCGCTGGGTTGCCGTACTCCATTCAACTTTAGCCACGTGCTCTCAGGTGAAAAAACACTGCAAGATATTATTGTAGAGGGGCCGATGGGCGTTAAACTGGTCCCGGGTGCAAGTGGCATTCAACACATGGTCGCTCTCAACCCAATGGAAACTGCGGGCATAATCAATTCATTTTCTGAAATTGAGGAGCAACTCGATTACTTTATTGTCGATTTAGCTGCTGGGATGTCAGATACCGTAATGACATTCTTGCGCGCTTGCCAACATCGGTTTATTGTAGTCAAAAATGAACCATCGTCGATTGCAGATGCCTATGGAATTATTAAAGTGATGATTCAGGATTATCACTTAGAGAATATCGGTCTGATCCCTAACGGGATCCTGTCTCCGGAAGAAGGTGAGCGGCTTTACGGCAGTATTAATTCCGTCATCCAAAATTTCTTGGGCGGCGATATTAGCTACCTGCATGGAATTAGCCGCGACGACATGGTATTACGTTCGATAAAAGCCTCTCAGCCATTGATATCGTTTGCTCCTTCAAGCATTGCCACGCGTGATTTTCGGGCACTGGCCAAGATGGTTTTAGACTTTCAATCCGACATTCCGATGAGTGGCGGTCTGGAGTTCTTCGTCGAACGCTTAGCAACACAGCCCCCCAATCGCCTTGGCACGTCCTATGGCTGATATTAAGTCCTATCAAGATATTCAAAAAAGTGATCAAGCAGGCGCTGGGCTCATGGCCCATGTGGGTCTGGTAAAGCGCGTCGCGCTACACCTTAAGGGTCGACTTCCTAACTTTATGGAGCTCGAAGAACTCATTCAAGTCGGTATGATCGGGCTTATTGAAGCGAATAATTCCTTTAATGGCGAGATGGGTGTCGACTTTGAAATCTTTGCCAAAAATCGTATTCGAGGAGCAATACTCGATCAAGTACGAAAGATGTCGTACCTACCCCGATCAGCAATAGTGAATCTGCGCGACCACAACGAAGCCACAGCAGCACTTTCAGGCGAGTTGGGACGAGAACCCACGCAAACTGAAATAGCGCAATTCATGGGTAAGGAACTGGACGAATTTCAACGCGAACGAAATCATGCGCATCGCTTTCAAACCGTCTCGCTGGAATCGCAACTTCCCGAAACGACCGAACAACCCGCCAGCAATACCACTGAACCGGAAGCACAAGTTGCCAAAGAAGAATTTATGGACTCTCTGATAGACGCCATCAAAACATTGCCTGAACGGGAACGTACCGTAATTTCTCTGTACTACTCAGAGGAAATGAACCTGAAAGAAATTGGCGTCATTTTGGATGTGAGTGAATCGCGGGTCAGTCAAATACTGTCTGCATGCGTCGCAAAACTGAGAAAAAATTTAGATATTAGGTAGTCGTTGGCGTATGTTCTTCAAAGATAGTGCGAAAAAAAAGGCTCTCATGGCAGCGAAATCTGCGTACACCGAAGCGGCTATGATGAAAGGCGATACACGGGAAGAGGTCGCCTTTCGACGGCGTATTGGCTTTCGAAGCCGCACGCATCTAGATAAGGTTTTTATCGAAGGGGCCACTAGAACCGCACGATATCACGACCAATGTCTGCGCGCGACAGCACAGGGTCTGGAAACGCCCACGGCACCAAAACCAAGCACTTTTCAAGTCGCTAAAGGGCCGAATGGAGAAATTTATACGTATATACCGATCGAGTTTGCAACCGAGGTGTTCGTTCTGGGGGGGCAATATCAAACCATGGAAATAGACGCTTTCAGTGCGATTCGCCAAACCCAAGCAGTTGCAGACAAATTAAGCTTAGACTTGGACTTGGAAAAACCGATCGTTACCCTACAGTTTTTACGCGATGAACTCGAAGCAGTAAGTGAAGACGAAGCAGACTTCGACGGCGATGCAGTTTAAACCCTTTTGCATCTGACCCAATAACCCTGCTAAACGAACAGCCGAACATGCAAGAAATTGGGAGAGGAAATATGGACAAACTACTTCTATTGGCAATTGTGGTGGGGACCGCAGCGGTTGTCATATTGATGATTTATTTAATAAGTCGCGTAGAAAAAATCGAGATTATTGCCCTTAATGGCCCCCTTCCTAAAGGCTCCTTGGCGGCGATTAACGCAGACAAACCGTTTTTAGGGCTACAAGGTATTGATCTATGGGAACTTTTAGCAGGCGATCCTCCCCCGGGTTATGCGACTGATGACGCGATTCCGCTGCGTCCCAGATATGAACACATCTTGTATAAGCACATCGAAACATTATTCAATCGCGGTATGGATAACAAGAAAGCGGGCTCGGCGCTTGAGCAACCGGAAAGTCCGATGCAAATCAGTACACTAAGAGAGAATCTGCTGGCATTTATTCCATCACAGCACGCCTCAATTATTTACGAGTCAGGTTATGAAATCGTCTCCGCGACAGGCGAAGAAAGACACGTCATCATCGATGCGTTAGACCGAACATGCGAGACGCTCTTTACTAAGATCCAACTCGAATCGCAGGGCTTGATGTCTCAACGATTAGTCCCGCCCTCAAGCCAAGCCGACGCTGCTGGTGCTGGCCTCGATTCATCCGAGAGCGAGGAAGCTCTGTTGGCACAAGAAACGGATTTAGGGGGCGATGACGACACTGATTATTCTGAGCAGACCGCCATGCTGGAAGCCAATCTAGGCCGCGATCCTTTGGGCTAAAACTTTCCTTTCGAGCATTACCGCTGGGCTGGTTTTTACCCCAGCCCCTGCCCACACCCCTTCTTTGGGGGGTCGACGCGCCAAAACCTTAGCGCTGTATCGGTATGTTAGGGAATGTTACAACCGAAGGCATAACATCTACTTCGGGCTCTTCTTCGCGACTTCGTGTCTCTTCTAAAGCAACCTGGCGCTTTAACACATCTATGTATTTTGCGCGTTCGAGGGTAATCAGTGACTGTACGTCTGCGTTCAATGCCTTCACATTATTGACCTGAGCTTGCATGCTTTTCACTTGAGTCGCTAAGCTAGCGACCGACGTCGTTACATTCGCGACGGTGGCACTTTGATTTTTCACTGAGATTGAAAGCTGATTCACCTGCTCGAAAACTTTCGAATTCGACTGACTGACTCTCAGAGCGGCCGCAGCTGGTACGTCGCTTTTCATGGATACTGCTAGGCGCTCTACGTTTCTCACAGTCTCAATCAGACCATTCTGAGTATCGGTAAATGCAGATTGCTCTACGGCAAGACCGTTCATGGTTTGATTGATTTCATCAAATAAACTCAGCGCACTGTTCATATTAACAACGCGCTGACTCAGCGCCACCAACATGCCATTCACCTCGTTGGTTTTTGCGTTCAACTGTTGCGCCATAAACGAAAAGATTCCGACGCTAATAACTAAAATAGTGACAGCACCTATGAGAATATACCCCGACAGCTTGTTGCTCTTGGCGCTAGCTTCGTCTAGTTCCTGAACGCGCTTTTGTACTTGGCTTAGGCCTTTCTCTAGCGTTAAAGACGCTCGGCGGCTTACGTCGGCAGCACTGTTAGTCGCATCGGCGGTGTCCAAAAGGCTTGGAACCAGTACTTCGAGTCGCCCAGAAATTTGCTTCGCATAACCCAAAACATCGGCGAGGTCTTCTTTGTATTTGTCAAGAGAGTCTACGTCCGTTACGTCTTCGTCGAGCGTATCTTCGCCCACCAAATCGGCAACATCTTCGTCAGTGTCTACTGTGTTCTCTTCGTCGTCGGCCATGCTCATTCGTCATCCACAGGGTCTGGGGTAAAGTGCGGCTCAATATCGTCCAACTGTTTAGAGATATCGACAGTGGCGGCTTTTACTTTAGCTAAACGTTGTTCTAGCAAACTATTGAACTGTTCACTCTCGTTGGTCGCGTTTTTCTTAGAACGATCACTAATAACCCGCACTCCCCCAGATAGGCCCATCCCGATAGCCGCCCCATCAATTTTTGGTAACGTACTGTCGTCAAGCGGAAGAAAGTCTGATTTCGCCGGCCGTGGTTTTTTTTTCGCCGCCTTGACGTCGCGCAACCCAACAGGTCTGAGCGCACCACCCAAAGATAATGATTCGTCGTCCGTTGAATCAGCCAAAAGCGTTACCTCCCGTTGTGTAGCCATTCCATCGCATTTGGACTACATGGATTTCTCAGTCCCCTGTTCGCAGTGCGCCTTTAAGTTGCACCGCACTTCTAAACCAGTAGTCTGCCGGCATCTGGTTACCATTTGCCGAGATTCGCGCATCCCCCAAAGAAGCAAAAGGACCCATAACAACAGCGTAAGCGGGACGCCCGCGCAACGCAATAGGCGCGACCAGCGCCTCGGCGAGTCCCTCATATGTGTCGATAAAATTACTCGCCTGCGACTCTGAGGTAAATACAATGTATTGTACAAAGAAATCGCTACTACGAGAACTTTCTACTGCAACAATAGCCTCGGGTATTCGCGCCGGCGACGGCGCCGTGATGACGGTAACTATTTCCTCTTCTACAGCACGCAAGGGATCTAAATCCACCACTGAGGCCGTTCTCTGTAAGGGCTCTGTCGGCTCTATCAACGGCTCGGGGTTTGGCTGGGACAATATAATGCGCTCTGCATTTAAAGCTACCGCCTCCTCAGCGAGCGGATCCTGCGTCAAACCGGCAGTACTCGCCATGCCTCGTTCCCGTGCGAGCGCCGACAAGAGCGCTTCTATTTGTGCTAGCTGTTGGTCGGCGTCTTGATCTTGCGGGTCAGATGCCGGGGAAACCGGCGCACCTGACATATTCTGACTGTTATCTGTATCCAGACTTTCCCCATCACGCACAGCGGCAAACTGGGCGGCAATTTGCTCCAATCGCTTGGCATCAGTAATCTCCGTAATCACTGGCTCACGAGATTCTGGCTCACTCCTAGCGAGCGCCGTACTTTTTTGCTCGGTCGGCAATGAAGACGGGGCACCAAAGCGTGCCGTCCCAACATTTTCGCCCGCTGGCGGAGTCACGGCGGACTTCGAGACCTTCGGGTCAGTCATACCTGGCGCCTCTTCCGCGTCAGATTGCCCTAAACCGTCCGAACCAGCCCCAACCGCAGATATCACGGTGGCACCCCATCCCTGTAATGACTCTGCGACCATATCGCGATAGTGAACGGATTTATCTGGATAAAAACGGTAACCCACAAAGAGTGATACCGCCAAGCTGAGTACAATAATAGTTGCACCCATGCCGTAGTCTCGAAACTTAGAAGCAGCGCCCGAACTCCGCTCATCCGCAATCGTATTTCGGTCTGGGTTGTCTGCCACAAAATTAAACGGATCGTCTTCAAAAACCAGCCCACCGCCGATATCTTGCATCAATGTGTCTTCGCTCAATATATCGATGTCGCCCGGCATAATTTCGTCGTCGTCGGGCTTTACAACGTCACCGAGACCCAATTGGTCGAGTAACACTTGAGTCTCACTTTCATAACCGTGTTCTCTTGCGGCATACATCAACTGGATCGCCTCATCGATAGAGGGGGAATCCGCCACCCAACGATAAAGTTGTCGCCCAAATAATCCCAACAATTTTTCGTACCCTGGCCACCCCGTCTTATCGATACACAAAATAAGTCGCACGTTGGTACCCGGGAAATCGGTGAGCAATCGAACCAAAAGATTCCATTGATCTTGTTTAACCGACTTCGCATCGTTTACCACTAAAAGGTGAACCAGAGCCGAGGGATGCGCAGCCTTGCGCGCTTGCTCCATCGTCATCTTTGCAAGAATATGATTAAAACGATTTAGTAAACTATCTGTGTCGTTGGGCAGGAAAACCTCTAATTGGAAGCCCTCTAGATCACGTAATTGCGTAACAAGCATCCGTGAATAATGATCGAGCACGCCGTCGCTGCCACCAATGATGGCTAAACCGCGCTCACCGTGACTAACCGCCTCGTAAGATAATTGGAATCGCTGCTTATCTTTGGGCCGAAAAAAGATGTCCGACCCATCGAACCAGTCGTGGGACTCACCAGCCCATTCCTCAGAGTTGTCCTGCATTTAGCCCTGCCTCCACCCTCTTGCGCTATCACTCTTCACGTTTGCCTTCCTTATCGTATTGCATTTCTTTAGGTACTTTGGGCGTCGGCTTTTGTGCCGCAGCCGCGCCACGATTCAGGCTATTCAAACCAAACACATAAGCGATAACTTGTGCGACTGCATAGTAGAGTGACTCTGGCACCGATTGCTTGATTTCCGTTGTAAAGTAAATAGCTCGCGCTAAGGACGGCGACGAAAACAACGGAACTCCGCTTTCTTTGGCCTTATCGCGAATTGCCTGCGCCATAAAATCTGCGCCCTTCGCGACAACAACCGGCGCGCCATCAGAACTCGGGTCATAACTTAATGCCACCGCAAAGTGTTCTGGGTTAACAATCACTACATCGGCATCAGCCACTGCCTGAATCATTGACCCCATCGACATTTCCCGCTGCTTACGGCGGATCTGCGCCTTAACTTCAGGCCGTCCCTCGGTATCTTTCATCTCATCCTTGACTTCTTTCTTCGTCATTTTCATTTTTTTGTTGTGTTCGTAAATCTGATAGGGGACATCAATGGCTGCCGGAATAAGAAGCGTCAATGTCACCAAAACGGTACCAAAAGCAATCAAAGCACCCGCTTCAGCTAAAGCTAGTTTAAGATCCATAAATCCCAAATAGATCAATGTGTCAAACTGCTCCCTAACCACTAAAAAAAGGACCGCTCCTACCAAAACAAATTTTATAAGTGCCTTCGTTAGATTAACCAGAGCCTGCAACCCAAACATGCGCTTAAACCCCGACAAAGGGTTCAATTTGCTGGCTTTGGGAGCCGCCGATTTAAGTGAAAAGACATAGCCCCCGAGAACACCCCCGGCTCCTGCCGCAATCACCGCAGTCAAACCAAAAAAAGGCAACATGATTGTCATTGACCACAACGCCTGTCGACCGAAAGCTGCTGGCAACAACTCGGCATTGAATACAGCGCGGCGATCAAAAACGAATCCTCCGAAAAACGCCTCTGTCAATCCAGCCAAGAAAATACCGCCGAAGATAAACATAAAAATCGCCATGCCAATCATCATCAGCGCCACGCCCAATTCTTGCGAACGTGCGACCTGCCCGTCATCACGAGCTTTTTCAAGCCGTTTAGCGGTGGGTTCCTCACTTTTTTCTTCTGAGCTTTCCTCAGCCATTAGGTAATCCCCAACATTTTGCCCACGGTATCAAATGACTGTTCCCAAAGCCACTGTATACGAAAACCAATACTCCGCATGGACAAGCTTAAAATCAACATGCCCGCCATCAGCATCGCTGGAAATCCTACCGCGAAGATATTCAAAGCCGGCGCAGCACGCGTGATAACACCCAGTCCGAGATTAACAAAAAGGAGCGATACCATAATCGGCATAGCTAACAAAAGCGCCCCCAAAAACATCATGGCGCTCCATTCAAAAAGTGCCGTAAGCAATAACTGAACTTCGACATCAGCACCGATAGGTAACGTCGTAAAACTCTCCAAAAGTGCCCTCAAAACGAGCGCATGCCCACCGAATCCTAGAAAAATGAGGGTCGAGCAAATCAATAAAAACTGAGCAATGACAGGGACATTACCCATATTGGGGTCGACCATATTCGCCATACTCAAACCCATGGACGCAGATATCGCCTGCCCTCCCACAACCAGGGCTGCGCTCACCACCTGCAGTGAAAGTCCCATCAAAACGCCGATAAACACTTGCGTAAATAACTCTTTAAGCCCCGCAGCAGTCGTCGGTGCAATCAATGGCCAATCCACTAAAGGGTAAACTAAAAGCGTGAGAGCGAGCGCAAACAACACTCTAATTCTAACGGTGACCGACTGTAGTGAAAAAAACGGCGCTGCCAGTAAGAAAGCAGAAATTCGCGTCATCGGCCAAAGTAACATATAAAAACGCTGAATAATTTCAGCAACTAGCACGTCCATTATAAAAAGAGCGTCGGAATACGCTCAAAAATACGGCGGATAAAATCGACCATGACCGAAACCTGCCAGTTACCAACAAACAATAGGGTAAGAATCATCATCGCCAGTTTCGGGATAAAGCTCAGCGTCATCTCCTGAATAGACGTAGCCGCTTGAATGATACCCACGGCAAGACCGATAGCAAGGGCCATCCCCAACAAAGGGGCCGCGACCATAACGGCTACCCAAAGCGACTCTCGACCTAAATCGATGACCATTGCTACATCCATTTTACGCTCCTATAACACGGCAAAACTCGCGGTTAATGAACCCATAATGAGTGTCCAGCCATCGACTAAGACAAACAGCATTAGTTTGAAGGGCATAGAGATCATCATAGGTGATAGCATCATCATGCCCATCGACATCAGGACGCTGGCAACGACAAGATCAATCACCACGAACGGTATGTAAATGAGAAACCCAATGGAAAATGCACTTTTAAGCTCAGAGGTAATAAACGCGGGTACCAGCGTACTGAAGGGCACATCAGCAGGCTCGATAATATCTTCATTACCGGCGATTTCTACGAACATCGCAATGTCTGATTCACGTGTCTGATTCAGCATAAAGATTCTAAATGGACCTTGAGCTGCTGTTAGCGCCTCTTCAAATCCGATATCTTCGTCGACATACGGCACCACAGCATCCTCATAAACTGCTGTAAACACGGGCATCATAATGAAGATGGTCAAAAAGAGTGCCAGCCCGAGTAAAACCTGATTCGGTGGCGTTTGCGCGGTTCCCAGTGCCTGCCGCAATAATGACATCACAATAATAATGCGCACAAATGACGTCATCATCAGTAACAGCGAAGGCAAAAGCGTCAATGCGGTCATCAACGCAAGTAACTGCAACGTTAAACTGTACTGGGTGTTGCCGGTACCGTCATCCACCATATTCACAATCGGCATACCGCCCTGTGCAATAGCGAGCGATTGTGTCAGGATCAGTGCCGCGGCCAACACGACTTTCCAGGACGTGCTTAACATCGTACTATTGCCCCTGACGTTTAACGAATTGAGATAGCGAGGCACGGAATCCTTTTGCTTCAGCGGGAATTGTGTCTGTTAGAGTGTCTGAATCGTCAGTATCGCCCTGAGATTCCGCTAACCGTGCAATATTCCAGGTACCCAACAGAGTCATACTTTGAGCGCTCTGCCCAACCAGTATTTCGTCTCCGTTGAGTTGTATTAAAAGCAGTTTTTGACGCGGACCGACGTGCTGCACTTCGCTGATTGAAAGACGCCTACCCGCAGCGCCACGAACCCCTGGGGTCATTCTTTTCAGAATAAATAGCGTAGCGACCAGCAAGCCAATCACCAACAAGAAGGAGGCCATCATCCACAGCCATTCGCCAATTCCGAACTCGGATGCCATGCGCTGTTAATCAGAGATTCTTAACTCGATCAACTGTCGGAATAACACTGGTCAGTCTCACGCCATAACGGTCGTTTACCAAAACGACTTCGCCCTGCGCAACGAGTGTGTTATTGACCAGTAAATCGAGAGGCTCTCCAGCGAGACGGTCTAATTCCACCACACTGCCCTGGGTTAAGCGCATCAAGTCGCGGATTTTTAAAGACGTACGTCCCACCTCTACCGATATGGTAACCGGAATATTTTGCAACACATCCGAATTAATTTGGCTTTTATCTAAATCAAGTGCCGTGGTTTCTTCAGGTGCCTGTTCTGCGCTCGTATCTGCCATAATTCTATTCTCACGTTGGGTTTGGATGCCTATTCCTCAGGCTCCATTGCTTTGACAATTTTAGCCGCCATTTGTGGCCCGCTACTACCGATATCCGTTTCAAACACGGGGATTTCGTTCACGAACATTCTTGCGTAATCCGCTTTCTTCAAATAAAGAACATCGCCTTCAGACATTGAATTGAACTGACTTAAAGTGGTCTCGATCTCAGCCAGCGTAACTCTGACGGGCACTTCAGCGTCTGCAGCAGCTGCGTGCAATTCGACGCTCCACTGCTGATCACCCGTATCATCGTCACCCGTCTGAACTCGGCTCGCCAACGCCTCTCGAATCGGCTTTAATGAATTGTACGGATACACCAAGTCTATGTTGCCGACAACATCATGGCTGAGTTCAGAAGCAAACCGCGTTACAATCACTAAATCGTTACCATCGGCTATTTGCGCAAATTGGGGGTTTACTTCCGAACCTACATGCTCACATTTGATCGGCATCACGGGAGCCCACGCTTCTTGCAACGCTCCAAAAAAAACATTCAGCATAATACTAATAATGCTGGTCTCTGTCGGCGTAAACGAACGACCGGGCGGAAGGGCGTTCATGCCCCGACCAAATCCACCAAAAAAGTTGTCGAGCGAGGCGAACACGACCGACGGATCAATCACCACCAACGAATAGCCGCGAAGTGGGTCCATACGAATCGTATTAACGGCCAGAGGTGGTTTCAGATCTTTGAGATAATCCGCAAACTTCATGATCTTGACGTTGCCCATATTAATTTTGGGCGTTGTGCGCAGAACTTCAAGCAAACCATGTCGAAACTGCCGAACGAAGCGCTCGTTAATCATATCAACAGCGCCAACATTCACGCCAAGTGACGAATCTTCATTTGTTAAGTCATGTTTTAACGCCGAGGCCGCTGTGTTTAAGCCAGTATCTGACTCGATCGAGCCGTCCTCTATACCGGCTGACAGGGCGTCGAGCTCTTCCGGCGACAATAAATTAGTCGGATCGGCCATTTGGCACCTCACTCATGCTTTGACTGCACATAACCAAAGACCTACTGGACAACAAACGCTGTAAAGCCGACTTTCTCGATACCGCCAAAGTCTTCGAGTCCTTCCAGAAGCGAGTTTATCTCTAACCTAAACTCTTCAGCTAACTCTTCTCGGAACGTAGCTCGGTTCAGATCTTGCTCCGACTTTAACGCCATAATCCTCATGAGGGCAGAACGAATCGGAAAATCATGTTTTTCCATATGAGCAATCACCCGCTCATCATAATGCGTCATGATGTAGACCTTCACCTGCATCACTTTACGCGAATTGGTTAGATTTGACGTCATTTCTGACTCAATCTCAAAGTAGGTCTGCTCGTACCGCGTCAACTCCGGCGAATCCACTTTCACACGATCGGGTCCTGCCAGCGCGGCAGCAGCAGCCGCCGCTTCTTCGGAGGCAATCGCCTCTAGCGCGGCAACAGCAGCTTCCGCTGCAGCTTCCTCGTCTGCCTCAAAAAACCCAGATAAGAAAAGTGTGCCACCAATTACGATCGCTACCAACAGAAGTATCCCGACAACGAGCAAGATAATTTTAATCAGCCCGCCTTTGCCGCCCCCTTCTTCTTCTACAACTTCATCAGCCATTGCTAAATCCTCTATATAAATCTTCTACCATAGGTTAGATACTATCACACTAAGACGTCTAACCCATCGTCAGAAACTGGCTTGCGAGCCATGTTCGTGCTCGGTACGTCATCGCCGGAGCCCTGAGCATCAGGATCGCCATTCGAAGATGCCGAGTTTCCGTCAGATTGTCCTCGATTACCAGACCCTAAACCCAGATAAGCAGAATTCGTGCCAAATTGCTCAAACATCTCTCTTAATCTGGGCATACTCTCTTGTAACAGTTCACGTGTCGCCGGGTTTGAGCTTAAAAAGTTGGCTTCTAGCTCGCCATTTCGCATCTCTAACTGAACTTCGATTCGGCCCATCGAAGCTGGATGAAGATCCATTTCAACACGCCACGATCCGCGCTCAATCTGCGCACTCAACCGCTGCCCGAGCGCTTGTGAAAGCCTCTGAGAAAGCTGACTCTGAACATCTTGACGCCGCAATAGCTCGCGCGCACGGTCTTCAACACTTCCATCCGCAGCGATATGTTGCGACGAGGTGCCTACCGGTGAGCCCTCCAATGTCATCGGCGCAGTAATCACTGGAGCCGACATTGCTGATGCCGGATTAACAGGGGCCGTCGCCGAACTTCCCAGATTAATCATTCCTTGCTCAGCCACCGCGCTCGCCAGATTAATTGGCGGCATCTTGATCACGGCGGTGCGTTCGCTATTCGCACTCAAGCGCTCTACTAAAACCTCGTCGAACTTAGCAACCGTGACTTTACCTGCGCTGTCATCAGGGTTTTTTCTTTGACTATTTTTTGCTAGCACGTCCTGCGCGACCGCGGACTTAAATTGATGACCCGACACATCTACTGAAGTTCCACCGGGCGAGGTAGCGGCCCGCACGTGAAGTTGAGCCAAAATGTCTTTGGTATCGCCAGACGACCCTTGTATGGACGCCGGAGCGGACGAAATCATACCCGATGAGCCTTTAACGGCGGTATCCAATTTAACTTTTGGCGTTGTCTCCAGCGGTTTTACGGCCTTTGCTGTCAACCCTAGAGCCGCCGCATTCAGGATAGCCGATTGAGTTTCTTGTGGCAGTTTCGCTACACTGGCCTGAGCATCGACCCCTCCCGTCAAATTTCTGTCTTGCCCAGCCGCAACGTTCACCTTCGCTGATTGGGCGCCCGAATCATGCATCGATAGCTCAAGCTTTTGAGCAGCACGGTTCATCTCGCCGCCCACTAACATGGTGTGGGCCGCTAATAAATGCCCATCACTTAAAACTGACTCGTCGGAGCCGCTGTCAGCATCCGTAGTCTGTGCCTGCAGTTCTGCCGCATCGTCTGTGCTCGGCTCTTGCAGATTTCCCTGCTGTAACGCCGGCTGGTCCAACAGCGCATGAGTTTCCATTGCCGTCACTAACAACGACGATGGATGCGCTGCACGCGTAATCGACGCAGCCATCTCACTCGCGTCACGAGGCGTCATAATTTTATACGGTCCAGAAGGTCCAGAAGATCCGGCGGTCGATGTTAGAGCCGCCACCTTTGGTACAATCGACCCCGCTTCTGCACCTTTGAGCAACAGTATCGCTCTAGGGTCCATGCCCTGCGACAAAGCGAATTGCGCTAACCCTTCGTCGGAAGGCTCGTCTCCCGACACCTTAATTCGCGTGCCACCCTGAAGTTGACGACTTTGTAAATGTTGATCGCCGCCTTCTGGCAACGCTTTGCCACCTTCGGCAACCACATGACCTTTAGCTTGCGTTTTCAACGCCGCGGAAAAACCTTCGAGAGACGTCGTTTCTGGTGCTCCAGTAACTGGCGAGATGTCTAGCATGACTGGGCTGCCAGCACTTATCGACGAATTTGGAATCTCGGACATTACGTAACTTCCCCTGCAAATTGCGTGATCATTACGTGAAGGGTAGCAAAACACATGCCAATTGAATTGCGGGGCTGACTAGATTAGATGCGCTCTTTGAAATTGAATTGTTGTAGTGCGCTACTTTCTATCTCTCTATTTTCTCGATACAACATTTCTGATTCGAATTTTTCGCGCTCTCGTTCCGCAAGCATCTCAAGCTTCATTCGCTCATGCTCTTTTAACAGCATTGCTTTTCGGGCCACCGCGCAGTTTTCTTCGAGCACAGTCGTTTCTTGCTTTGAGCGCACCTGCATCGCCTGCAACTGGGCGATAAACTGCTGATAGTTGTGGACCTCACCCGTATGGTGCGACCGTAGCTGCAACGAGCGCAGTTGAGTACTGTACTCGACTAGCAAGTCGGCTAACTTGATTTTGCGCTCATCGGCAAGATTTTTCTTTTGCTGAGCATCGGCGAGTTTCTGTTGCGCAATACGCACCTCGCGTTCAGCCTTCGACAAAAGGACTTCCCACACAGACTTCACGATATCTGCGCTCCGGTCAGTTGATTCATAAACAGCTGTGAATCAGCGAGAGAGACAGATTCAATGCTAGTCTGCTGCAACAACGCCTCCATACCGGGCCGAATCTTAATCGCCTCATCAAGATCTGGGTTGGTGCCGGGCTCATAGGCCCCGACTTGAATCAAATCTATATTCTGTTGATACAATGTCCAAAGCCGACGAAATCTGTTCGCCGAATTAAGCTGCTCGGGACTCGTTAAACTAGGCATAACGCGCGAGATGGACCCCGCAAGATCAATGGCTGGGTAGTGTGCCGCGTCAGCCAATACTCGAGACAACATGACTTGACCATCTAAAGAAGCCCGAGCAATATCTACAACAGGATCTGAGCGATCATCGCCTTCCGCCAAAACCGTGTAAACAGCCGTGATAGATCCGAAGCCGTGCCGACCGACGCCAGCGCGTTCGATTAATTTAGGCAATAGAGCGAACACGGAAGGAGGGTACCCTTTAGCCGTAGGAGGCTCCCCTATGGCCAATCCTATTTCACGCTGCGCATGCGCAACCCGAGTCAAGCTGTCACAGAGCATTAAGACATTTTTGCCTTGATCTCGGAAGTATTCAGCAATGAGATGCGTCAAAAAAGTCGCTTTGAGGCGAAGCACCGGAGAAATATTAGCGGGCGCAGCAACCACCACGGATTTTGCTAAGCCTTCGGCACCCAGTGTGTGCTGAATAAACTCTTGGACTTCCCGGCCTCGCTCTCCGATCAAACCAATGACCACAACATCGGCAACCGTATTACGGGTCAGCATTCCCAATAGCACGCTCTTACCGACACCAGACCCCGCCACTAGCCCTAACCGCTGGCCTCGCCCTACAGTCAAACAGCTGTTAATCGCCTTAATACCGGTGTCGAGCACGGTATCAATAAAGCCACGCTCCATAGGATTGACCGGCAAGCCCTCAAGACTCAAATAGTCGGTGTAAGCTAACGGCTCCATGCCGTCTAAGGGTTTACCGACACCGTCAATGACACGCCCCAAAAGAGCATCGCCGAGGCCCGCCTTCGAGTGATTTGAGCGAACCCAGACCCGCGCTCCTGGGCCCAGACCACCGGGATCCGTGAATGGCATTAAATATAAAATGTCGTCATGAAAACCGACCACTTCAGCATCGACGAGGGTTCCATAATCAAGATTTTCAACCTGACAATGCGCACCGAGTGGTGCCATAATACCTTTCGCCTCGAGGGTCAGACCGACCACTCGCACTAACTTTCCACTTCTTGAAGCGCTGACGACTCGGGACTGCGCAACAAGGTCGTCGACCTGCTCCGAGAAATCAAACATCGGAGTCTGACTCAACGGCATCCAAGTCCACGGCGTCAAAGGGTTCCTCGTCGGCCTCGAAAACCTCAGCAGCATCAGAACTCACCACCGCACCTTCAACCGCTCGTTCTTCAACCTGGTTCGGGAACTGCTGTCGAGTCTCTCTTGTATCCATAGGTGCAGAAAAGCCTAAAATTTGCTCCGATAATCGCTCTAAGCGTTGCTCCATCAAATCTTCTATCGCTGTATCGTCGATAGAAATTTTAACGCTACCTTGAGACAAACTGCGATCGGTTCTCAAGTCAATATTACTGAACTCGTCGTAGATGACATCACTGATATTATCGCGGTCTGCTGGATGCAGGTAAATTAAAATGGGGCCCTCTCCTTGCGCCTCAATATCGTCGAGCACCGATTTGATCAGTCGATCTACGGCAGATGATGACAATGAGAGCTCGCCCCGAACGAGTTGTTGCGCAACGTGCAAAGCTAATTTCTTTAAGGGGTGATAAAACGCTGTCATATCACTCTGGGCAGTGCGCAATGAACCGACGAGCCGGTCCAATTCATCTTTTGATTTTTGGTATTGCGCCACTGACTCGGAGCGCCCTTTCTCATAGCCTTCTTGATGTGCGTCGCGCTTTGCTTCTTGCAGCGCTTCCTCTGCATAGACGGCAGCGGCTTGAGCTTCTTCTAGTGCCGCATTAGAGTCGGCTACAACGTCAGCATTCGTAGGGACCCCTTCGTCAGGAGCTTCAGGCGCCTGCTCTCCCGCATCCATAGGATCATCGAGAGCGTCATCGGGTGCGTCGAGCACTTCACTATCGACCAATTCCGCCAAATCAACGACGGTAGGCGACCATTCCTCAAACAGTGGGGCCACCTTGGCACTTTGCTCAGGGTCATTCCAGCCAGCGGTAGCAAATTCTTTAGCTTTCTTATCAGCAACGAGTAGGTCGTTAAGCCGCCAACTGACTGAAGAAAAATTAGACAAAATCGTCCCCTCGACCTGCAAGTACAAGGTCACCCGAGTCGGACAGTTTGCGCGCGGTACGCATAATGTCTTTTTGTGCAATTTCCACATCAGTAATACGGATTGGACCTTTTGCTTCCATATCGTCGAGGAACATAATCTTCGCGCGTTGCGACATATTACCCAAGAACTTCTCTTTGGTTTCTTCGTCAGCGCCCTTTAAGGCGGTCATAAGCTGGTCATTTTCGATATTTCGCATGAGCACCTGTATCGCTCGGTTATCAACAGCTGCCAAGTTATCAAAAGTAAACATGTTGTCTTGAATCGCTAGCGCCAAGTTCTCATCGAGAGTAGAGACTCCCTCCATGATGGCATTTTCCATATCGACCTTGACAAAGTTCATGATCTTCGCAGCAGTCGGCACACCTCCCATACTGGACGATTTCGCCGATGAGCTGGAGCTGAACTGCTCTTTCATAATACCTTCTAATTCTTCCATCGCTGACGGCTGGACGGTTTCTAAACTCGCCACACGCTGCATGACTTCGGCGCGACCGTCCGGAGGCAAAAAGCCTAAGACATCTGCGGCAACGTCAAATTCGAGAACAGACAAAATAATTGCCACAACCTGCGGATGCTCGTCGCGGATCATTTCGCCAATAGAGCGAGCGTCCATCCAGCGAAGAATTTCCAGCCCCTTACTCGAAGCACCGGGTAGAATTCGGCCCAAAACAGTGGCGGCTTTGTCTTCGCCAAGAGCCCGCTTCAGTACATTTTCAACGTAATCGTTATTGCCCAGACCCAGATTTGTCTGCGCTTTAATGGTGACAACAAAATCATCCAAAACGTAATTGACTGTTTCTTGCGACAAGTCGGCCACGCTAACCATAGCTGCGCCGAGAGCCTGCACCTCGCGAGGATTTAGAAATCGAATGATATCTGCAGCTTGCTGTTCGCCCAATAAAAGCGTAATAACGGCAGCACGCTCGGTACTGGTCAAGACGGCTAATTCGTCTTTGACTTTTTGCGACATCCCACCTTCTTCTTCAATTGCTGCGTCAGCCATTGCGTGTCTCCTGGGCGCCCAAAATTATGGACAATGTGTTGATAATTAAGTCGCTTTGATCATTTTACGGATTACGTTAGCAACCCGCCCAGCGTCTTCGGCAACCAGATACCTAACCAGCGCGACTTTATCATCGTAACTGTTCGCAGTATCCAACATATCTGCAGAAATGGTAGATTTCTTAGGCTTTAACTTAGCCTTAATGTCATCGAGTGATTCGGGCTCTTCTTCCTGAATCATTGCCAATTCTTCATCGGTTAGTTCGCCATCCTGACGGCGAGCCACTTTGGAGTCTTCCACAACCTCAACCTGCGGCAGATAAGATTTCAATACTGGCCTGACGACAACAAATAGTAAGACAATAAAGGTGAGGGCCGCGCCCAAACTTTTTGCCGTGCTCATCACTTGCGCGTTTTCATACCACTTAATCAAACTTTCGACCGGCACAGGCTTCTCGAACGCTGCCGCCACGACGGTTACTGTGTCTCCACGCACCTCTTCAAAGCCGACAATGCCCTTAACAAGGTTAGTAAAACGCTCCAACTCTGCGTCCGTGAAGGGGTCGAGTACCGGACCAGGGTCAACAGGTGCAGGAGCTTCTGCAGGAACCTCTTCGCCTTCGACAACCACGGGTGGGGCCGGCGGGGCCGGCGCTGCGACACGTTGGTTTATGATCACCGCAACAGAAATGCGTTTGATCGTACCGCCGCGCTGCTTCACATGCCTGACAGCGCGGTCCAATTCATAATTACGTGTTTGTCGCGTGCTGGATGTGCCGTCTTTGGCACCAGACACTTCGTCGCTTACCTGCCCATCAACCACACCCACACTTGCGGGGGGAGCTGAATTTGACGCTGAGCCGGGAATTCCAAAAGCTGCCTGCGTCACATTCGAATCTGACGTTAAAATTTCAGAGCGAGGAACCACACCCTTTCCGTTCGTGTCATATTCTTCGTAGGTGGCCTCGGTCTCTGTGAAGTCCATACTCACATCAACTTCAGAGCGGACATTGTCTGCGCCGACTACAGAGGCCAACAACGCGTCTATGCGGCTACGGTAGGTTTCCTCAATACTCTGTTGGTGCTCCATCTGCCCAGAATTTAGCCGATTCGACGACGCTTTATTCGCATCTGTTAATAATTTACCGCGCTTATCAACCACTACCACGTCGTCTGTGGCCAAATACGGAACACTCGATGAAACCATATGAATGATGGCTTCGACTTGCGAATGTGAAATGATACGTCCGGGAAAAGGACTCACGACAACCGATGCTTTAGCGGGCGTTCGGTTGCGAACAAATACACTCTGCTTGGGCGCTGCCAGGTGCACGCGAGCACTCTGTATGGACGCGATCTGCTCTACACTGCGTGCGAGTTCCTGCTCCATCGCCGAAATATAACGTACTTGCTCCATGAACTGACTGGTTGTCATCGATGCGTCTTCACTGAGCGAGCCCATCCCTCCCGCCGAACCCTCTTTCGGAAGACCCCGTGAGGCGAGGAAGATCCGTGCCTCGTGATAACGCTCGTCCGAGATCGTCAAATCACCGGTTTCACTGTTAATTTTAACGTCAAACTCAGCATTAGCGAGGGCTTCGAATGCTGCCTGTCGATCTGCCTCAGACAACCCGGGGTATAACGAGCGATACGGAGGTTCTTTGGCAAGTGAATAGGCAATCAGAAAAACGACTATCGTAAGCAGTGTGATAATTGCCGGCATGGCCTTGCGAACTGCCGGTTGCGCAAGAATTTCAGTCACTTTCGGTAGGGAGATTCCGTCGCTCGAAACGACGGGCATCATGCTGGAATTTGCGGGAGCTTGGCCAGCAGCCACGACGGCGCCAGCGTTTGGGGAGTTGGCAACTAAGTCAGTGCCTGGCTCTGCTGCAGTTGCCATAATCTAGTTCTCTTTTTTAACGACTTAAGGACTACACGGGCATATGAAGAATATCTTCATATGCTTTTAGTACCTTGTTACGAATTTGCAAAGTAGCTTCAAACGCCAAAGACGATTTCTGCATGCCAATCACCACATCTGTCAAGGGCACATCCTCGCCCATCTCATAAGCAGTTTTTAACTCTTTGGAACGCATTTGAGTGCCGTTAACCTCTTGAATAGCCCCTTTAACCGCGTCTGCAAATCCTGCTTTTTCGACACCCTGATTTTGATCAAACGGATTAGTATTAACACCGTCTTGCGCCTGCGCTTGGTAGTTGCGAATTTGGCTGAGTACCGCTTCAATATTACCGATATTCGTTGGATTCATGGGTTCGCTCCTTATCGCGCGTAAGCTCTGGTTACATTAATTCCCTGCTCACGCAACTTTTGGAGTTTATGTCGCAGGGTACGCGGGCTAATACCGAGCTTATCCGCTGCCTCATCCCGACTGCGCGATGAATCGAGCGCTTCCATAATGGCCTGACACTCACTCTGCTGAACAGCGTGGTCCAGTACAGAGCGCGCATTTACTGGCGCTACGACCGGGTTGGAAGGTCGGGCAGATCCATACGATTCAGAGCGCCCATCTCTCGACGCAAACGGGGTTCGCGGCGGGTTATGATAAGGGCTACCCTGCGTCCAGTTGCGAGACCGATCATTTTGTGAAATATACTGAGGGGGTTGTTCAACATATTGATCATTAATGTGGAGATCATCGAACAACAGGTGCTCCAACTCGATCGACCGCTGATTAGAGAGTACCATTGCGCGGACGATCACGTTCTGCAACTCGCGAACATTTCCAGGCCAAGGGTAAGATATGAGCCGCTGTTGTGCGGCCGGGCTGATTTGTGTTGGATGCCCCGTCGTATTTTGCTGAGCCACGAACTGCTCGGCCAACGGGAGAATATCTAGGGGTCGCTCACTCAGCGGCGGAAGAGACAATTTAAATGCGCTCAATCTAAAATATAGATCTTCTCTGAAGCGGTGCTCTGCGATTGCCTGTTTTAAATTCCGGTTAGTTGCAGCGATCACTCGAATATCTAATGCAATCGACTTTTGCCCGCCAAGGCGCACTACCGAACGCTCTTGAAGGATACGCAGTAGCTTCGCTTGCATGCTGTAAGACATCTCTCCAATTTCGTCCAGAAAAATGGTGCCGCCCTGCGCTTGCTCAAAAAGACCTTGTTGAATTTTAGACGCGCCGGTGAAAGATCCTTTCTCGTGCCCAAACAACATATCTTCCACTAAATTTTCTGGCATCGCTGCGCAGTTGAAGGCTACGAAGGGCCCATCATAACGGGGGGACGCATCGTGAAGGATTCGCGACAACACCTCTTTGCCCGCGCCGGTGGGGCCTGTTAGCAACACTGTGACATCGACTCGCGCCACCCGCTCCGCCAAAGCTAGAAGATTACGGCTAACCGGATCGGCAAAAACAAACGCACTCGTGTCCGTTTTTGGATCAGAGACATTGGTATCCACAATGTGCCGCCATTCAGCGGGCGCCAGCTGCTCAGACGGAACTGCCGTCAACGCACCCTGGCGAACTGCTTCAATACCTAATTCGAATAAATCGCGAGCAACACGCGTAATCACTCTAGCGGGAGAGCCTAGAGAGACAAGCTTGATTTGCAACTCTTTGAGTGCAGTCGCACACTTTGATAAGCGCACCACAACAATCTCGGCTGACGTAAACGCCTCATCATCGATGTCGAGAGAGTCCCCAATGATTAAATCAAAACCCTTGTCCATAAACGCTTGTCGCTGCGGATCATTGAGCCTATCAACTGGGTCGATCCAAAGCATCGGTATGTTATTCAAATTTGCCACTTTTTTACCTTCTCTTTGTGAGGGTTAAAATTTTTGCCGCTTCTACTTGAGTAAAGCAATATATATGCCAAAAAAATTAGTCGTTTTGTATCATGAGGTTGCAAAGAGAGTGGCAAAGAACTGTCAGTTATCCGCCAGCGGCAATCTTCAGACATACGGTTGCCACCCGATAAACAGTCGGCAATCTGACAGGTCGTTCGTGGGATCAAATACACCCAGAAAGAGCAAAAGAAATATTTTTCTGAGCACAAAGAATTCGGAAAATTACCGCTTCTTGCCGATTAAACTGAAGGGTAAAACTAACGGGCTAAACGCTTGTAAGGCCGTATTTATTAATTTTTTCTATGAGTGTTGTGCGCTGCACATTGAGTAATCGAGCCGTCTTTGAAACATTTCCTTGCGCTTTATCGAGCGCTTGCTGAATAAGGCTACGTTCAATATCAACCATGTGTTGTTTGAGTGGCAGGCCCTGTTCTGGGAAAGAATCCCAGCTTTGAGCCATCGAAATAACACGAACGGTGTCGTCTATCATCGGGGTAACGTCGGCGCCAGTGTCAGATTGAGGTGCCCTATTGACCGATTCTGGACTTTGCACTGCGGCCTGCCCATCGGGGTGTTTCTCGAAGTTAAAGGCGCCTTGACCGCTGGCAACATGCATGGCCGTCGACTGATCGACTGACTCGCTATTGGCTAAAAGACGAATTCCGGGCGGCAACATGCTTGCGGGTACATTGCGGAAATCAACCGCTTGCCCCGGATAAAGAGCGGAATAACGATTCACTAAGTTAGACAGCTCACGCACGTTTCCCGGCCAGTTATAACCCATAAAAAGTTCCATCGAAGAAGCCGCAAAAGTTATCGGTTTTTGCCGGCGCTTTGCGTGCATGACCGCAAAATGCTCGATCAATGGCTGAATGTCTTCTTTCCTCTCGTACAGAGCTTTGATCTCAATGGGCATGACGTTGAGTCGATAATACAGATCCTCTCTGAACTCTCCTTTGTCGATCAGCAATTCAACGTTTTTGTGCGTCGCCGCAATCACACGAACATCGATCGCCATACCCTGCGTCGTGCCCACGGGATCGATAATACGCTCTTGCAAGACTCGCAGTAGCTTAACCTGAAGATCCATTGACATGTCCCCGATCTCGTCGAGGAATAATGTGCCACCGCTAGCGAGCTCGAATCTACCCTTTCGGTCGGAGATGGCACCCGTGAAAGCGCCTTTACGATGACCAAATAATTCGCTTTCAAGCAACTCGCGCGGAATTGCACCGCAGTTAACCGGAATAAAAGGTTCGGCCGCACGTTCAGAGCAGTCGTGCAACGCACGCGCTACAAGCTCTTTGCCTGTGCCACTGTCACCTAGTATCAGCGCAGTCGCGTCACTAGGACCCACTACCTTGATGAGAGCACGAAGTTCGTTTATCTCAGCACTGCGCCCTACTATTGTTTTCAAATTCTGCACTACATCGTCTCAACGAAGTCCTTATGCCCATGATTTCCAGTTCTTCCTTGAAACCAGAATCTATCGTTACAGCCAGTTATGTAGAATAATAATGCGTTGTAGGACTTTAATAACACGTCATAAGTCCTCAGTCTAATGGGATTTAGCGTTCGCTTCAATAACCCTGACGTACACCAACGTCGAGAAAGCGTCATTTTTCCGACAGTCCTATACTTATAAATAATATAGAATCATTTTTTGACCAATTTACTCTTCATATATAAGCTAAACCTAGAGACTCCTTAAATCGCCTTAAAGGTTTTAAAATGAATAAAATTAAAGAAGCTATTGCCGAAGTTTTTATTATTTTTGTGGTGGGTGGGCTCATTGGCGTCAGCCTCGCCGTGGTGTCGAATCTGTTTGTGATAGGCGTTCAATGGTTCGGCCAACAACGACTGAGTTCGGACATGTTTAATGTAACGCTTGGTAGCCACGAGGTGTCGTTTTCCAGCTTAATTTTTCTGTGGCTAGCCGCCGGCGCAGTCATCGCGATCAAGAAAACTTTTGGCATCGCTAAATGGGCAGGCCCCGCAGATTCAATGTACGCCGTCCACCAGTTAAATGTACCTTTTAATGTAAAGCAGGGCCTCGCCTCGACGCTGGCAGCGTTCGCGTCAGTGAGTGGCGGCGCTTCGGTGGGTCAATACGGACCGATTGTACATTTTGGGGCAACGATGGGCATTATCATTTCAAGACTGCAACTTCGTAAGCGAATGGGATTCAACCGATTACCTCGAGAAATTTATTTAGGGTGCGGTGTGGCCGCAGCTGTATCTGCAGGTTTTAATGCGCCAATTGCTGGTATTATTTTTGCGCACGAAGCGATTTTGCGGCACTTTTCTGTGCGTGCTATCGCGCCCATAACCGTTGCGTCAATTATGGCGAGCACCGTAAGTGGGTACCTGTTTCCTCACACGGTTGCATTTAAAATATCGGCAACCGCACCTGCGCTTGCTGAGGTCGTTCCGTTTTTAATTGTGCTTTCTCCTTTATTTGCGTTAGTCGCTATTACCTTTATGTGGTCACTGCGCTACGCCACAAAAGTGGCAGGCTCACTGTCGGTGCCGCCAATGACCCTGCCCTTCATTGGCGCTACCATCTGTGGAGTAATCGGAATGTGGGTGCCGCAAGCCCTCGGCTTGGGAGTTCCCAGCATCAACGAAATGATCGCTGGACAATATCTTGTACCTCTACTGGTGACCGTACTCATTGCAAAGATTGTTATGACATCGGCATGTGTCGGATTTGGGGTTTTCGGCGGTGTCTTTTCACCGGCCCTATTTATTGGTGTAGCCGCCGGCGCTTTGTCAACCGCTTTACTGTCGGCGTTTGGTTTTGACGACGTGGCCTCGGTGGTTACCGTTGCCGCAATGGCAGCCGTTAGCGCCGCAGTGATCGGCGCACCGCTCAGCGCCGTGCTAATCGTATTGGAGCTTTCGCAATCCTATGAGTATGCGGTCGCGGCGATGATTGCGGTGATGGTGTGCAGTCTTATAACGCATCGGTTGTTTGGTCACTCGTTTTTTGACCGTCAACTGCTTGATCGCGGTATTGACCTTGTGAAAGGACGCGAAGTCATCGCACTCGAACACCAAGTTCTAGAACCATTCGCAAAGACCGACTTCGTGCGCGCCGAATTGGTCCAGCCCGGCCATCAAGTGCGGGCTGAAATGGAGAAACGACAGCACACTGAAGCCTATGTATTAGACGAACAGAATGTCTTGCTCGGAAAATTGTCGATCTATCAAGCCATAGAGTGTGGTGAAAGACCTGTCGGCAATTTTATGGATACAGATCCAATCGTGTTGTATAACGATGATAATCTAAAAGAAGCCATGGTCAAAGTTGGCGAGTTTGTCGGTGAAAGTCTGCCTGTCGTGTCCAGACAGAAAAATATTATGTCTGGCAGTATTCCTGAGGGTGAGTTATTTCAAGCCGTAATTGAAATTCAAAATCAAGCGCGAACGATCGAGAGAGATTAAAACGATTGCTCTGTCTTAAAGGTGCCGTTGTTGCTATATTTATGGCCCAATTGAGGAGCAACTATGATCCGTATTTGTCTGTTATGGGTTCTACTGGGGACCAGTGTAGCCAGCTCGCTCGCTTTCAGTGACTCCTTCAAAGCGGGCGTAAGCGCATTAAACCGCGGGCATTATGCCACCGCCATGCGGGCATGGGTGTCGATGGCGAATGAAGGAATTGCCGAAGCACAAAATAATATCGGTCATCTCCATGAAGAAGGGTTCGGCGTTCCTCAAGACTACAGCGAAGCCATGCGCTGGTACCGGCTTGCCGCTGATCAAGGTCTTGCAGAGGCCCAGCACAATATCGGCATGCTCTATTACCAGGGATATGGAACCAAACAGAATTATCGTGAAGCAGTAAAGTGGTTCAAACTAGCGACTCAACAAGACCTCGCTGATTCGCAATACATGCTCGCACTTTGCTACCACTACGGGCAAGGGGTCTCAATTGACTACACCTTTGCCAAGACTTGGTACTTAAAGTCAGCTCAACAAGGATATGCCAGCGCTCAATTCATGTATGCCTTTATGCTCCAAGCAGGGGAAATAGGCGATCCAGAGCCACTCAAGGCACTTGCATGGAGCGAAGTGGCCAAGCGCAATGGAAAGGCTGATAGCGACGATGTCGGAGATCAATCAAGGCTCCTACTCGACGACGCTGAGATCGCAGAAGCCATGAAACTAGCCGATGTCTGCCTTAGTAGCGCTTATCAATCTTGTCCAATTATGACGCCGAAACGATAGCCAAACCTCTAAAACCGGCCGGTCACAGGCCGAGTCACCGAGATTCGTTCCTACCATTATCCGCACATGCCAGACGAAGCAACTTCCAGTAAATATAATTCAACTATTTATTAAAGAAATCCTACTTCTCGACGATATTACTATTACATCAGTAGTAGCTGTAAAAACCGAGGAGTTCCACATAATGAAAAGACACGCCAAAGCACTGAATGCCTACCAGGATGTGAATGTGTCATCAGCAGTTCCATATGCTGATGGTGTTCAGTTGATTCAAATGCTGTTTGACGGACTGATTGATTCTCTATCAGCCGCCGAAGGTCATCTGGCGCGCAAGGCAATAAAAGAGAAGAGTGATGCACTCTACCGAGCTAGTAACATTATTATTGGCTTGCAGGGTTCACTAGACTTCGAGAAAGGTGCCGAGTTGGCTCGTAATCTGAGTGAGTTGTATGACTATTGCTTGCGTCGTTTGATCAAGGCAAATCTATACAACGACATCGAGGCCGTTCGTGAGGTCAAAGGTCTAATGGAAGAAATTAGTTCAGCTTGGACGCTTTTGCCTTCGTTGTTGAAAGATGAAAACAGAGCAATGGCTTCGTAGCTAACTTTGTATGAACACCATTTTTGCTTCAATCAAAAACGCTCTGGGATCAAAACCCCAGAGCGTTTTTGACTTAAAAATAGCGCAGAGCAAGACCAGCGCAGTAGAGTCAAACTTCGCAGAGAAAGTCGCGTGGTTATATGAGGCATCAGAAGCCAACCCTACCCAAGGGGTGAGCTTGGAGACTGCACGCAGTCGTGCTGACAGCATTAGCGCAAATCCTACGACTGACTGTCTGTTCTTTCACCAATTCATCGCACTGCACCAAACGCCACATCACACCCGCTCGTCATCTCTTGCGCACAATGAACAGGTGACTCAAGTGAACCATTTTCTGAGCGAATTCCGTCCCGACGCGGTGAACGTAACAGATCTTGTAAGCTGAAAGATTCGCTCGCTCAAGCAAAAGTATCGCTTCATGGTGTGACGCAAAAAGTTTTCTTCTATCCAACGTCCTATAAGATTACGCCGATGCAAGAAATCATCAACTGCGCGCTACACTCTGCGACTGCCCCACTCGTATATCTTGACAGCAAGCCATGCTCATAGCGTAAAATTACGTGATACGCTCTTAGTACGCTATCATTAGCCAGAAATTATAATCCAACGGAGTTCGAAGACGATGGAATCCATGCAACATAGGTTATTTCAAATCCTAAGCAAAGGGGATCGCAATGACAAGATCAGCCTCATCTGTGACTATTTTTTGTCTTTGTTGATTTTTCTTAATCTTGTCGCCGTTTGTCTTGAGTCCGTTGAGTCCATCGGTGCAAATTACCAGCAGCACTTTTTCTACTTCGAAATATTCTCAGTGGTTATCTTTGCCGTTGAATATTTGTTACGAATTTGGTCAATGCCGGCTGACAGAAAGAACAAACATAAAACCGCGTCTGGACGTCGAGCGAGCTATGTATTTAGCTTTACTGGCATCATCGATTTAGCGGCGATTCTGCCCAGTATCCTACCCTATGTCTTCCCGGGGACTGATCTTCGGTGGTTGCGAGTTCTTCGATTGTTGCGACTGCTAAAGATCTCACACTACTCAACGGCATTGGAAGATCTATTTTCGGCTATTTATCAGGAACGACAGTCCTTTATAGCCGCCCTTTACTTGATGGCCATTGCCCTTTTTCTGTCGAGTTCAATGATGTATCTAGCAGAATACGAGGCACAACCAGAGCACTTTAGGTCAATACCGCACACGATGTGGTGGTCGATTATCACGTTGACGACCGTGGGTTATGGTGATGTTTCGCCGGTGACCAGTATCGGAAAGATGGTGGGTGCATTCACGGCCTTGATGGGCGTCTGCGCGGTGGCGCTCCTCACTGGAATCGTCGCGTCTGCGTTCTCGAATCAAATGGCCCGGCGAGAAGCGATCTTTGAGGCCGAGGTCAACGCAGCGATGGCTGATGGGATTATTACTGAAGAAGAAGCCGACCATATTGAGGATTTGCGCAGCCGCTTTAAAATCACCGAGGCGCACGCACAGGTGATCTTTGAAACTATTGCTGAACAACAAGACTTCGACGACATCGTTGAAGAAAAAACGAAAAAAACATGACGTTGAGTAAGGTCGCGTTCATGACAAAGTGTGCAATGGGAGCGGAGTGCAATGCGCGCGCCCTCGGTGTGTCATAACGCGTACCAGACAGGTTGTCGACGTTATGAGAGGTTTGTTGATAATGCGCGGTCTTGCCCTTTAACGACCATTTAGCGGCTTCATGTTGCGTACTTATAACTACTCTCCGCCGCTAACAGATGCCGACACGCTCCGCCAAAAGAGTATCCTACTGACGATCACCCTCCGTCAATGACCACTTCTATCCGGCGATTTTTAGCGCGCCCCTCGGGGGTTGTGTTGGTCTGTATTGGCTTCGTATCAGCGAGACCGGTTATTGTGACTCGGCCCTCGGCAACGTTCGAATTGTCGAGCAAGTAGTCTGCTACGGCTGCTGAACGGGCAGCCGAAAGATCCCAGTTTGACCGAAACCGCTCACTGAAGGCCATTGGCACATTGTCGGTATGGCCCTCGATAGTGATCAGCCCGCCAGACTCGCTGATCGAATTGCCAACCTTTCTGAGTAACGGCTTAAAGCCTTCTTGCAAATCTGCATAGCCGCTTCGAAAAGAACCTCGCTCTGCCAAGCGGACAATAATTTTATCACCGTCTCGCTCTACTTCAGCTAGGCCCTTAGTGATCTCGTTAGACAAGTTCATACGGATTCGTTCGAACTGGTCGTCCATCGCTCTTTTACGCTGCGTATCAGACATGCCAGAGAGGTTTTCTGCAGCGTTGTCGGGCGACCCCTGCTCCACTTGGACGACAGATTCCACCTGAGCCTGCGCAGCAGCAATCTTCGCGTACACCTCCAAGTCGTCCTGCGAGACCTGAGCGCCCGACTTACTTTTTTCTAGTTCGCCGTCTTCACCGCTATTCACTTTTGAGATAACTTTAACCACAAGACGGTTGTCTTCGACACGCACTTCAACTTTACCGCGCGCAATCTCTTTTGCCATGGTCTCTTTGAGAGTCTCTACGTCAGAATTAGTATCGAAGTCTTGAGACTTTACAGTGTCTTTCAAAAGCGGATCGTCCGCTTGTTCCTGATCCGTCGTTTGTTCTTGAATGACATTTAATGTGGTGTGATCAACCTTGGCTCTTTTGTACTGCTTAGCGATAATGCTCTTGGCTTTTGGTGGCTCAACCGTCGGAACAATACGCTGCACGCCAAAACTGTTTTTCATTGAGCCGCTAACTTCTTTGTACTTCGGAACATTCATTTCGGCAAACGATAGCAGCAATACAAAGAAGGCCATCAACAGTGTGGCCATATCAGCAAACGTCGCCATCCATGCAGGAGCCCCACTTTTACAGGGTGGACAGGGGGCGGGGGGCGGATGCTGAATGACCTCCCGCTCAATAGGATTACCTTCTTCATCCAATACCGTAAGGTTGCCGTTAAGATCAACGATTGGCGCATCTTCTTGGGCAACATCCGCAGTTAGCGCTTCTTCTTCGGCAACATTCGCAGTCAGCGCTTCTTCCTCATCCGCCATTATGCGCCACTCCAAAGACTACTTGCCATCGACGATAACCTCAATTCTGCGATTGCGTGCACGGCCAGCCGCGCTATCATTTCCCGCAATTGGCCGCGTATCGGCAAATCCAGCTACGGTTATATTCGACTCTTCAAATCCCGATCGATCGATAAAGAACTCAGCGACCGATGCAGATCGAGCAGCTGAAAGATCCCAGTTAGATTTAAACCGCTCGCTGAAGGCGACCGGCACGTTATCCGTATGCCCCTCAACGCGAACCTTACCTTTGGAGGCGGATAAGGACTTACCCACACGGGTTAAAAGAGCTTCAAAGTTAGGGCGTAAATTGGCACTTCCGGATATAAAAGACCCTTGATTCGCCAAACGCACAGTGATGCGGTCGCCAATTTTCTCCACCTCTACTAAGCCATTTTGGATATCTTTAGAAAGGTCGGCTCTGACTTTTTGATATTGGTCTTCGATATCTTGGTTTTGCTTGTCGGTCTTGCCCCCAGGGGACTTGAGCGCGCTCGGTTGGCTGTCGCGCCCCTGTGATTGCTCACCACTGGCGAGCTTCTGGCGACGAACTTCAACCTCTGTCGACAGCTTCGCTTGCGCTTCTACCACTTTCGCTGCGATATCAAGCGTTGCCTGAGTGATCGGTCCGCCCGAGCCGTCGCTAACGTCTACATCACTTGCGCCACCGCTTTTGTCACTCGCCTGCAATTCAACAACGACTCGTTCTCCTTCCATAAGAACCATGACCTGCCCGTCATTGATCTCGTCTTGTAGGACTTGTTCTAGCGAGCGAAAGGCCTGTTGTGTTTCAAAGTCAGCTTCTTTTTCCTCGGTCTTTTTAACCACCTCACGCATGGTGATATCGTCAGAGCGTTGTCTGACGTCTCTAAATACCGTGGGTTGGGCCACTGCTGGCGAAAAATCATCCACCACAATACTTCGGGCCGTCTCAATCGTAATTGTGGGAACAATGCGCTTAACTCCGAAAGAGGCTTTAAGTGAACCCGCGATCTGCTTGTACTTGGGAACACTCATTTCGGCAAACGACAACAACAACACAAAAAAAGCCATTAATAATGTCGCCATATCGGCAAACGTCGCCATCCACCCGGGAGCGCCCGATTTGCACTTGGGGCAATCGTTAGTCTCTGGACCCGGATCGATCGGCAGTTCCCACCAATCGAGTTCGGGTTCTTCGCTTGCTGCTTGATCCTTTTCTTCTGCCATCGTAGACGCGTCAGTTATCCTGCCGCGGCCGCAAGTTTCGCCTGCGTAGCCGGGTCGCAGAAGGCGGCTAAGAAGTCACCGAGCACTCGGGGGTTTCCACCGTCCGCCATAAAAACGAGGCCTTCTATAATCAGCTCATTATTTTGCTCTTCAACGCCACACATTTCGGTCAGCTTCATGTTCAACGGCAACATGATCACATTGGCTAGAATGGCACCATACATGGTGGTCAATAGAGCAACGGCCATCGCCGGGCCAATAGCCTTGGGATCCGACATATTACCGAGCATCTGTACCAAACCAATCAAGGTCCCGATCATACCCATCGCCGGAGCGACTTCACCCCACGCCGCAAATAAGTCGGCGCCAAGCATCTGGCGAATTTTGGTCGAGTCTTTTTCTCTTTCCAGGGTCTGTTTGATAATATCCTTTTCAGAACCATCTACTAGCATACCAACGCCCTTCGCTAGAAACGGGTTCGATAATTCCTGTCCTTCCAACGCGATCATGCCGTCTTTCCGAGCGATCGTTGCTAATTCAACCAACGTTTCGATCAAGCCTTGCGCCGTGTCCATCTTGTACATGAAACATTTTCCTGCAACCGCACCCGCACCCAAAAAACCACCTAGGGAGGATCTGGCCATCGTCACCATAGCTGACCCACAGAGCACAATGAGAATAGATGGCGTATCAATAAACGCACCGATATCATCAATCGACGCGAAAATCAGACCAAACGCACCTAACAGCCCGACAATAGTTGCAATGTCCATAGATTCTCCTCGCAAAAATCCAGTCTTACAGCGGCAAAGTCCGCCTACATTTACGTCACATGCGACGCATCAACATTTATGTTGGCGCATAAAGTGCACCAAATCACTCAAGTAGAGATCGACAGAAGTCAGTAAAAATTTAATTCCAAAGCGGTAAAATACAGGCTGACCGCGATCACAAATTTTTTGGCTAGATCCTCTACAGTCATTACTAATGATTAAACCCTAAGTATATGACTCTGATACGATATAGCATTTTTCAGTGTTGATGTACAGAGCCTTGATTCAATTTGTATCTTTTCACAGCAGTTGCAAGAGAGCGCCCAACTGTTTTAGGATCATGGCGTTCAGATA
>CAJWCO010000019.1 GCA_913031145.1 uncultured Cellvibrionales bacterium | reverse complement strand
CTCATAGAGTTACATTTTAACGCTATTTGGTGTCTAGCAAATCCTGGGAAGTCCAGTTCTTGTTCTCATTGATTACTCAAAGATTATTGTGTGTTGACTGAGAAAGATGTCACGCAGGTTATATCATTATTTGTTGGTGAATTTACCAAGGTGCTAACGGGATAATAAACTATAGTGTCAGATAACTTTGAATCAAAAACACCGCCTCCAGAAAGCCAACTATCAGCGTCATCAGCAGCGATTAATACTGGCATCCTGTGATGGACTTTAGATAAATGATGTGTTGCTTCTTTGGTAATCATTGCACAGCCCTTCTCTCCCTGAGATTCAGTATAGATTCCAGCAAAACTAAACAGATTGTCATTCATGTGAAAGAAATAAGGCTATTTAGAATTGTTAGTTCTGAGCCACTCAAACCAGCCATTAGCAATAATCAGACATCGCTTGGCCATCCCTTTAGATATACTTGGTTGTTGTCTTTGTACGGCACAACTCTTGCTGTGAACACATCCTGATCATCATGGTTGTCAATATCTAGGGTATATGCTCAAGATACCAATCCTTTAAGAATGCCACGTCTTCAGCTGACAAGACCATTGCTTGTGACTCGTCAAAGGAGAGTGCAAACGTCACTGACTCATAATTTTGCTTTCACATACGACGCAAAAATTTTTTCAAAAGCCTTTCAATTTAAAAATCAATTCTATGAATGGCGTTTGTAATCTTCTTATTAGCCATGGTGATTGTGTCTAAATTATCCTTGTTCACGTTTTGCCTTTCGTCGAGTAAACCATAACGTCGAGCTCTGTTAAGATGAAAAGCCCCACAAAGATGAAAACCTACGCAGCCCGGACTTTTAAAAACTTTATTCAAAGTTTCTGCATACCAAGTGCCATCGTTCTCGGAAATTTCTCCTGGCTTGGTATCCCACTTGATTTTTGCTGAGTCGGCTAACAGAACTGGTTTTTCGGTGGTTTTGAAATAGTATTCAAGCGTCTCCAAAGGGTTCACGAAGTCCTGAAAAGAGAGGATGTCGACATACGGTAATGCTTCATTGATAACATGCATTGAAATAGGAGCATTTCCCTCATACCGATCACCCAGTATAAGGTGATGTTTATCATGCCTACGTATCGCATCATATATAGTTTTATAGTATTGCTTTGCGAGCTGCCTTACTGCTTTTTGACCGGCTTTTGTATTCATAAGTTTTGGATCAATAATTGGTCCTCGCCATTGATTATGGGGGCGGGTGTGTATCCAGGTAGGACAATCGCTGAAGAAATACCCTATTAAATTTTTCTCAAGTGCTAATGCACCGCAGTGTGATCGAGCTACATATTCCACCCACTCTACCCACTCTGGATTAAAAAAATCAAAATGCAAGGTATGCTTCTCCCACTGATGGGACTCCGTGAACGGCAGCATGTGACAATAGGGCATGTTCAGTGCACGGTATTCATCAACTGTAAAAGATCGGGAATGTGCCCACGTTCGGACGGTAACGTCTTGTACCCAACCGATTGTGTTGAATGCCCAAGCCTGCAGATTGGGTACTATTGATTTTTCGATCCACTGCAAGGTGCTGCCACCAAATTGGTTGCGCCAAATATCAATATTTTCTGGGTATCGAAGGCTCGCAGGGTCAAAATGGTTTAAACCGAGCGAGAAAAATGGCTCTCCATTAGGGGTTTTGAGCCAAAAGTGCTTATTGGCATATTTGATTGTAAAAAAGTTTTCAGGTGCCTCATTTAAGCTCTTTGATGATATTCTAGCCGCAAGGTTCTCGTGCCATGGAGTGAGCGTGGTCATCGCCATGAGAGCCTTTATAAAATTTCTTCTTTCCACGTTTTTGTCCTCACCACAAATGTTTAATTACAAAATAAATTCAAATGCACTTTTCATGACAGCCCGTCTCCTCGACATCCCTAAACAGTTAGTAGCGGGGTTAGAGCGCAAGATCTTTCAACCGTAACAAATAACTGCAATGATCGGAGGCGAGAGTGATCGTTATTTGTTCAGTGGTGGGCACAACTCCAATTAAAATGGCGTTCCCTTTTACCTCAGTCCGTTTGAATCAATACCCTTGAGCAAAACTATACCGACTGAGATGCTTGTGTATCAATTTTTTTGCGATGGTTTACTTCGCTAGTGAGCGTATCCCATTAGCCCCAGTTGGACATAATGGTCTGATTGTCTAAGAGAGAGTTTTAGTTCATCGTTTACCCCTAAGAAGAAAATGCTGATGCCTAGAAAAACCCATAGATTGAAGCAAAGGCGGTATTTTAAGGGCGTCTTTGGATTCGCTAAGGATTTCCAAAGCACCACAAGAGAGAGGCTACTAGGGCGCCTTTGGGTGTATTTTGAAGCCTCAGGAGGGTCTTAAGTTCCCACTGGGGAAGTAAGTCTCAATCTCAAGTAGCCAATGTTGTCCTAAATCAGCTTCTCATGTATCTAGGTGGATACAAAAGGAAATACAAGAGACTCTGTCCCACCCCGGGGGGTTAATTTTGAGTGTGCTTAAGTGAAGGTTACGCAGAATTTAGGGTATAACGGGCGGTTTTGTGGTACCTAAAGTGGCGCCTATAAGAGCCAATTTTTTGTCTACAACAATAAATAATTGGTTAAAATGAATATATTAGTATAGTTCGGAGGATATCTTTTCCGCCATAAAAGTATTAACCACTGATACGTTTAGCTGTGTGATTTGTCGATACTATTCCCCAAATAGTGCTTAGTTTTATACTGTGGAGGGGGTCTATGGCAGCGAGCAGCTTGGGTAAAGCGCACAAAAATTGAGTGCACCGTATTATCCAAGTGGGTTCTAGCTATCGGCCGCATATCTAAGTTAGGTGACGTTTTTAAAAGCTCGCGAGGCTTTATTGTCTAATCGCGCCAGAGGCGTGATTGGATGCCCCACCTTGCGAGGTTGCGTTACTGAAGATACTCGCACACCTAACAAAAATGGCTCCGGCTTTGAATTGCGCGTTAGATCAGCAGTCAGTGAGCGTCGCGACGGTCATCAAACCCTTCGACCATGACTACAGCTTGCTAGTGTGATTGACGAGCAAAAGAGCTGGAAGAGCGCAGGGCATCTACTGTTTATGCTAAGTGTGATGCCTGGTTTTTTACCAAATAAAGGCGGGTGCTATGTAGGTGAAAATACTGGCGAACAAAAAAATTACCGCAGATAAATAATAGAGTCTTTGCGAGCGCTGCCTAGTCTGCAAACAGGCTTTACCCAATTCTGGATCGGCGGGGCAAGGCAACCTAACAGCTCTGTAATTCATCAGTCCAGCGATTAAAAGCATCATCAGCGCAAAGCAACTGAGCTCTATTTTATATTTAGATAGACCGATTAAGAAAGGGAAGGTGCCCACCAAGCTCGCAAAACTGGCACCCGCGCCAACAGTTACAAACAGCGCGGGTAAAGCGCAGCAAAGCAACGTGGATGTGGATGCAACTAATGCAAAAAAGTTCGCTGATCTGTTTTGCATGTCAGTTACCTATAATTTGAATATCAGTGGTATTTAAACCATTATTTAAAATTTTGGTTTGAATATCAGCGCGATCTATAGTTGTGCCCGATGCATAGGCCAACACGATTTTCCCTGATGCCAAATCAACGTCGATCTTTTCGATATGTTTGTCTTTACTGAAGGTTTTCTCAATACCCCGAGCGCAGAAATCACATACCATTCCTTGCACGCTGACAACCGCTACTAAGCCACTTGAATCATTTTTAACAAAGCGACCCCGATCAACGGTAATTTCTCCTTCGTTGGTTCTATCTTTATGATTGTGCTCTTTGTGATCGCCCATATTTTGATGTTGCGCCTGAATTGCAACAGGCACCACAACTAAACCGATTAAGCATAATGTTTTCATCATCACCCTGCTTTCTCCTCAATGGTTAAAATCGATACGTCAGGTTAATGTTCCAATCACTTTTTTTGTGATAACTGGCCTCAGCTAAGGCGCAACCTTTAAAGAGTCTGAGTACCGGATACGTCAATCGTTGATCGTTAAGTGTATTTTTCTTGGTCTCGATCATCACCCAAGTATGCATATCACCATAGTTACCGAGATAAGGCGCAACGCCCAGTTTCAGGGAGTGTTCAAAGAGCGTGTAACCAGATCCAGACATTTGTTTAGCTGAAAACCCAGCGAAAATCCGTCTACTCTCCCAATCGCCAGCCAGAGCGAAAAAATAAGTCGAACCATGTTGAGCGCCGACACCCGTTTTCAGGTAAAGATTGCGCTGTGAGTTCGTCGTATTTTTGCGGTTGAGGAGAACAGTCAACCTTGCCGACGGAAAAGCGTTGTTGCTAATTCTGTCTTTTTGGTAATCCAAACCGATTGAATACTTGTTGTCAGGCGTAAAGTGCCAGTAGATATTGTGTGTTTGAGCGTTTGAATTGACCGTCAATGTGTGCCCGCCCACATATGAAATGGGACGCGATAACGCATTTGACGCGAATAACAAACAACCAACAATAGTAAATATGCGCATACCCCCCTAGGGTATATGCCGAAGACTGCGAAAGCAAGTGGGTGGTGTCTTTTGTGTGACCCAAGGGGGCTAAAAACCGTTACCAAGTCGCGCCGCAATGGTTGTTTAGGTAACAGGTGGGATTTATGGATAGCTTCGCGCAGCAGTCTGCGTGTGTGTCAGGGGGTGTAATATTTAGGAAGCGCTTGATTAACGTAGAAGACGCCCTTTAAAGACGAGGTGCCTGACATAATTGCTCGTGAATTTAATCCGTCGCAGCCGAATCAATCATGGGTGACTGATATAACCTATACTCGTACTCACGAGGGCTGGCTTTATCTGGGTGTTGTGATGGACCTTTACTCCCGCAAGATCATTGGTTGGTCGATGGGATCTCGGATGGTAAAGGAACTCGTTTTGGACGCTCTTTTCATGGCTGTATGGCGACGAAAACCAGCAAGCAGAGTTATCGTTCACTCTGATCAGGGTAGTCAATACACAAGCTATGAATGGCAAGAATTTCTGAAAGAGCATGGTCTCGAAGGCAGTATGAGTCGTCATGGAAACGACGACGACAATGCAGTAACTGCCGTCTTCTTTTTTACTAATAAAGTGGGGCCTATAAAGAAGAAAGATCTACAAATCTTAATTCAAGTAGAGTACGCACTGCGATTTTTCTCCGAGAAAGTTCAAGCAACGGCTTAAAGGTACGGGTAACAGGTGTCTGCTGACGTAGTGACAAGTCAGTGAGCGACTGACCGCTATTAAAAATTTGGTAATGCATGATTGTTTATTCATAAATTCGGCACTTATAGAAATGACGAGAATGTTTTAAATAAGACCTTTCACCCTTTACTTACTCATTTTATATTCATTAAAGAATAGGAGTATTATTAAAAACCTACGCTAATCTATTGCGATAATAATGATTCTAAAAAAGAGGAACTAACAAATGATGAAAAATCTACTCTGCAGCATTTTCGCCGTGGCTCTATCAATCACAACCTTTGTCACCGTGGCAGATGATCATGCCAAGAAGGCTGCGCCCATCAACACTCCGCTCACTGGAATTAATACGTTGTCGTGCAATTTTATGCCCGATAAAGACATGGATGATTACATGAAGTTGGTGAGTAAGTACAACACGTGGGCGGATGAAAACCATCTAAACTCACAGAGTGCCTGGATCTTCATCCCTAGCCCAACAATTGGGTCATGACCCCCACGAGGTAGCTCATGCATGGGCTAGCAAGCCCATTTCGAGCCGCTTACAGAACTGGCGCAGCGCAGAGTTGGAGCGCCTCCGTGATCAGGTAGTGTTTGATCGGGTCGCCGTTGGTGGTTGTGCGGACAGTTTCGTTCGCGGCAGTTTACAAAATATTTGGAATGCCAGAATGGTCGGTGACGTCTACCAATGCTCCGCGACTGATGCGCGCCTGCACGGTGTTTCCGGTCGCGAGTTACAGGGGCAAGATGCCATTGCTCGGTTTTACACCGACATACTGGGTACTATATCGGACCTTAGATTTTCGGTGGACTACAGCGGTCAAAAATCGAGTGGCGCAGTCGACCCATCCGCGAAGGTCGAGCTTGCCGTGCGATGGACTTTGTCCGGTGTGCACTCAGGCAGTGCCTTGTATGGCTCACCTACAGGCGCGACTCTTTTTCTGCTCGGAGAAAGTCATTATTCGATCGTCGACGGCTTGATAGTCGAGGAATGGAATATTTTTGATGAACTGTCGGTGTTGACAGAAATTTATCGCGCACGCAATGCAGGTAGCTAAAAGGTTACGCTTTGAGCGCGGCCATTTATCGACGCTCAGTATCTTGTCTCGGATGTGGTGGGTATGGCGCTAAAATCGATCATTGTCGAGGAGGTTCGGCAAGGTCGTTACAGAGCTGGCGAGCTCAAAAATAGTATTTCTAAAGCTGAGTAGGTCAGTCATCAGCCGCTAGAAGACAAGCATGCAACGAGGTTGATTGACGCGTTGCAATCACCGCTCGGCGGTCGAGTCTTTAATGAGCGTTTCATGTTTGGAGTCAAAAGGGTCATGATAAATGGCCTGAAAGGCGGGCAGACTCCTGTGCTTGTGGACGATATCCTAATACAACCATTGCTTTCTGGATTTAATGGTTTGGACAGCGCGGCAATGGTAGGCGTGGTTTCGGTGGAGATAGCGCGAGGTGAAAGTGCGTCATCGACCGCGCTAAAAGCTATCGGCGGCACTGTGAATGGGGTCTTAAAAATACCGCTTAGCAACCGTTTAGAAATCGATCTTTTGCTCGGCGGGCAGGGTGACCATAAGGCGGGTATAGTGCTTGCAGGGATAACATCCGATGGGACGGGTTGGGAAGTGTCCTTATGCAGCCTGACCGCCTGAATCACCTTTTTTAGACATTAGATCGATTGCGCTGGCTGGGACACGAGATCTTAGCGGCTCGACCAATATTAGGGTCTGCGTCAATCATTCTGAATCACAGGTTTTTAGTGGACCCGTGCGCAGAGGTCGTGTCGATAGTATTGAAGTCGCATTGGCGTGTTTCGCCCAGGATCAGTCAAGCACTCTATTGAGGGGTGATGATGACAACGACCAGTATGGGGTCATCCTCGAGAAACGGCAGAATGGATGAACACAAAACGCGAAGAAAGCTTCATCACTAATCATTCGTGATTTTGAATCTCCGTTGAATAACAACCTAAGTATGGCTCGCGTTTCCCGTTTTTAGAATGTTTTTCTGAAGGAATCAATTGTGTTGCAGATGGTTCGATGCGCTATGTCGATACTCGTTGTAACTATGATCTTTCCGGTAACCCTCTTTTAACACTTGGCATGGATAGTCGAAGGGAGGTCATGCGCTCTGAGTCCATCCTCTGGATCACCCATCGAGAGCAGACGCTTTGTTTCCGTTGACCCGCTTGGTTGCCTGATAGTTCGACACGCGATTGAAACACGGTGCTCAATGTCAGTCTTTGTTCTTGGTCGGAAGACGCGGGCACACCCAAGTATATACCTCGACGTGGCTTAATAAAAAACACCCAGTAAATCCTAACAATGCTCAGCCATGTAAAAAAGAGCTACAAAAAAGGGCAGCAAAATTGCCGCCCTTTTTCATCTTTTCGGTGACCGCGTGTTTCTATAGATTATCGTAGCTCACCTGCAAGTGTATCGCTCGAGGATACGGGATCAGACCGTCGTTTTGCAGGTCTGAAAATACCATCCCATACATTCCGTCAAAATCCGTTGCATTCGTGATCGAGACATTAAAGTCCCAGCTATTTCGTCTAAGACCCATGCTGATGTCCATATTTTTGTATCCCGACGGCGCAGTCTTGTAGCAACAAGGATCCATAACGGAGGCCAGTGTGCTGAACGCATCGATTTTAGAGCGCGTAACGTAGGTGGTTGACGCGTACAACAGGCTGCCATCTGCGAGTTCATTGTTGTAATTCAGGCTTAGGGAGTGAGTGGCTGGTGAATAGTTATACAACTTTCCGCCCACCTGAAGGGCTGCTGGGACGCTTGTAGCAATGGTTGGGTCGGGTAAAGCTGTGATCTTTGTATCAGTGAACCCCCCCGAATAAGTAAAGCTGAGCGTATCGCTCAGGGCGGCTTCGATAGAGACCTCGATAGAGTCTATGTCGGCATCGGTGTTACCAATCGGCAGCGCGATATTTGCCCCACCGGCAATCTCCGAGCGTATAGCTAAATCTTGCCATTCACCCAGCGCATAAACAAACTCGACTTTTAAGTCACCATCATTCATGGTCCATTTGGTCCCAATCTCGGTACTTATTAGCTCAGCCGCATCGTCAGGAACAAGTCCGGCGAGCCCGGTGTTTGTAAGTGTAACTAAGTTGGCTCCTGTGACCCGAATGGGCGACCGAGATGCGGTTGAGCGTGTCAAGTACACGAGGCCGTTCTCACTCGGCTTCCACTCCACTCCTAGACGGTAGCTTAGATTATCGTGGCTGTATGGTTCGGGAGAAGCCGAACCTTCGTCGCCCGTCCAAGGCCCATTACTTGGATCGCCTGCAGCTTGCGACACACTTCTTGACGAATCAGAGAAATCTTCGTCATGTGTTCGCAAACCACCGATGAGCGTAATGCTGTCGTTCACGTCATAAGTCAGCTCGCCATAAAACGCAGTCGCTTCTTGTGCTACAGTGGAGAGCTCCCCATAGTTGCCGTATGTTAAAAAATTATAGTAGGTCTCACCCGTCCCTTCAGAATCAAATTGCATGTAGCCCGCAATCCAGTTTAACGGCCCTTCGCTTTGCGAAACTATGCGAATTTCATGGGACTGTGTTGAAGAGGGCGTATTAGCAAACGATACAATGCCGTAGTTGAAATCTTCTGCATTGGTGTCCCGTTGCTTGACGTCAACATCCCCATAGGAGTAAGAGAGGTTCGCCCACCCCAGGTCAATTTTGGCAAGTGCAGTTGTCCAAGTAGTGTGTATTTTGTTTCTGAAGGCGCCGTCTGGAAACACTAACAAGCCGAAATCCCAGCCAATAGGTGCCATTTCCATCACGCCCTGATCAGACTTTTTTAGACTGGTTCCCGGTAAATAACCATAGTCCGTTTCCCAGTCAGAGTGAGTCAGCGTAACCTCAGAATTTTCTGATGGTAACCATGTGAGCTTTGTCCGCATAGTCACCCTTTCTTCTTCTAGCGGATTGTCTAAGTCTGATCTTCCCTGCACGATACCATAGCCTGGGTCGGTCTCTGAGATATACGAGATTCTGATCCCGAGCGTATCTTCCACTATCGGCATGTTAACAACGCCACCATAGGTCAACCCCATATCACCGCCCTTACCGTATGACATCATTCCGGTCCGAACCATATAGCCTGTTTCGCTGAGATTTACAGGAGCTGTTCTCATGATTACGCTGCCTGATGACGAATCTTGCCCATAAGTCGTCCCTTGTGGACCTCGAAGGACCTCGATTCGGTCAAGGTCAAAGGTTCCAAGTGGCGGCGGTGCAAGGCTTTGCGAGTCAATGAACGCAACATCATCAATGTAATAACCCACTGGCGATGCTCCACCGCCGGTATTCGTCTGCGTGACGCCTGCGCCCCTGAGCATGATTCCCTCAGACGCCGGTGCTTTGCCGCCTTGTGTGACGCCAGTCGTAGCGCCAGGCACTAAATTGTAGACATTTCGAATATGCTTATAAGCCGGCATAGACAGTGTCTCGCGCGACATTGCTTGAACCGACTGCGAAATATCCATAACTGATTCATTTCTGCGTGTTGCAGAAACGATAACTTCTTCCACGGTAGACTCTGCGCTGTCATCAGCGAACGCATAGAACGGCGCCGGAACGAGCAACCCCACGGTTAACAGACGGACTATTGTTGGATGTTTCATCTTCCCCTCCTAACGAGTTTATATTTTTAAATGACCTACTTTCTGAACTACTAATCTTGAGAAGCGTTTATTCATCACAATTTGCTATGTCTTCTCTTTTTGATGATGCCTGTGAAGTAACCGAGACGAACACAACATACCCGACTTTGCGCTTCATAATTGCTAACTAGTAATTAAAAAGTAAAAGTCTATCTAGTTTCTCATAGATTTTACAGTGATCTGCAGTGACTTACGTGCAGTGTTCTTACATTTTTTGAACGGATCTTAATAAATAAAAACGTTAATTATTAACAATTTAATGAAAATAAAAAAAAGTTTCTCATGAAAATTTTGGTTCCTGCGAACTATAAAATGGGGGAATTTCATAGATAACTCATAAATGAATAATAAATGTGTCCGCACAAGTCGGTATGTCGCACAATAGAATCGGTGCCAATACACTTAGAAAACTCAAAAGGTAATTCCCACACTCTTTTTGGCTTTGGGCGACATTTATTTGTGCTCGGTAGCGCAGTAAAGTAAAAAGGCCAGACGGCAGATAATCGGCGCGTGATTCGATAACACCGTTACATAGACACCGGTTGGTGCGTCCGTGACGTGGTCATGGGGCATGCGGCGTAATTCTCCTGTTGTTAACGGATATTGTTCATTTATGATCAAGCATTCTACCAACGAGTTCGTGCGGAATACCTGGGTTTTACAGTTTACTGCCCAAGCCATATGCGCTTCGCTGCTTACGCGTCTGTTCAGTTGTCGGGTTAAAGAAACTAACAAAAGGAAAAGGATTTAATCGCACGGCCCAAAAGCGCTGTGAGGGTGCGCTTGACGTGTTTGTCCAAGAGAGCGACATAAAAACACTCGCGAATCGGCGCCGCGTTACTGCCACCGACGGCAGGGCTCACGCTCAAGTCTGTGTGCGTGGTATCTGTTTGGGTAAATATCGTTGTGCCCTCAAAGTCGGTGATTCGACTTGGAACATGCATTCGAATACTATTTCTATAAATTATCGAGCAGACGAGGTCTTTTATGAAACGATTCCTTCGAGCGATGTGGGTTATATTTGGGTTGGCTGGGTGCACAACCGACGACATAGCCGCCGTGTCTGAAGTGTCCGTTTTACCGGCGAATGTGGTGCTGATATTTGTCGACGATCTCGGCTATTGTGACAGCGAACTGTACGGTTGTGACGACATCCCAACGCCCCATATTCGCAGCTTGGCGGAAGCCGGCACTGTTTTCACTGCAGGCTATGTGACAAGCCCTGTCTGTTCTCCGTCACGAGCGAGTCTCTTGACCGGACGGTATCAACAGCGCTTTGGGCATGAATTTTTGCCCGAGGCAGACCCTACCGGCGAGTCGGGCCTGCCAATCGACGAATCTACTCTGGCCGACGCGTTGCGTTCTGCAGGTTACACAACGGGAATAGTGGGCAAGTGGCACTTGGGCGACCGAGAGGTATTTCATCCGCTTAACCGCGGTTTTGATCACTTTTTTGGCGTGCTTACCGCAGCCACAGATTATGCCGACCCAACACGGGCTGATGTTAAGAGTGCGAGTTATTCGAGGAAGACCGATACCTTCGAGTTATCCAATCCTACGACTTGGAAGGGGCGCGGTAAAGACGCTGTGGCGCGGGGTCACGTTCCCTTTGATGAAGATGACTATATTACCGAAGCGTTTACGCGAGAGGCGGGCGCCTTTATACGGGCCAATAAGGATGCTCCGTTCTTTCTGTACCTTCCCTACAACGCACCACATGGCCCTCTGCAGGTCACGCAGGAATACTATGATCGTTTCCCTCAAATAGAGCACGAAGCCAAACGTATCTACGCTGCGATGATCTCCGCGCTAGATGACAGCATTGGGTCTGTATTGGGCGTGATCGAAGAACAGGGTCTTGAAGAAAATACCTTGGTGATACTTATTAGTGACAATGGAGCAGGGGTTGCGGCGTACGCGAGTAACTCGCCTTTGAGGTTGGGAAAACACACGTTGTTTGAAGGCGGGGTGCGCGTTCCATTTGTGATGAAGTGGCCGGGCCATATTTCTGCGGGCGGTACCTACGAGCATCCAGTTAGCACATTAGATGTTTTTCCGACGGTCGTTGCAGCGGCCCAGTCGACAAAAATACCCACTAAAGAGCTCGATGGTGTTGATTTAACACCGGTTTTACAAAATGGCGACAATCTTCCACCTCATCAGGCTTTGTTCTGGCGAAATGGCGCTAATTGGGCAGTTCGAGAGGGCGACTGGAAATTGATTTATGCCGCTGAGCGACACTGGCTCTATGATTTGTCGCGCGACATAGGCGAAAAGCATAATATCGCCGCTACGCACCCTGACATCATCGAGCGGCTGACGACACGCTACAAACAATGGAACAAAGGTAATATCGAGCCTTTGTGGCCGCCGTTGGGTGTCAAGGGCCAACCGCGCTTTTCCGTTGATGGCGTGAATATTAAGTGGGCCCTTTAATTTTTTCATTCAGCTAAGGCTGCGAAATAGACAGTGCAATGTGGCTAAAGTCTGCCCCAAATCTGCGTTGCTAGATCGCACAGCGGGTGCGAGGTCGTAACCGTTCTAGGCGCTTTGCGCAACTTACATCTAAAGCCTTAGATCGCACAGAGATTCAAACTGTCACGGCAAAAAAATGCGTGTTGCTTGGGGTCGTCTGTTGTGAATACCAGCTGCGACCGCTTAAAAAATCATTGCGTGAATTCGGGGCTTTTTAACCCACTTTGGGGGAAACGGGCCGCCACCTCCTTTGTAGTTGGCGTGTTTAATCGCGCTATCTGTCTTGTCGTAAATTGAATACAGGTCATTTTTTCTGTCGGTAAAGTTGAAGTCGTCCTTATCGCTGTTGTACGTTTCGTACTGCGCTTTGCGGAACAATTCGGGTAGTGTTCTAACGTCTTCCGGCAGGATTATTTCATGTTCAGGGGTCCGCCCCGAGCGCATGTCATGGGTTCTCGACTGACTTTTACCACAGGTTTATTGGGAAGCAAAGACGGACGCTTGTTGTACGCCCAGTCTGAGCCGAGTGAGCAGTTCGTGTAGAGGGCCGTTTTAGAGACAATCGCATGTCATTAAATATTGATTGCATTGCATTTCTGGGGGGAAACTTTGATCGCTCGGTGAGGCATGCGCTGTCACTAGTGGCTTATCGTCGCATTCTCCCATAACATTGGTGGCCCAATTTAAGACGTTACGCACATGCACAGCAGACGATAAGCGTCTGGCGTCTGTTTGGGTTGATTCCCCCGTCTAGACCATTTGACTGTGAGCTCGTTCGTGGGTGATGGGGCGTTTTTTTTCCCGTGGGACATGAGGCTGCACGCATAAAAGATTTGGGGGGAAGGGGTTGATGACGGGTCGGTTGCAGGGGCGCACCGCCTTAATCACCGGTGCGAGTCGGGGAATAGGGCGCGCTATGGCCGAACGTTTCGCCTCCCAGGGCGCCAACGTCGCCATTCACTATTTATTGGCATATGTTTGCCCATAAAATACAACAAGGAAAACATGATGACTGACCTGTTTGATTTAAGTGGAAGAGTGGCTGTTGTGACGGGCGGCTCTCGCGGCATCGGAAAAATGATTGCCGCTGAATTTGTGCGTCGGGGCGTTCGAACTTACGTTACAGCGCGTAAAGCTAGGCCCTGTATCGAGACGGCGCGAGAGTTGTCGGAGTTTGGCGAGTGCATTGCGTTGCCACACGACTTGTCGAATCTTGAAGATATCCAAGCCTTTGTGGCCAAAATTTCGGAACAGGAAACTCAAATCGATATTCTCATTAATAACGCAGGCGCTTCATGGGGCGCATCATTTGACGAATTCCCCGAATCGGGCTGGGACAAAGTGATGAACATTAATGTCAAGTCGTTGTTTTTTCTGACGCAACAATTGGCACCCTTGTTGCGGGCTGCTGCCAGTTCGGAGCAGCCGGCTAAGGTCATTAATATTGCCTCGACAGATGGAATAATTAATTCCCGTACTGACACCTATTCCTATTCGGCCAGCAAGGCCGCAGTGATTCACTTGACACGCCGTTTGGCGAATCGTTTAGCCGAAGAAAATATTCGAGTGAACGCGATTGCGCCCGGCGCTTTTGCTAGCGACATGAATATATGGGCCAGAGATAATCCCGATTCGGTGGCACCTCGAATACCCGCAAAGCGTATTGGATGTCCAGATGACATTGCCGGAACGGCTGTGTATATGTGTTCGCGCGCGGGTGATTTTCTTTTAGGGGCAACGATCCCGCTCGACGGGGGTACGGCTTATGGAACCGTTCAGGGTTAGCGTCACCCAGTCGGATTTTAATAGGGGTTTGCGGGTGACAACTGCCATGAGCTGAATGTGGTTATCTGGCAGGGTTCAGCGGTGCAAAATAGGCTAATACCGACACTTTCGGGAAGCGATGGATAGATTCGGCGCGTCACGACTTGTCGGTTATTGGCAAACACTTCGACGACGGATTTGTCGACGAATACACGAAGTCTGAGTAATTCGTGGGCTTCTAACGAAAAGGGCGCGGAAGCCGTATTTTTGGGGGTGCCCAGTGGTCCAGACTTCTGCGTGTTGACCGTTAGCAGGCTATTGTGAACGTCGAACACAATCACGGTTTCTTCTCGTCCATCGGGCGATTGACAGACCTTCACGCCACAGGCTGACGCGTCCCCCGTATTTATCTGAATATCCAATTCAAGGCAGTTACCTGTGACACCCGCGACCACCAGATCATTGCCGGGCTTTACGTCAAGGTTTCTTGTCTGCCACGGCCTGTATCTCAGCGCTTCAATTTCTTTCGGCACGTCCATCTGCATGGTCCCGTTGTGCATGGACAAAACGCGGGGCAAACTCAGGGTTCCAGACCACGTACTTTCTGGAGGCGCATGGAATTTCTCTGAATCCAGAAGCCATGCCCACATGATGCGACGACCCGCTTCGTCTTGCAGACTTTCAGGCGCAAAAAAGCCATTATCACCCCAACTCATCAGACTATGGGACTCGGGATAAAACTGCTCATTTTTCCACTCGCCCACATAATATCGACAACCCAGACGGTGACTGATACACAGTAATAGGTCTCTATCGCCCAGTTTGAAAAGCTCAGCGCAGGAAACATCTTCCGCGAGCGATACATCAGCTAAGCCGTGAGCGAAGAGATCACCAACATAGTGCCATTCGCCCTCTAGATGCTCAGACTTTGCCACAGCAGGGCGTTCACCTCCAAATATTGCGTAGTACGTATCGCCGTCGTACCACCCGAAAGGATCCCATGACCGATATTTTCCGTGGTGCTCGTCCCCTTTTTGAGTTTTCGGTGTGATTGGGTTGGTTGCTAATTTGTGCCATTCATCTAGATTATCGTCCAAGGCGACGGCTAAAGCGTTTCCTTGATCTACTTGGTGATAGCAAATGGTCGGGATCCCATCGCCGTTAATGAAACAATTTCCACTGTACATACCCTCGAGTAATCCGGTGGGATGATGTCGCCAGTGAAAGAGATCGGTACTTGATACATGACCCCAATGATCTGATTGTTCCCCAGATCTACGATCTTGAAAAATATAAAAGAGATGGTAGCGACCCTTCCAGAAGATAGCGCCATTGGGGTCAAAGGGGAAGGCGACACCCTCGGGGATGACAAAATGATAGGCGGGTCTGAGGGGATCCTTAAGCAGTGTTTCGCGGTGCTGACGAACGGTCCTCGCTAATGACTCCGCTTGTTCTTGGCGCTCGCTCGAAAGAGCATCAAGGGACGCTGGTTTCCACGCAAGTGTTTGTGTGTAGACCAGTCGCCACACCCCGTCGGTTTCTTTCTTTAACGTATAGCGGTAGCTGAGTTCACCTTCTTGCGTTGACACCACAACAGGGCCGCAGACTGCGCGATCATCGGTAATGGAAATCTCTGTCTGACTTAAGTCTACGCTGATATCTGTTTTCAAGGCCCCCGTGGTAAATGCGAGGTGCCCATCTTTTAGATTTTTCTTTCGATAGCCTTTGTTGTCCTCCCAATCTTCAGAGTGGGAGTCAATGACGGCGTCCACTTCGCCGTTAATTCTGGCTGTAGTGTGGGCTTTTATGGCCGCAAATACATCATCTTCTTGGGTCACAGGATTGTCCTTTTGGCGCGGTCAAATGCGCATGTCCTTTGGATGGTATCAATGCATAAAAACGCGATTGCCGGTTCGCCAGTTTGACTGAGTATTATCCTTCTCAGTGTCTTGCCCGCAAGACCCTTTTAGTGAGCTCACGTAATCAGGTTCTAGCCGAGGCGATGGCAGCAGATTAAACGCCGTGCAGGTTACCTTATACCGTCGAGCGATTGTAAGAATAATTGAACGCGTAAGTATTGTAGATTCGGTGCTTTTACGGACAAAAAACCGCAGGAACTCACCCAAATCAACTGACGAGATGATCCATTGTTGTGCGTATTTTATGTGGTTATTGGGCATGGAAACGCGGCATTAACTCGCTCTTAGACGGCGTCTAGGTATCTGTACTAAAAGCAAAAATGGCGCTGGTGATAAGGCGTATTAGTGGTTATATTCATGCTTTGTGGATCCTCTTCGTTATGTCTGAGGGGGCATCCGTTGTCAGTAACGAATTCATGGAGAGTCACTTGCCCACAATACCGAATGAGCCGCAGCCGGCGAAAAAAATGATCAGCGCAGGTGCTCGCCCGCTCGAGGGTTTGGTTGTGCTGGAGCTCGGGCAGATTCTAGCGGGCCCCTTTGCAAGCACCATTTTAGGCTATTTTGGCGCGGAGGTGATTAAAATTGAACCACCCGGCGCAGGGGACACGATCCGTGACTGGCGAACGGTTAAAAACGGAACATCGTTGTGGTGGTGGAGCCTTGGTCGCAACAAACAATCGGTTACGGTCGATTTGAAATCTCAGGATGGGCAGCAAATTGTGCGAGATCTTTGCGCCAAGTGTGATGTATTGATCGAGAATTTTCGCCCCGGTGTGATGGAAAACTGGGGTTTGGGGCCGGACGATATTCGCGCTATCAATGCAGACCTCATTTATACGCGAATCTCAGGTTATGGTCAGACCGGCCCTTACGCAGATCGCCCCGGGTTTGCCTCTGTGTGCGAGGGGTTTGGTGGTTTTCGATACCTTAACGGGGTGCCAGGTGAATTGCCTGTGCGCCCGAACTTGAGCTTGGGCGACTCGCTCGCAGGGATACACGCGGCTTTAGGTGTGTGTATGGCGTACATTCATCGCCTTCAAAAAGGCTCTGGGCACGGCCAAGTGGTGGATGTGTCGATCTTTGAATCGGTTTTCAATTTGCTTGAGGCGGTTGTGCCTGAGTTTTCAGGTGCTGGGCAGGTGCGACAACCCTCCGGGAGCACGATTACGGGGATTGTTCCTTCAAATACTTATCGCTGTAACGACGGTAAGTTGGTGATCATTGGCGCGAATACAAAGTCGATGTTTGAGCGGCTAACCCGAGCTATGGGCCGAGAAGACCTTGCCGTTGATCCGCGCTTTTCAGACAATGTTGGGCGCGTCGCGCACGAGCGTTTAATTGACACAGCGATCGCTGACTGGGCGGCTACGGTATCGCTAGACGAGGCCCTCGGTATGTTACAAGATGCGTCAATCGCGGCGGGGCCCATTCTGAATGTTGAGGATATGTTCGCAGACCCACACTACCAAGCGCGAGGTGCGTTTGAAGAGGTGATCGTCGATGGGGAAGTCTTGCATATTCCCGCCATGGCGCCTCGGTTGGTAGACACCCCAGGACGTACTGTTCGACCCGGACCCGCACTGGGAGAGCACACCGAAGATGTGCTCAAGCGCATGTTAAATACTGATGGCGAGGAGATGAGTCGGCTACGCCGCTTAGGTGTTATTTAACTTTGTATGCGGTGGCGCGAGCGCGGCTCATTCGAAGGTGCGTCACTTCAACAGCGCAGGCCTGTTGTTGACCCCCTGAAATGTTGGGCCGACCATGCCATAACCGACTTATGCACGTTTCTCGGTCGAAAAGCCCGCGGTTACAGAGTTGACTAGCCGTCGGCAAAAGCGGTTTTCGAGACGCGGGTATCGCCGATGTTATCCGTTGCGACTTGGCGACAAAAAATTCACTCTTGACTGGGAATATCCTTATTCCCAGTGTCGTTGTCGGCGTATTCACTCATAGTTTTTGCCTTGGACCGCATTATTTTTCTACAACATTGTTTTTCGCATTAGAAATCAATAAAGCCACCGCCATCACCGGCATCGGCTTTGGGTGCTTCATAACCCAGCATTGCTTTTGTTTCTAAAAACTCTTCAAGTCCCCATTCGCTAAATTCGCGACCGTTTCCGGACTGCTTGTAACCCCCAAATGGCGCATTAATGTCTAAGCCCGCCCCGTTAATGTGAACATTTCCAGCTCTTAATTGTGCGCCGATGGCAACCGCTTTTTCGTGATCGTCCGAACTGACATAAGCGGATAATCCATAAACCGTATCATTGGCGATGGACACGGCATCATTTTCATCCGTGTAGGGAATCAACGAGAGTACGGGACCAAAAATTTCCTCGCGAGCGATGGCCATCTCGTTGTCAACGTTGGCAAAGACTGTCGGTTTGACAAAGTAGCCATTGTTTAATCCCTCGGGTCGTCCAACACCTCCGGTTACCAGTGTGGCGCCTTCATCAATGCCTTTTTGAATTAACGCTTGCACCTTGCCGAACTGTAACTCAGATACCAGCGGCCCAACCTCAGTCGCCCGATCTTCTGGGTTGCCGACGGTAATCGCGTCCATTGCAGTTTTTGCAATCTCGGCGGCTTCGGCCATGCGATGAGCCGGTACCAACATTCGCGTTGGCGCATTGCAACTCTGGCCTGTATTCATGCACATGCCTACGGCGTCGCGCGCTACAGCTTTTGCAAACCCTTGATCGTCGGTAATAATATTTGCCGATTTCCCTCCGAGTTCCTGCGCAACCCGCTTCACGGTCACGGCAGACAGCTGAGCGACAGAGATACCCGCTCGGGTCGATCCAGTGAACGACATCATGTCAATGTCAGGGTGTGATGACATACCCACTCCAACCGTTGGGCCATCACCATTGATCAGATTAAAAACGCCGGGCGGTGTGCCTGCCTCGTCCATCACCTTGGCAAAAATGAGTGCATTAAAGGGGGCAATTTCGGAGGGTTTTAAAATCATCGTGCAGCCGGCTGCGATTGCTGGGCCGACTTTCGCAGTAATTTGGTTCACTGGCCAGTTCCACGGCGTGATCAAACCACAGACACCAATGGGCTCACGCACAACGCGCGATGTACCAACATCTTCTGCGAACGTATAGTTCTCTAGCGCTTTCCTTGCAAAAATAAGGTGGCCGAGTCCGGCAGGTGCTTGAGCGGCGTTGGAAAGGCTGATTGGCGCCCCCATCTCTTGTGAAACAGTATGAGCGATCTCGTCCATCTTGTTTTTATACGCTTCAATAATGCGGTCAAGCAAGGCCAGACGTTCTTCAATCGTCGTCTTTGAAAAGGTTACGAACGCAGTTTTGGCGGCAGCAACCGCCCGATCGACATCGGCTTGGCCACCCATGGCAATGTGTCCGATCACCTGTTCTGTTGCGGGGTTAATGACTTCGCACACATCTGACGTCGACGCGGCGACCCATTGTCCATTGATATAAAATTTGTCTGCTTTTAGCATAATAAGTATCCCTCAGCTTACGGTGTATTTTTGCAACATTTGGTCTTTTAAAGCTTGCATGGAGCTAGCCCCCACTATCATCGAAATCTTATTAATCTACCACAAAAGTCACAGCATAGATCTGAGTAATTCCCCCATTATCGTTAAATATGGGTGAGAATAGCGATCGCGATTGTTGATGAGGGTGTGCAGCAACACGATCATGCGAACAAATCATTTAGACTTCAGCCCATCAGTGGATGTTCTTGTTTAACGTGAGGGGGTATGAATCTTGAAATCTCGAGCAGCGGTTCTTTTTGAAGCGGGTACAGGTTTAACAGTGTGCGAGGTGGACGTTCAGGACCCGCAGCCGGGTGAAGTACGAATCGAAATTAAAGCCGCGGGTGTATGTCATACCGACTTAAGCGTGATGACGGGACATTTAAGCGCTCCGGTGCCTGCCATATTGGGGCATGAGGGCGCTGGCATTGTCATTGACGTGGGCGCTGGCGTAACCTCGCTCAAAGAGGGTGATCATGTGATTCCGCTATGGCGGCTTTCCTGTGGTGAGTGCGAGTACTGCAGTAACAGTCGGCCGGCACTTTGCGCGGTTGGGACGGAAATACGCGCCTCCGGTCGGCTTGGGGATGGCACGAGCCGTTTCAGTTTGAATGGCAAAGAAATACATCATTTTGCAGGCGTTTCGGCGTTCTCAAACTATACCGTTTTGCCAGAAGGTGCATTACTGAAGATTCCCAAAGACTTGCCATTTGAACTGGCGGCACTGCTAGGTTGTGCTGTCATTACCGGTGTGGGCGCAGTGATTAATGCCGTTGCAATGAAGCCGGGGCGAACTGTTGCTGTCTTTGGCGCGGGTGGTGTGGGTGTTAACGTGGTGCAGGGCGCTGCTTTGGCGGGAGCGCAAACGATTATCGCAGTTGACCGGTACGCCAGTCGCCTAGAGCAATCACGCCAATTCGGCGCGACGCACACCATTGATGCGTCGGTCAACGACCCCGTTGCGATGATTCGCGAGCTCACGGGTGGCAAAGGCGTTGACTATGCGTTTGAAGCCGTCGGGTTACCAGTTACCATTCAGCAGGCTTACAACTCTCTTGCTAAGCGAGGCGTGGCCATGGTGGTTGGTGTTCCAGCCAATACGGCCGAGGTGTCTTTTTCTGCGTTGTCTTTAGTGTTTGAAGAGCGCGTATTGACGGGATCGCTCTACGGGTCTGCGGTCCCTCGGAATGATATACCCAGAATGATCGAATTGTATCGCTCGGGAAAGTTGCTTTTGGATCCGTTGCTAAGTTGTTCCTACCCCATTGAGCAAATAAACGAAGCTTACGCAGCGATGGAGTCAGGCGAGACACTCAGAAGTGTCGTCACCTTTTGACCCAACCGGCTATTGAGATGACGCATTAACCGGTGATTTAAAGCTGCGTTGCATCGCTACGTGGATTCAAGCGCGTGTGTAGTCGGTTTTTACCGTGGTGTAAAATTCTTCGGCATATTGGCCTTGTTCGCGCGCGCCATAGCTAGAGCTTTTTGTACCACCGAAGGGTACATGATAGTCGACACCCGAAGTGGGGAGGTTCACGAACGAGATGCCAGCCTGTATATTGCGTTTGAAGTCGCTGGCATACTTCAGCGAGGTAGTGACAACCCCCGAAGAAAGACCAAATTCTGTATCGTTGGCCGTTGCTAACGCCTCGTCGTAGTCTTTCACGCGAATAACGCTGGCGATGGGCCCAAAGATTTCTTCTTGATTAATGCGCATCGTATTGTCGGTCTCGGTAAAGAGCGCGGGGGTCAGATAAAAGCCGGGAGCATCGCGCGCCACCTGCTCGCCGCCATAGGCGAGGTTGGCGCCCTCACCTAAGCCAACTTGCAAGTACTTTAGATCCTGATCGAGCTGCCGTTGGTCGATGACGGGCCCAATGTCTGTGCCGGCTTTGAGGGCGTGATCAGTCACTAGACTGCTCATTCGTTCAACCATGGCTTTTACAAATCGGTCATGAATACCGTCTGTGACAATGAGTCGGCTGGAAGCGGTACAACGCTGACCCGTAGAGAAAAAAGCACCCTGCACAGCACAGTCTACCGCTGTCGGTAAGTCCGCATCATCTAGAACCACCAGAGGATTTTTGCCACCCATTTCAAGTTGTATTTTAGCCATACGCGCGACCGCTGAAGCGGCGACGCTACGACCCGTTTTGATAGAGCCAGTAAAACTGACGGCCTGCACCTTGGGACTGTTTACAATGGTTGCGCCGACGCTTTCACCATGACCCATGACCAAATTGAATACGCCAGCAGGTATCCCCGCATTGACAATAATTTCTGCCATAGCATGGGCTGTGGCAGGCACTAATTCGGACGGTTTAAATACGACGCAGTTTCCATACGCTAAAGCGGGTGCAATTTTCCACGCGGGGATGGCAATCGGGAAGTTCCAAGGGAGGATCAGACCCGCCACGCCGACGCCAGTACGCGTGACTGTGACGTCTATACCTGGACGCACAGAGTCAAAAAAATCGCCTTTTTGCCGCAGCACTTGTGCACCAAAAAATTTAAAGATGTGCGCTGCACGCGTGGCTTCACCGATGCCCTCTGGAAGGGTTTTACCCTCTTCTCGTGAAAGGAGTTCGCCCAGTTGTTGTTTTCGAGCTAAAATTTCATTGCCGATGTTGTCAAGCATTTCACTCCGCTGTTGGATCGGCGAACGGCTCCAACTCGGGAACGCAGTATGCGCTGCATCGATGGCTTGTTGTGTCTGCGCGATGCTAGCGAGTGCGTAAGTACCGATGAGGTCCGACGTATCGGACGGATTGATATTGTCTATGGCATGATCGCTTTCCAACCATTCGCCACCGATAAAGTTTTTTTTCATTTCCAACATACCTTATTTCATTGCCACCACAGACAGCCGTGCGCGTGTTAGCGTTATGTAAACCACACACACGCTCATTCCCCAAGCGCTTGCAACTATTGAGGTCGAGGACTTGCTCTTGCCGTTATTTTTATTTCCCGCACCTAGATAAGATTCAAGCGCGGCACTTGTAGAATGCTAGCATATCAGTGGTCGGGCATCTAGTAACGCTTATGATCGACCCGTAAGGTATCGTCCCACCGTCGGTCCGAATAATATTGCAGAGCGGCTTGCAGCGCGGTTGGGGAATTCATTCGAACGAGCGTTTCGGCGGCGATACTTGCGGCATAACCATTGGCATCTGACAAAAGTTTGACGGCAATTGTTTCAATTTGCGCAGACGAATTTTCAGCCGAAACTGCATTTAAGAGAACGAGCGCGGCGTTCATTCTAATTTGATCTTGGGCATTCCAACCCCGAAGAGTTAGTGGATTAAGCCATTCATCATGCGTTGTCGCTGCGAGTTCTGCGATAGCATTAAAACAGTCATCTGTCAGTTGTGGCGCCTTACATGCGAGCGCATCTAACGTTTGTCGTACGACCTGATGATGCGGGTTGTCGAGTTGCGCAAGTAACGCCTCTACCACCCTAGGAGGTGTGCACTCGATTTCCCCGAGTGCAAATATCGCATTCAACTTCAGCCATAGATTTGCGCTATCCAAAAGCTCTAGCAGCGGTTCGATCGCGGCATCCCCAAGTGTCGCCAAGCGATACGTTTCATCTTCCATGGCGACAGCTTGCTCATTCCAGCGGTAGGCAAGGTCGCGGATGGTATCGGACGCTTCCAACTTTGGATTGTGGCTAACAAAGGCCACGCGTTCGTGCATCGGTTCGTCAATTTTGTTGAGAAGCGCTGCGATGAGCTGTCTTGGTTCATCAGGCCCTGCTGGGCCGTAGAGTTCGATTATTCGTCGCGACTCTGGCGGTGCATCGGGTTCAGCCTTTGTGGCGGTCGCATCTCGCTGATTACCCTCGGCGTGAGGAGTGCCCAGAAGCCAGCGCCAGACCGACGTCCAGGCGGGGGTTAAATCATCGTGATGCGTGGCTGCGAGCGGTGTACGCCAAACTGGATCATGATGATTCCATGATGGACTGATAGGATATTCTGTGCGTGCAAAGACAAATTTCACGAGAAAACGGTCTGTTGACGCTTGATTTGGAAAACCTGCGTGAATGGTATCGAAATGGCAGAGCATAAATGTTCCAGCATCAACCATGTCCGGCTGAATGACATTGCGCATGTCAGACACTTTTGGATACATGTAGCTAGCTTTTTTGAAGCGTGTGGGCCCCATTGCCGCCGTCACATCGTGGGGAAAATAGAACCCAATGAGATACTTCGGCATGTGGTGCCGTGCTCTAGCTAGGGGGCTTTGGGCGTCTTGATGCCATGATGAGGTTGCTGTGGAACCCTCGCCCACGCGATGCTCATCCGTGGTCAGGGTGAAATCATCGAGTGGTATTTCGATAGGCGTGCTTTTGTGCACAGCTCTGTGTGGGTGCACTAAGTAATTGTGGCCCAGCAATGATGTGAGCGCACCTGCCACTGCGGGCGCGCGCAGTACGTCGTGCATTTGTGGAATTCGTGAGGCCACGTTGTTGCCAAGTTGGCCTTCATGCTTCGATGAGTATTGCAGTAATATATGAATGTCTTTATCGATCGCTTCATCGATGCCGGATGGAAAGATGAGTAATCCATCTACAATAAAAGACTGCACTTGCTCGTCATTTAATAAAATGGGCGTAGTCATTTTGGCTTATAAGTCGTAGTGGATCAGGATTTTAAGATACATGCTTTTTGGCATTAAAGCATGTCGAAATCGTTTTTAGAGTGAATTCTTCCCCCATTTTTTGCGTCGGTGTTGGCACTCGTTTGGATCATCTTAAAAGCCGATTGATCTGCACATGCGCGTCTTACGAACACTTTGTAGCTTTTTGGGAGCAGACAAATAGCGTACCGTTGAGTGAATCTTCATTGAGCTATTTGCAAGAATTTGGGTGAGTTGATTCACCGCGTGTTGGTCATGTACGTGACAATGTCACACAGTCTTTGTCAGAGTGTCTGCCTCAAAGATCCAAAGATAAAAGAGGTATGGCACGTGTCTGACTCTCCACAGCGAACAACCGCAGAAGCCGTTACTCAAGGTCTCGATCTGAGTGGACAAATCGCTCTCGTCACTGGATGTACCGCGGGCATCGGTATGGAGAGCATGCGGGTTTTGGCGTTGCGCGGCGCGCATGTGTTAGCTACAGGGCGCACGCAGGCGAAGGTCGAGCGAGTTTGTCAGGCTATGCCGGGCACGATCACGCCTTTGGCACTCGAATTAACCGACTTAGATTCTGTGAATCGCTGTGCCGCGACGATTGCGAGCATGGGTATTGTTCCCGACATCGTTATGTGTAATGCGGGCGTTGACAATTTTGGCGGTATCGAGTTCGTTTCAGGTATTGAAAAAGTGTTTTTTACCAATTTTTTGAGTCACTTTGTCTTAGTCAATAACTTGCTTCCCAATATGCTCCGGCGCGGTGGCGGTCGACTGGTGCACGTAAGCAGTAATTGCGCCTACCAGACTGGGCCCAAAGGTGTTCCTGCTGAAGGCATTGATTTTGACAATCTTCGCGGTGAAGGTGTGTTTCATGCGCAGGCTGCCTATGCGCGTTCCAAACTCGCGAATGCGTTGTTTTCTTTCGAGCTCGCTCGTCGGTTAGACGGGACAGGCGTTACATCTAATGCACTGCATCCTGGGAGCATTTTGACGAACATAGCGCATTCGGCACCCACTGAAATTCGTGACGGCATTAAAAAATATGCTCACAGGCTGATGACGTTGGCACAGGGAGCGGCGACTCGCCCAGAGCTGTCACAGATTTCCGGGCAATTCTTTGAACGGTGTCAGCCATTATGCCCCGAGGGTCCCCATTTTTTGGAGGACAAGCGATTGGCCGAGACATTGTGGGCTACAGCCGTCAAAATGGCGCAGGGACATCTCGTCCCATGGCTCGAATAATCGACGCTTTTGTTAGTCAGAGAAGTTCGAGATCTGATCATTGTGTGCTCCAAAATTGCGCTTTCGTTGTAATATGTTTTTAGGCGGTGGGTTCAAAAAGCATAAAATGGTTGACCACTAAACATAGTCTACATCGGCGCGCGCAATCAGTCGTGCGCATATAACGAGGAGTTGCCAATGGAGTTAAAGGACAAAATTGCTATCGTTACAGGTGGCGCAGGCGGTATTGGCCGCGCGATGGCTGAAGCATTTATCGCGCAAGGTGCCAAGGGTGTTGTGATCTCCGATCTCGACGCTGAAAAAGTACGAACTGTCGCTCTTGCAATCGGGTGTGAGGGCGTTGTGGCCGATGTTACGAATGAAAGTCAGGTAAAAGCGTTGGTCGATTTTACAATCGAAAAATACGGTTGTGTCGATCTATATTGCTCCAATGCAGGTGTGAGTGGTGGCGGTAGTGAATCGGTCTTAGAATACTCTGATGATGTCTGGCAATCGCAATGGGACGTGCATGTGATGGCACACATCTATGCCGCACGGGCCTGTCTACCTGAGATGATAGAACGTAAGGCAGGCTACTTTTTGGTGACGGCTTCGGCGGCGGGTCTTTTGGCAGCATTGGGGTCGGGACCCTACACAGTGACGAAGGCAGCTGCTATCAAATTGGCAGAATTTATCGCAATTACCTATGGCGATGACGGCATCGGCGTGTCTGTTCTATGTCCACAAGGCGTCAATACTGCGATGGCTCCGCGAAGTCTCGGCGATGGTCAGACTGACGGAGTTATCGAGCCTAACGTACTCGCAGATCACGTGATTGTGGCGTTACGTGAAGAGCTCTTTCATGTGTTACCGCACCCAGAGGTCGATGATTACGTTCGCCGTAAAGGCGATAACATTGATCGTTGGTTAGGCGGGATGCGACGATTAAGGCGCCGCTCGGTTGACTCTGCGAGTCATACATCGCCAGAGTAGTCTGACGCCAGGCGGCAACATTCTGATACGCCGCCTAGCGGTATCGTCACCGGGTCATAGACAACGAATTGGTTGGCTTAGGTTCTTATCAGACGCACGTTAGCATCGTGGTCAGAGCGAGTTGACAATGCCACCGTCAAGCGAGATGGTGCTGCCCACCAGATAGTTGCCTGCGCGTGAACACATATAGACTGCAGTGCCTGCTATGTCATCCGGTTGGCCAATCCGTTGTGCCGGGATGCGCTCGGAAATTCGGTCTGGCTCGTCTCTGGCGGCAATGTTCATGTCACTGGCGAAGGCCCCTGGAGCAATCGCGTTCACTAAAATATGATCACCTACGAGTGTTCTGGCAACGAGTCGCGTTAATTGAATCAGACCTGCCTTGCTACTGGCGTACGAGTAGGTTTCAAGACGTGGAATTTTAAGTCCATCGGTTGACGCGATATTGATAACTTTCGCAGGATTTTCCGCGCTGGCACCCGCCCTCAAGAGGGGAGCGAGTTGTTGGGTTAGAAAAAACACCGACTTTAAATTGATGTTCATGACTTTATCCCAACCACTTTCGGGGAAATCATCAAAGGTAGCTGACCATGCTGCCCCCGCATTGTTAATTAAAATGTCGAGGTGCGTTTCCCGTTTTGAGACGTCTGCGACAAAAGCGCTTATTCCCTCGGAATCGGAAAGGTCGTAGGGCAGGGCAATACACTCACCTATTTCGGAGAGTTCTTGTGCGGTCTTAAGACAAGGCTCCGCTTTTCTCGAGGTGATGTAGGTTCGTACGCCACGTCGCACAAACTCCGTTGCAATCATTCGGCCTATGCCTCTAGACCCCCCTGTAATTACCGCGACTTTTCCGCTAATATCAAATAGATCGGTCATTTATGTGGCTGCTCCCAATAACTTTATGATGCTCCCACTGTGCTGTGACCCGTCTCATCCGTCAATAAAATGGGGGATCTTGTCGGCAGAAATCCCCCAAATTTTGTTGTTCACATGATCCAATTGAGTGATCATAGCGTTTTCTTATTAAAATTCGCTCTCTTTCTTTAGGAACCACTCGATGAATCACCTTAACCCAGAACTTTTTGATTTAAAAATGTCGGCAGAAGCGCAACCACTTTTTGCCAAGGTCAAAAAACATATTGCTGACAACGTGGCGCCAATTCAAGAGGAATTTTATTCCTTGGACAAAGAAAAAACCGATATTTGGAGCTATCACCCTCGGCAGCTAGAGTTGTTGGAGGCGGCGAAAGATAAAGCGAGAGAAGCGGGTCTTTGGAATTTCTTTCTTCCAAATTCCGAAACGGGCGAGGGGCTAAAGAATCTAGATTATGCCTATCTGGCCGTTGAACTCGGCCGAACGCGCCTAGCGTCGCAGACACTCAATTGCAGCGCCCCCGATACAGGTAACATGGAAGTGTTGGAGCGAGTGGGTACAGATGAGCAAAAAGAAACATGGCTGAAGCCGCTACTGGCAGGGAAAATTCGGTCCGCCTATGCTATGACCGAGCCTCACATGGCGTCTTCCGACGCGACGAATATCAGCACGTCAGCACGGCTTGAGGGCGATGAGTGGGTGATTAATGGCGAAAAGTATTACATCTCAGGCGCGGGTGATCCACGATGTAAGGTCATGATTACCATGGTGAAAACAAGTCCGGATGCAGAAACTTATCGGCAACAATCCCAGATTCTGGTGCCGATGGACGCGCCCGGTGTAGAAGTAGTCGGGCCGATGCATGTGTTTGGTGATCCAGAGGCGCCCCATGGGCATATGCACATTCGCTTAAACAATGTCCGAGTGCCAAAAGGAAATATGTTGTTGGGTGAGGGTCGGGGTTTCGAGATTTCTCAGTTACGTCTGGGTCCTGGGCGCATTCATCACTGCATGAGAGCCATTGGGCAAGCGGAGGTGGCGCTGGAGTTGATGGTGAAACGAGCCAGTACGCGCGTCGCGTTTGGCAAGCCGATCGTTAAGCTGGGTAAAAATTTAGAGGTTGTGTCACGGGCTCGGATTGAAATCGATGCGTGCCGGTTGATGGTGTTGCAAGCGGCCAAAGCGATGGACGTGCTGGGCAATAAGGAAGCGCGCATTTATGTGAGCGCCATTAAAGCAATGGTGCCTGAGAAGGTCTGTAAAATCATCGATGACGCTATCCAAATCCATGGTGCCACTGGGACTTCCCAATGGACGCCGCTGGCCCACATGTATGCGCATCAGCGCACCCTGCGTTTTGCAGACGGCCCCGACGAAGTGCACCACATGGTTGTTGGGCGCAATGAAGTTAAAAAGTATGATCTTTGGTAAATCTTGCTTTACTGTTTAGTCGCTTTGCACCGACCGAAGCGCGGTACTTGGCAGCTTGACTGGAGTGTTAAGTGCAGCAGAGAGCGCTCGGTGGGGCCAACTGGCGTCATCGTTACGCGGCAGACGGGCGTTTAATGGGCAGATACGGTGGAGTCGCTATGGCACGGCTCACTGATACCAAAAGGCAAGACCTATGAATAATAGAAACCCCGACGATAAACTTCGTTTGCTACTGGACACGGATGCCAATAACGAAATTGACGATCAACATGCCATCGCCTATGTGCTTTTGAATGGTGGGTGTTTTTATGTCGAGGGCTTGACGGTCAATCGCACCAACAATGGAGGCGATATCGAAGCTCAAGCGATAGAGGCAGAGCGCGTGATCGCACTGTGTGGATTGCAGGGGGTTTTGCCAGTCACTCGCGGGGCATCAGCTTCTTTCGTTGACATTGAGCCGCATCTAATGGAGCCTGACTTTGATGGTGTTGACGCCGTTAATCTCATTGTGCGCAGAGCAAGACAAGCATCTTCTGAAAAGTTGGTGCTGTTAGCGATCGGAAAGTTGACCAACATTGCATTGGCGTTGAAAAAAGACCCAACGATTATCGATCGCGTGAAGGTCGTTTGGTTAGGCTCAAATTACCCGCAGCCCGGAGAATATAATTTAGACAACGACCCCGAGTCGGTGAATTTTGTTCTCGACACATCGGTTGAGTTTGAAATGGCGGTGGTTCGCTATGGTGCCTTCTCCGGCACGGGTGCAGTAAAAGTCAGTCTTCAGTGGGTTAGAGACAGGATTGCTGGAAAGGGGCCTACGGCGAGCGCGGCTGTTATCGGTCGGCATGGCGGTGAGTTTATGAATCTCGGTGATTACGCACTGAATTTACTGGAGCATACTGACTTGTATGGAGATCCTCCAGCACGCGCGCTCTACGACCTCGCGGCGGCAGCCATTGTAAAGCAGCCGTCATGGGCTCAGGCCCACAGTATACCGGCGCCCATTTTGCAGCATGGGCGGTGGCACAGCCGACCTGAAAATACGCGTGAAATAGTCATTCGGGAATATTTCGATGCTAAGGCGATCCTCGAAGATTTCTATGCGACCATGGATAGCTATGTGCTCGCAGATATCGCGAGTGAGTAACGATACAGCAAACGCAGTCGCGTTATCGCCTAGCGACGGGCCGCGGCGGGGTGTGCACGACAGCCGTCTTTAAGGCGGGTAACCCCGTCTCGGGGGGTGCCGGCTTGTGCACGTGCGGTTCAAGCATGGTTGATAGAACAGTTTGAGCGCAGTTAGGGTTCCGCAACGGGCGCGATGAGTGTGTGTTCACCGCTGAGTGTGCGCGGCAAAAACTGCACGTCAGGCTTTTCAATGAACACCGCTGTCGGCTCGTGGTGCTGTGCGTTGACGATCGAGTAAAGGGGCCTGTCTTGTTTCTTCAAAGCCTGAACGTGCTGTCGGCCAAATGGCGCATTCCTCGGCTTTTTGGGTGAAATAGAGCCAATGCAGGACTGTGCGCAGTGTATAAAGGTTGCTACGCTTGGCTTATTCGTTTGTTTAGAGAGAGTCTGCCATGAATCAGGCCCCTGTAATCGCTCCTAATTTATTTAAGTTTGCAGTCATCGTGACCAGTCTACTGGTGCTCGGCGGTTGTGTCGACGCTCCCAAACGTCCCCATGTTGTTCTACTGATGGCAGACGATATGGGATGGGCGCAAACCGGCTATTACGGCCACCCTATTATGAGAACACCGAACCTAGACGCAATGGCGAAAAATGGCCTTCGAATGGACCGTTTTTATGCCGGATCCCCCAGTTGCACACCCACTCGAGCCAGTGTACTGACGGGGCGCACAAACGATCGGACGGGGGCATTTCGCGTTGGAAGTTATCTCAATAAACAAGAAAAGGTGCTTCCAACAGCATTTAAAGAAGCGGGTTATAAAACTGGGCACTTTGGCAAATGGCACCTCAATCGAGTCGGCACAGAAGAAGCGCTTGATCATCACCCCCTCCCGGCCGATGACCCCCATAACCCCGGAGCTTTTGGTTTTGACTACTGGGTTAGTCACACCTCCGGTTGGGATTTAGACCCGGAACTCAGTCGAAATGGTGAGCGAGAACAATTTGAGGGTGAAGGTTCAGTGGTCATTGTCGATGAGGCGCTTAAATTTATTGCCCGTGAGGTGTCTGACAACTCCCCTATTTTTGTCGTCATATGGTACTCCGCCCCACACGGGCCATGGGCCGCGTCGGACGAAGACATCGCTCCCTTTTTGGGTAAGGTCGATCGCACCTCAGCCCATGCCCATGGCGAGATTATTGGCATGGACCGCTCCATCGGCAATCTAAGGCGGGGGCTTGAAGATCTTGGCATCGCAGACGACACCCTGATCTGGTTTACCAGTGACAATGGCGGATCACCGAATATGGACGTGCGTGTGTGGGCCGCTGAGAGTCTTCTTGGGGGTTCTGGGGGGCAGGGAATCGAGATGGAGTACCCCTCGACATGCAGTGACGAGATTGATCCGGACCTTAACAGTCATGAGGCCCGCGACCTGCACGGTTGTATCAGAGGTTTAGACCCAGACAGCACCGGCCACCTTCGCGGATTTAAGAAAGACTTTTATGAGGGTGGGTTGCGTGTGCCAACGATCGTCGAGTGGCCGGCGAAGATAGAGCCTAGAGTGTCTAATTTTCCATCGGTTACCATGGACATTTTTCCCACATTGATTGATGTTGCCGGGCTCGATCCCGCGTCAATTAATCAAGTTCACGACGGAATTTCGCTCGCTGAGGTGTTCCAAAAAGAACCTGCAAGGCGAGAGAAACCCCTAGGATTTAGAGCAAATGGGGGACTCATGTGGTTAAACAATGACTGGAAGCTTGTTAGAAATGTTGACTATACGGGGAAGACATTCGTCACCACACCGTACCAGCTTTATAATATTGTTGGTGATCCCAGCGAAGAAAATAACCTGATCGATTTATATCCCGACATTGCTGAGCGCATGAAAAATGAGTATGCGGCGTGGAGTCTGACGGTCAGTCGCAGTGCGTTTGGTGCAGATTATCCAGAGGGCAAAGTACTGCCATCAGGCAGAGAACTGACGCTTCGCATAGAAAAAACGCGGCAAAAGCAGCAAGCGTTATGGCGTGAGGAAATCGCGCGATCAGAAATTACCGTGTTGCCCTAGTTGCTGTGCGATTTTTCGGGTGTAAGGCTTCTAGGGCGCTCTGCGGATGTCGGTATTGGGGTGCCGCCTTATGCCTTCTAATGTGGGTGCATTTTACGGTCCGTTAGACCCGTTCGAAAGCCCCACTAGAGCTTGTGAAATCGAGTGATTGCGTCCGCTTTTATAGCACGTCTGAGAATCTTCCCCGACGCACCCCGTTGCAAAGGACTATGGGTCTGATCAATGTGGCGGGGGACTTCAAATTTGGCGAGCCGAGCGAACAGAAAGTCTTCGAGTTCCTTTTCCACAATGGGGGCTGAGATAAAAATGGTTGCACCCACTTCCTCTCCCAATCGTTCATCGGGCATGCCATAAACGCACGCTTCTATGACAAGCGGATGTTCGACTAAAGCCGCTTCAACGGCGTTACACGCGATGTTTTCGCCGCCCCGAATCACAATGTCTTTAATTCGATCGACAATAAATACAAAACCGTCAGTGTTAATGATTGCGGCGTCCCCAGTGCGGAACCAATCGCCGTCGAAGGCGTTTACGTCCGCCTCGGGCCGGTTCCAGTAGCGGTTAAACATCGAGGTTCCGCGGACCTGTAACTCTCCTCTCTCACCGCTTTCCAGCGACACCCCCGACGTGTCCACTACGCGCATATCAAGCACCGCTGAGCACTGCCCGCAGCTGGCGGGATAGGTGAGATAATCCGATCCCACAATGCCTGCACCAATAGCGTTTGTTTCCGTCATTCCCCAACCTGTATGCGGTGTCAGCGATTGCATCATTTGATTAATCCCGTGCACATCTTCAGGGGCGCGGTGTGCTCCACCCCCGCCCATGACCTGCAGGCTTGAGAGGTCGCGAGCCGAAGTTTTTGCGGCGCGCACCAAATCTTGGGTGATTGCGGGCGCGGCCGTGAAAACCGTGATGCGCTCTTGTTCAATAAGATTGAGTCCGAGTTCAACATCCCATTTATACATGCACACCATTTTGCGTTGCGGGCGCATTGAGGCGAGCATTGCGACATGCGATCCTGAGACATGAAATAACGGCACAGCGAGTAACATGGCGTCTTGGTGGTCTAATTTAGGCGCTTCATACACGCCCATGAGTGCGCGCACTTGTGCGTCTAACTCCCAAGAGAGTAACGCATGAATAATACTTCGGTGTGTTGATACCGCACCTTTGGGGCGACCAGTTGTGCCTGATGTGTATATGATAGTGGCGTCATCATCTGGCGCGACTTCGCACGTCGGCATGGGCGAACCCGCTTTGGCCATTAAAACGGTATCCCAGTCATCTGACACCACCGTCGGGTGATTTCCGGCTCTTACTCGAATGACGCGGCAACGCAGATCGTGTGATTCAGGAGGGCATAATTTGCTCAGTCGCTCGGCGTCAACGATGATTGCGCGAGGTGTGCAGTCTTGGAGCGCGAACGACATATCCGGAGCGCCCCAAAGGGCATTGAACGAGACGCAGACGGCACCGATGGATGTCGCAGCGAGAAAGGCAACCGTCCACTCAGGGTAGTTGCGCATGGCAATTGCAACCCGGTCGCCACGTTGTATGCCGTAGTCATCAACCAGCGCTCGTGCCAGCGCGCTGGCCAAAAGATACACCTCGTCAAAGCTGAGTCGCTGGTCTGCGTAGATAATAAAGTCTTTGTGACTGCGACTTTGCGCATAGAGGTCGTGAAGGGTTGCTGGCGCATGGACAAACACCCGTTGAGTTTGGTTGCGGATCTGGGTGAATTCCAACGCGTAAGGTTGCCCCTCACTCGACAGTTCTTCTATAGCTTTGTGGCGGGTTATGGTAGCTTGGAACACTTGATTACTCCTCACTCATAGGTATTCAGGTATCCCTAATGGTAGCATTATTGTCTGTTGAATCCAGATCGACTTTTGTGAGTAGCGGACCGTAACATTGGCCAGGAATGAGTGCATATGACAGGTACATACTATTCGCCTAAAGACATCTTCGCCAAAGGGGGCGGGCCACTGCCGCGGGCACTAGTGGCACCGCAGCGCTACATTCAAGGTCCCGGAGTGATTAATCATATTGGGCATTATTTGTCGCTGTTGAAGGTGCGTCGCGTTGGGGTTCTAGCCAGTCGGCGAGGGTTGGGTTCGCAGGGCCTGCAGGTCGCCGATAGTTTGCAAGCGGCGCATATGATTGCGATTAATTCACAGTTTAATGGTGAGTGCACAAACGAAGAAATTGAACGGCATGTTGCGCTTCTTAGCGATCAAAAGATTGATTGTCTGATCGCGTTAGGCGGTGGCAAGGTCGTTGATGCGGGTAAGTCGATTGCCTTTCGGTTAGACATTCCGGTCGTGATCATTCCAACGCTCGCATCGAATGATGCACCCTGCTCCGCCCTTTCGGTTATTTACATGGCAAACGGTAAAAAAGATCGTGTTGAGTATTTTCCCCAAAACCCGGCTTTTGTCGTCGTTGATACTGACATTGTGGCGAATGCGGGTGAACGTTACTTAGTGGCGGGCATGGGTGATGCAATGGCGACGTGGTACGAGGCCAAAGTCTGTTACAACAACCCATCTGCGAGCAACTGTCTTGGAGCACGCCCAACCTTGGCCGCCTGCGCCATTGGTGAAGTGTGTGCTAAGACGCTGTATGCGCATGGCGAAGCGGCCGCCGAGTCAGTGCGCCAGAAGCAAAACGGGGATGCGGTTGAAGCAATTGTAGAGGCTAATACTTTGCTGAGTGGCATTGGGTTTGAAAGTGGCGGGCTTGCGCTGGCACATCCGCTGGCACTGGCTTATACGCTAATACCCGTCGTTAATGACAACTATCTGCATGGCGAAATGGTCGCGATGGGTACGTTGGCGCAACTTGTTTTGGACGACTCCGAAGACGCATTGCGTGTAGCGCAGTTTTTTGCGCGTGTCGGGCTACCCATCCATCTTGGACAACTCTCACTTTCCGCTCAGCACGGAGAGGCGCTCGATACGCTGATTGAAGCCACACTTGCAAATCCGATTTCGCATCATATGCCATTGTCGGTAAACCACGATTCCCTTCGTGATGCCATTATACGTGCACATGATTTGGGACTTGGCGTATCTCGAACCATTGGTGACGACGCCTATCGACGTCTGCAAGGTTGAGTCCCTAACGGGATTGACGAATTTTTATTCAATTTAGAAAGGAAAAGTACCATGGCGCGATCCTACCAGCTGTCCCACGAGCAGCTCAAAGATAAGATTCTTGGCGGCTGGAGTGGCAAGGCATATGGCTGCATGATGGGCGAGCCTATGGAATTTAAAGCGCAAGGCGAGATCTACGAGGGCACGTTGGATATCCACCCGAAAGCGCCCACAGTGTGGCTTCACAATGAAGACGATATGTACGTCAACATGGCTTTGCTCGAGGTGATGCAAAAGGAAGGTATCGATGCAACTCGCGATCACTTTGCACGCGTATTTACCGATAGTCCCTTTATGCTTTGGCATGCCAATGGTCAGGCCCGTCAAAATCTGTTAGCGGGCATGTCTGCGGACCTGTCAGGACATCCGCGCTTTAATCCCCATGCTGACGACATTGATTTCCAAATTGAATGCGATTTTATTGGGTTGATAAGTCCGGGCTTACCCGCAGCGGTGACTGATTACGCAGATCGTGTAGGGCACATCATGAACTACGGAGAGGGCTATTATGCGGGTGTTTTTTTAGCATCTTTGTACGCGGCTGCATTTATAGAAAATGATCGCTTGGAAATGATCGAAATGGCATTGCAAACGATCCCAGTGGACTGCGATTATGCATTGATGCTTCGCGATCTGTTGGCTTGGTACGCGCAAGAGCCTGAAGACTGGCGCGTCACGTGGCAAAAAGTTGAAGACAAATGGAATAATGACCTGTGCCCATGGGCAAAAACCGATGCCGGTTGTTTCAATATCCAGGGTCACTTCAATGGTGTCTATGTGTTGATGGGTATTCTCTATGGGGGTGGCGACTATATAAAATCCATCTCGGTGTGCACGCGTTGTGGGCAGGATACCGATTCTAACGTGGGTAATTGCGGCGGCATCATGGGGGCAATCATCGGTTACGAGAGATTACCCGACGAGGTAAAATCTGAACTGGCCCCCTATATGGACCGCGACTACAACCATACGACACTCTCAAACAATTCGGCGACGCAGCTGTGTTATCAGTTGGCTCTGAGTCTGATTGAGAAGCACGGCGGCCGTATTGGTGACATGATTGAATTGCCTAACCAGCCGTTCCAGTTCGTGGGTGAGCGCGAGGTGTCGTTTATCGATTGTCAGATCGTCGATGCCTATCCAACACTTGATGACGCGATTCAGTGGCATGGTGATTGGGATCGCGATGAGATTCTATCTCAACCGACATACGGTAAAGAAGTCATTAGCTCCTCGGACTACGGTGATTATGCCGAAGTAAAATTTCGAGGTAACTGTATTTACATGCAGGCCGCGCTGAGTTCGAGTTGCGGGATTGTTGATATCTACATTGACGGGGAACATGTGGGAACTCGCGATCTCTTCATCGACGCTGGGTTCGATCATACCTTCCATGTGCAGGCGACGGCGGTTTGGGAAACAGGCCTCGACGATGGCGAGCATGTGCTCAAAGTGGTTGTGAGTGAGCAGAAAAATCCACACAGTAGCGGGTTTTTGGTCAGCCTTGGCCGGGTCGTGTCTTACAGTGGCAAAGTCGCTGAACTGCCAGAACAATATCGGGGCAACGCATGATGGAAAAGCCTTATGTCTCGTGACACGCCGTGCACTGTTTATCAAGAAATTCTCTATGAGATCGACGGACCCGCGGCAACGATTACATTAAATCGCCCGGCAACGTTAAACGCGTTGACCGATCTTACGCAAGCTGAAGTTCGCCATGCGCTCGATGTTTCAGAGCGGAATCCAAGCGTGATAGGCACAGTTTTAACGGGTGCTGGCAGAGGTTTTTGTTCGGGCGTTGATATGGGTGCGCTGAGTGCAATGAGTGCTCAGGGGCAGCCCATCAAAAAAAGTGTCGAACATCTGGCGGCAAACCCTGGCAATCCCGATTGTGATCCTAATTTTATGTTGGCGCCCACTTACTTCCTTGCACTAAGAAAGCCGCTGATTGCGGCCGTAAACGGCGTTTGTGCGGGGTTGGGTTTTAGTTATGCGACTTTCTGTGATTTGCGTTTTGTCGATCGAAATGCGCGGTTTGTAACATCGTTTGGACCTCGCGGCCTGATTGCAGAGCACGGTACAAGTTGGATGTTGCCGCGCCTAGTAGGGCCTGCGAACGCGCTGGATATATTGTGGAGTTCTAGAAAAGTTGATGCAGAAGACGCGTACAGAATGGGTTATGCCACCCGGCTCACAGCTTCGGGCGAGTCAGTGGCAGACGCGCAGGATTACCTTAAAGCGATAGCCCAAACCAGTGCGCCTATTTCGATCATGATGATGAAAAAGCAAGTCTATCGGCACCTGAATCAAGAACTAGGAAGTGCCATGGAGGAATCAAATCGATGGATGAGAGAAAGTCTAGCGCGCAGTGATTTTAAAGAGGGCGTGTTGTCTTTTACGGAAAAGCGTCCACCGAGTTTCCAGTCTATCGAGGTTGACCAATAGGACGGTAGGCTTTTTTGTGCGGGTCGACGAATGATCCTTGGGTTATGCTGACAGTTAAAAGGGTACGAAATGATGATATTTACAGGTTGGGAATCGCCTCTCCAATTACTAAAAATGGAAGTGGTGCAGCGCGCTTATGAGGGGTATGTGGTTCCCATTGCTCTTAAAGAGCACATAACGCAGTTGGATGATGAAAATGATGCGATGAACTTTGAGGCGGTGGACGGTCTTTTCAGTGAGCTGGCGAAATTATCTAAAGATCCCAATTTTACCTACTCTCAGCCCAATGACCTCGTTAATATTCGCAAGCAGCGGCCAGAAGGTCCCCGACAAATGGGTGGCCTTAAAGAAGCCGATCTGCTCGATAAATTTCACGGAGCATGGACGGGACGCGCGGCTGGCTGTGCACTGGGAAAGCCGGTTGAGCATATGGGTATTTTGGGTCAACAAGGCATGCGCGGTCGGAAGGCGATCAGGACCTATTTAGAAAATCGTTGTCAGTGGCCGTTAAATGACTATTTTAGCGGTGCTGATGCAGGAGACGCGTTTACCCTTTTTTCCCCGCAGTCACAGCGTGAAAATATTACTTATATGGAGCCCGATGACGACATTCACTACACGCTGATTGCTCTGGCGATACTAGAAAAGGTGGGGCCCAGTTTTAGTTGGCACGACATTGCAACATTTTGGAATTCTTGTCTGCCTTACAACGCTATTTGTACAGCAGAGTCTCAGGCCATTCTCAACTACAACAACGCCGTGCCCAGAAGAAGCGACACGACGACTCGAAGTTGGGTGACCAGTGACTACACCAGTAGCAACCGGAATCCTTATCGAGAATGGATTGGCGCGCAGATTCGCGCTGATGGATGGGGTTATGCCTGTGCTGGGAACCCCGAACTGGCCGCCGAATTCGCATTTCGCGATGCGAGTTGGACGCATCGGGCTAACGGTATTTACGGGGAAATGTTGTTTGCGGCCATCGTGGCAGCGGCTTTTGTTGAGAATGATCCCTACACACTTGTAGCGATCGGGTTGTCCGAGATACCGAAAAATTCGAAGCTTGCTGAAGCCTGCCGAAATGCGTTGCAGCAGGCGCAGGTGCACGATGATTTCGAAGGCTATATGGATTGGGTGGACGCGCACTATGGCGATCTAAATGGCGTCCATACGGTCAATAACGCATTGGTTGTTATTGGCGCGATGATCTTTGGCCAGATGGATGTTCATCAATCGATCTGTAGATCTGTGGAAGGTGGCCTCGATACCGACTGTAACGGTGCAACCTGTGGCTCGATTACGGGTGCGGCGATGGGTGCGAAGGCAATGGACTCAATTTTGGTCGCGCCTTTGAATGACACGATTAGACCCAGTGTTATCGGCTTTCAGGAAGTGACCATGTCAGACTTGGCAGAGCGCACGTTACAGGTTTATCGCAAAGTCTCGGCGATGGCCGGTGCTTAGCGTGAAACAGTATTACTGACGTGAGGCGACGAGCACAGTGACGGGCGTAGGATGTTTTGCAAGACGTCGTGCGTCGCTATTAATATGGCTAATGTGGGTGTGTGCGGGGCTACCCTCGGTGAATGTTTGGGGGGCTGAGTCCTATGCGCCTGCAGTGCGCCAAACGTATCCCCGTCATCTCTATTGGGGCGACACTCATGTTCACACATACGTGTCTGCAGATGCCTACTCGATGGGCGCGAGGATAACACCTGACGACGCTTATCGATTCGCTAAGGGAGAAAAAATTCGTTCCGATGGCCAATACGCGCAATTGTTGGACGCGCTCGATTTTATGATGGTGGCAGATCATGCTGAAAATATGGGGGTATTTCCCCAGCTTGCGGCCAAGCATCCCGCGTTAATTAACGCAGAAGCCGGTAGACGTGTTTTTGACGCGTTAAGACGTTTGCCGTCAACAGAGCAGGCGCTGGGGGCGTCGACAGAAGCCGAATATCAGGCCGCAAGTCACGCACTTCAAAAAGGTAAATCATTAAAATCCCAAAAATTTTTACTAGACGACGACTTTAAGCGGCATATTTGGCACGAGGTTGTCGATAGCGCCGAAAAGCACAATGACCCGGGTCATTTTACCACGTTTGCGGGCTATGAATATTCCAGCGGGATGTTGCATCGGAACGTTCTTTTCGCGGGAGGCCCCGTCCATACCAAGAAGATCATCCCTTTTTCAGCTTTTGACAGCGATAACCCGGAGGATTTATGGGCATTTTTGGAACGGTACCGAAAAACCACTGGGAGTGATGTCCTCTCAATCCCGCACAACAGTAACCTTAGCCGCGGCAACATGTTTAAACCGACAACCTTTGACGGAAAAAAGATCACGGCTCAATACGCTAAAACGCGCGCTTCAATTGAGCCGTTGATGGAGGTGACGCAAATAAAAGGAGACAGTGAAACGGCACCTTTAATATCGCCGAGTGATAATTTTGCCGGGCATGAAAAAATATGGTGGGACATGATGAGCAAATTTTCTCGCCCGGGAGATATGGCTAAGCTGGATCAAGCTAAACAGTCGTTTGCTCGAGGTGCATTAAAAACAGGCTTGCAACTTGAGGCGCAAGTGGGCGTGAACCCTTTCAAGTTTGGCATGCTTGGCTCAACCGATTCGCACACGGGGTTAGCGACGGCGCGTGAGGAAAATTTCTGGGGTAAGACAGCGAGTCACCAACCGAGTCCTTATCGAGCGAACAACGCATCCATTTATTCTGCATCGGGATATGCCGCGGTTTGGGCGACTGAAAACACGCGCGAGGCGATTTTTTCGGCACTCAGGCGGCGTGAAGTCTATGCCACAAGTGGGCCGCGCATCTCGCTGCGTTTCTTTGCGGGTTGGGATTTTCAGCCGAATGATCTGCTTCGCCCAGATTTCGCCGAGATCGGTTATCAAAAGGGTGTGCCGATGGGGGGAGACCTATTGGGGTCGAGTACTGATCGCGCACCGAGCTTTCTTATCAGCGCGGTTAAAGACCCCCGTGGGGCGAATCTAGATCGCATCCAAATTATCAAGGGTTGGCGCGATACTTCGGGTCAGTTACATGAAAAAATTAGTGAGGTCGATTGGTCGGGTGATCGACGATTGACTGAGGATGGTCAGTTGCCCCCTGTAGGGTCAAGCGTCGATATTGAGAACGCCACGTATCTAAATTCCATCGGCGAGCATACCCTCGCCGCTGTTTGGGTTGACCCAAGTTTCAAGCGCGACGAGTCGGCTTTTTATTATGTTCGAGTCATCGAAATTCCTACGCTTCGCTGGACCACCTATGATGCGAATTTCTATCAGCGGTTGAGTGCACCCTCGCCGCAGGTTATTCAGGAACGTGCTTACTCCTCGCCCATTTGGTATACGCCCTAACGCCTTGACAGGAAATCTGCGCGGCGCCGGCAAAGCTCGATGAGCGCATACCGCGCACTGCCAAAGGACGCGGGCAAACCGCAGAGTGGCCCCTAGCCGCTGATCAAGGCAACTGATTGTCGTGACGGCAAAGATGGCGCAGACATTAAAAGATGAGGTGTGCTGAGTGCTTTTGACAAGTGGCAAGGTCACGTCCATTGCGCAGTGTTATTTAACCGGCGGTCAAAGAGCGCATAAACATGTTCGGGACATGATAAATAATAAAAGCAGATAAGGCGCTTTCCCCCAAAAAATGCGTGTTTAATCGCGCCGAAAAAGTGAAAAAACCGTCGCCTTGATGTACGTTTTGAGCAGCGACATTGAGCCGGCAATGAATGGAGGCCTCACGGCAAGACACGCACCTAGCATGAGCTAGTTTTTATGGACATGTCGACGCGATCTGCGTTCAGACTGTGGCTAAAAACCTTATCAGGCCTGATTGGCTAGCGAAGCACCGTGATTCGCAAACCGTCTCAACGCCCCACCACGGTCCGTCCCCGTAACTTACAAAGGGGCGTTGAGACGGGCAAGCACCCTATTTTTTTGCAGACAGGTTAGATAAAAACTGCATGGGCTCGAGGCGCTTGAGCCGATGTGACTTGGCACTTTTTTCATTCAAAATAGCCGTCTATTTATGCATTAGTGCCAGTGACACCTGTTGAGTTAAAATCGCGTCCTACACACAGTGAGGGATTGCGTCATGATTGAGCTTGGGATACTCGCAGATGATTTAACAGGCGGCATGATGGTGGCGAGCCTTTTGGAGCGTGCAGGGTTGGAGTGCCCGTTGGTGAGTAGTGTCGAGGCCCTTGAGGCAGTGGCAAAATCCTCGGCTCAGGCGGTCGTTGTGGCCCGAAAAATTCGTTTAATTAGCCCCGAAGAAGCACAAAAGGAAGCCCGACAAACTGTGGCCGCATTAAAAGCCATCGGTTGTCATCGCTTTTACTACAAATACTGCGCGACATTTGATTCCACCGAAAAGGGTAATATCGGCCCGGTGGCCGAAGCTATGCTTGAGGCGAGTGGCGCCGACTACACGGTATTTTGCCCTGCCTTCCCAGAGTATACGGTGACCGTTTTCCAAGGTCATATGTTCGTCGGCGCAACGCCATTGGGACAGTCGTTCAAACGTAACGATCCGGTCACACCGATGCTGAACTCCAACCTTGTTGAAGTACTGCAAGCGCAATCAAATCAGCCCGTGGGACTGCTGCCTCACAACGTATTAATCCGCGGTAAATCAGCGATTGAGGATCATTTGACAAGACCGCAAGCGCCGACGTTTTATGTCGTTGACGCGGTCGACGACGAGGACCTGCGGCGCCTTGCAGATGTTGCCGTAAATTGGCCTTTGACGACCGGTGCTGATGCATTACCCGTTTTTTTAGCCAACGCGTTGCAAGGCGAGAATGAGCGTTCAAATTACCCGCCAAGGAAGACGCTGTTGCCTGCTAGCCCCGGTTATGAGGCCCTCATTGCGGGGAGCTGCGCTGCGCCCACATTGCGGCAAGTTGCTTACTTTGAGAATGACCACCCGGTATTCAGAGTTGACTTGATTGAAGCTGCGGCAACGCCTGACTATGTGAGTAAAATTTTGTTATGGGCCGAGACGCGACTGCCGTTGGGTCCCGTCGGGGTTGCCTCTTCGGCGGATGCAAAAGAGCTCAAGCGCACCCAAGCAGCTTTCGGTCGCGAAGGTGCTGCCGAACGTGCCGATCAGATTCTGGGGGAGGTTTCACGGGGTCTTTATGAGCTAGGTGTCCGAAAGTTCATTGTTGCTGGAGGAGAAACCTCCGGCCAAGTCATTAACATGTTGGGGATAAACGTGGTTCAGGTGTCCGCCTTTGATGAATTGGCCGGTGGCTACTGCCATTCCAATGAGCCTGATGCTGTGTCATTTGTCCTTAAGGCGGGCGCTATTGGCAAGGACGATTTTACTGAAGTTGCGTTTGCGCGGATGCGCCTTGCCGAGATTTAAGCGAGATAATAAGGCGGTAATGGGTGAAATCTTTGTCTGCGCGTTTGTATGGCAGGGCGGTACCGCGTAGCCTTAAAGAAATTTTATGTCTCATAGGAATAGCATGTTCTCATTAGAGGGTTATACAGCGATAGATTTGAGCCCACGTATCGTGCCGCGTATCAAAAGGACGAATGGTTCCATAGAAGAAGGTGAATTGGATCCGTACGGACGACCTTGGGTGATGTGGGAAGGGCGGTTTCCCGGAGATAACTCGCTGTTTACCATCTATGCTGCGCCGAAGGGTGATGAGGTGTTAAAACAAGAACGCATGTCGTCTCACAATGGGTCACATGTGCAGGGGGGTAAGGGGCATATCAGCCATTGGGCTGGGGTGTCAGAGGACATAAAGGGTCTTTGGGAACTTGATCTTGAAACATTCCTGGGCGAGGCGGCAGTGTGTAATCTCGCCCACCTCCAAGCACGAGCGCTCGCAGAGAGTGAGCAATACCCGAAGGGCGAAGGCTATCGAACGAAAAGTCTACCCGGAGATGTTCGCGGCCAAGAAATTTTACCCGATCATTTAGACAATATTCAGCGCGGAGATATTGTGTTAATGACGAGCCCGTTTAAGGGTTTGGATCAGCCGTGGTTGTCAGCCCGCACGGTCAATTGGCTCATTAACGACAGAAAAATCAAAATGTTGGGTTGTAGCTATCCGGGCATTGAATGGCAATACGATCTTAAAGTGGCAGCGCCGGACAACTCGCCCGTGCGACGTATGTTATTGGGCGCAAATATTCCCATTGTGCACCCGCTGGTGAATCTTGACACGCTTACGTCAGATCGGGTTTTTTATGTGGGTATGCCACTTCATATACCCCACCTCGAAGCCAGCTTTGTCAGATCTGTCGCATTCCAACCAGAGGAGTCGCTTCGATGATTGGCTTAAAGAATAAAAAAGTGGTGGATCTTACCGCTGAACTGGTGGCTAGGGTTGCCCGTTTAGACGGCACGATTGATGCTGGCACGCGCGATGTTTACGGCATGCTCTGGCTCAGCGAAGAGACAGTGAATGAACAAGACGGGACTATTGAGCACTTGATTGGAAGTAACGTTGGGACCGTCGCGGATTGGCCAATCGGGGGTTTGAGCGGGCATATGGGGACGCATATTCAACTCGGCGTGGGTCATAACGACAATTGGGCGTCTCTGCCAAGTGGTATGAAGGGCATCTGGGATATGCCGCTTAACACGTATTATGGCGATGCGTGCGTATGCAACCTGGACCACATCAAGGGTCAGTCGATCTTGCCAGAACACCTATCTAATGTTCGAGAGGGCGATATCGTCTTGTTGGCAAGTTGCTGGAGTGACGATGATCAACCGGTTTTAGTCGGCGACACGGCCAACTGGTTAGCCGAAGAGAAAAAAATTAAGATGTTGGGTGTGGGTGTTCCCGGTATTTCTTGGGAGACTAACACGCAAGCGCCGGAGCCTGAGAATAGCCCGACGCACCGAGCCATGACGGGGAATAACATTCCAATTGTCTACCCACTGTCTAACATAGAATTACTCACGCAGGATCGCGTTTTCTTCATGAGTATGCCGTTAAATGTAGAGCGCATGGAGGGAACCTGGGTTAGGGCAATAGCGATAGAAACAACCTAGCGGTCGTTTATACAGCTGCCAGTATTCCCCATCCAAATATAGCGGATTTGCAATGTTAGCGATGGGCGTCCGCCGCTCCAGAAGAACACACACACTTGTTCACGGCTCACTCCAGTCGCATACAGCGTGCACCTTTGCGGCT
>CAJWCO010000018.1 GCA_913031145.1 uncultured Cellvibrionales bacterium | reverse complement strand
CGCGAACAACGCGGCCCCATTGCAGGGCGTGTATGGTTGCTCGGCTTCGTCGTGTTGAGCTGCGTCGCCATCATGCTGTATTTAGTCATCGCGCGCCCAGTTATTCTGAACCTATCGCCTGAAGATAGCCAAGTTGATCTCAACGGTTTATCGTTTAATATCGGAAGTAACTATTTATTATTGCCCGGCAACTATCAAGCCAAGATTACGGCACCGGGTTACCTCGACTTGCAACGCGATATCACGGTATCAGATAAAGTGGGGCAAAAAGTCGATCTAATGTTACAGCCCCTGCCAGGTGAGCTCTTAATAACATCATCACTTGAGCCCTTAACTGCCCTCCTTGACGGCAAGGCCTTGACCACCCAACTACCCGGACTGATTACCGGTATCGACCGCGGCAAACACCAACTTACCGTGACCAAGCCCCGCTACTTTGACGGCGAATTCGCCCTTGATATTGTCGGTTTAGGTAAGCGCCAGACGCTGGACGTCGCCTTAACCCCTGCGTGGGGTATGCTCGGCATCACCACGGCGCCGCCTGGAGCTGCTGTAATTATCGACGATCAGCCCGTCGGAACAACGCCACTGAAAGCTGAAATATTATCCACGGGAAGCCGCGTCGAACTGCGCAAGGATGGCTTTAGAACCTGGCTTGGAACGTTGAGTACCCCCGCTGGGAGCGATAGCGATCATCCCCCTATCGCTCTAATGATTGCCGATGGATATGTAAACGTTGATAGCCAACCCCGAGGGGCCAGCGTGACGGTCAATGGTGATTTTCAAGGGCTCACCCCAGTCGACATCGCCGTCAGGCCAAACCGTGCGCACCGCATCGACTTTTTCCTCACGGGATACTTAAAGCACCAGCGTGAAATCACCGCAAAGCCCGAGCAACAGTTAGCGCTCAAAGTTAAATTAAAAGAGGACATTGGTGAGATTGTGCTAAATATCGTACCCAATGATGCGCTCATATTTATCGATGGCCAACGCATCGGTCAAGGATCACAAACGCTTCGATTACCATCAAAAGAACAGCGCTTGGAAGTGCGGCGCGACGGTTACCAGACTGCGGCCCGCTCGCTATTGCCAAAACCCGGCCAACAGCAAGCCCTGAGCCTATCTCTTATTACAAAAGAAGACGCTTATTGGGCACGACGCCCGGCCAAGATCACCGCCTTTGGCGATATTGAATTGGCGCTTATGCGACCGACACAACCGTTTCAAATGGGTGCGCCGAGGCGCGAACCAGGACGCAGGTCGAATGAAGTCGAGCGAGCAGTCGTTCTCAAGCGACCCTTTTATCTGGGAACCAAAGAGATCACCAATCGGCAATTCCGGTTATGGCGCAACGAACACAGCTCTTCTGCGTTTCAAGGAAACACACTAGACATGCAAGACCAACCCGTTGCAAACGTGTCGTGGGAGGAAGCGGCTCGCTTTTGCAACTGGCTGAGCCAACGCGATCAGTTAACCCCTTTTTATGGTGTCGAAGATGGTCGTATTGCTACCAATAACTGGCGTGCCAATGGCTACCGACTGCCAACTGAAGCTGAATGGGCGTGGGCTGCAAAAATTAAACCCAATAACTCATCGGTTATGTATGCGTGGGACAATAATCGCTACCCCCCAGATACCGTTGTTGCTAACTACGCCGATGCGAGTGCGATGAGTGTCGTTCGCTTCAGTTTGCCCTCCTACAAGGATAATTATCCAGTGTCTGCGGTCGTCGGAACTTTCAAGCCGAATGCTCGAGGACTTTACAATATGAGTGGTAACGTCGCCGAATGGGTTAACGATTACTACGACCTGCAACCGCACAGCGCCGCACCTTTAGAAGACCCACGCGGACCACAATTCGGGGTGCGCAAGGTCGTACGCGGTGCGAGCTGGCGACTGGGCTCGCGTTCAGAATTACGTCTTAGCTATCGCGATAACAGCGAGGCAAAACGCTTAGACCTCGGTTTTCGTATTGCACGCTACGTCGACCCACTGGAGGGCACCTTGTGACACCACCACACACGGGGCTACTAAGTCTAGCACTGCTTATTTCGGCACTGGTGCACGTGTCGCTCGTCACCGCCGACAACACTCAGGCTTCAGAACCTGCTAAAAAAACAGAGCCCGCAGCGGTTAGCGAGACACAATCGGTAGAAAAAAGCGCCGACCCAACTGCTTCGAAACCCAGCATGAATCAGGACGAGTTTAACCCTAGCGAAGAAATATCTGAGGACTTCCCGATCCCATTGCCCGCGGATATCTAGTACACTTTTTTACTTAGGACGATCGTATGAAACGAGACACGAATGAACTCTATTTCCAACTAGTTGCACTATTACTTAGCATCATCGTCGTTCACACGATCTTTGTTACTGTGGTGCGCCCCAACGCCGAAAGCATTCTGCGCCAGCAGGCTGATCAAGTCGCCGCTGGCGGTGAGTATATTGTCCCGCGTTCGTTTTTTATTGTCATTAAAGACCTCGAACAAGAATCCTGTTTTATTTTGATGTTCTGGGCCGCCGCTATCATGGGCTATAAAACTCGCTCTGCGCTCCGCGAACACACGATGTTCAACCGACCGCTCATTAATGTGCAAGAAGGTGCCAGAATTTTGGTCGAAGATGCGGCTCAGCTCTCACGGCCCCTAGAATCATTACCCGCAAACGAGCGCAATTTGTTATTACCTCGGACCTTACAGGCCGCGCTCATGCGCTTTCAGGTGACCGCTAACGTGCAATCTGCAAATGACGCTGCAATCACTGTCTGCGCGACCGAGAGTGAGCGACTCGAATCTGAGTTATCCATGGTTCGATATATCACTTGGGCAATTCCCTCCATCGGCTTTATCGGCACGGTGCGCGGTATCGGCGCCGCGCTGGGTCAAGCACATGAGGCCATCGAGGGAAATATTGCAGGCGTAACCAGTAGTCTTGGAGTGGCTTTCAATTCGACTTTTATTGCACTGTTGATCAGTATGGTGGTGATGTTCTTTTTACATCAACTGCAGTTAATTCAGGAGCGCTTGGTGCTGGATTCGCAGAACTACTGCGAGAATCACCTCCTTCGCTTTTTAAAATCTTAACGCTAGAGATTACTCAAAATGACGCTCGCCGTACTCACCATCAATGACCAAGCGCTGCAGCTCTTCGTCGAAAACGGCGAACAACGCACCGAAGTCGGTTATGTCAACGCCGCCGCCGATGGGCTAATCAGTGGCGAGGCGGCACGCGATCGTGCTTGGCTACAACCGCAATTCAGTTTTAACCAGTATTGGCAGCGGCTCGATCAAAAACCCCTCGAGACAAAACTTCGCTGGGCTCGCAGCAACGCCGATATGGCCTTCGCTCAAATGCGCCAGTTACTCAGCGGAATTCAACAGCCAGAACTTCTTTTGGCAGTACCGGGAAGCCTTCAGGATGAGCAACTGTCTCTCTTACTGGGGCTACTCAAGGCACTCCCGGCGAACGTTATAGGCCTGGTTGATAACGCGTTGCTGACCGCAAAGCCTGTTCATCGTGCCATTATTGACCTGCAACTCCACCAGGTTCTAGTGACACATTTAAAGGTTGATGGCGACCACCTATGCGTCCACCGCCATGAAGTTCTGAGTGATCTTGGAGCCGTGCATATTCATCGCGATATTGGACAATACATAAGCCATCAACTGATCACTGACACCCGCTATGATCCGCTCCATTCCTCCAACAGCCAGCAAGCGCTTTACACCGCCCTGCCAGATTGGTTGTCAAAACTGTCGCTGCAAACCGACTGGGTGACCGAAATCGACTCGCCGCAAGGTCCTTTGCCACTTCGCTTGGACCGCTGGCGACTTCAGCAATTACTAGCGCCGCGTTACAAGGCGCTAGAACACTCGTTACGCAGCTATGCGAACCCGCAGATAAGTACGCTGCAGACGAGCGCATTGCTTACCACGCTAAGTCCGGCGCTAGCCGCGGTTGTCGCTGAGAAAAGTCGCACATTTGCAGACCGCGGATTCGCCCTTGCGCATCGCTTAAAGGAGCAAAAGCCGCCGTTGGAGCGCATCCTAAAACTTGCCTATGACACATCGACCGGCCTACACACGCCCACAAAAACCCGACGCGCCGCCACACACCTGCTGTTTAGACAACGCGCTTGGTGTATCGGCACGGTACTCAGCCTCAAAGTCACCCCTAACGAACTCGACATTCAGCATGGCGATCATTCCGATGCTGATCTTTTAGTTTCAGGTGAACCGGGCAAACTTCAACTGACTTCGCAAAATGAGAATCTCACGATCAACGCACCGAACCCTGCGCTCGCGGGCGACTGTATACAAGTCGGTGATTATTCCATTGAACTCATCGAGGTCATGAATGCCTAAACAGCGTCGCAATATCGCATTTAGCCTGTCCTTTTTAGACATTATGGCCTGTGGCTTCGGCGCAGTTACGCTGTTGTTTTTAATATTTCGCCACACTGCCACAGATCTTGAAACGCCTGATGCACGTGTCGCTGCCGAAATAGATTTATTACAAGAAGATATTCAAGTTGCCGAACAACAGAGGGTTGCATTGCTCAATAGCCTTGAAATATCGATGCGAGAGGTAGTGCAAATGCAAGGGCTTTCAAAGCGCGTGGTAACTGAGTTGGAGGAACAACAAAAGAGCGTGCAATCGGACCCACAAAATGAAATCGACCAACTGCGCAAGCAGGTAGAAGAACTCGAGAACGAAACGGCAGAACTGGAGGACATTGAATACGGCGATAAAGTCCGTGCCTTTAGCGGCGATGGTAACCGTCAATATCTTACCGGACTGAAACTGGGCGGGGAACGCGTACTCATTTTAGTGGATGGCTCGGCCAGCATGCTGGCGGACAACGTGGTGAACGCCATTCGGCGGCGCAACATGAGTGCGGATGACCGGCGCGGCGCGGCAAAATGGCAATGGACGCTTCGCACAGTCAACTGGCTCGTAGCTCAATTACCCGTCAGTAGTCGTTTTCAGCTGTACATTTTTAACACCCAAACGCACGCTGCGGTCACCGGGTCAGAAGGGAGTTGGTTAAATGCCGCAGACTCACTCGCTGTCGAACGTGCCGTGGCAGGCTTGCAAGACTTCGCCCCCCATGCAGGCACCAGTCTTGAAATAGCACTGAGTGAAATCGCCAATTTCACCCAACCGCCAGACAATATTTTTTTACTCACCGATGGCTTGCCCACGCAAGCGGCAAAGACAACCAACGCCGTTATGGTAACCGGCGCTGAGCGACGTGAGCATTTTAAGCGCGCGATACAACAAATTCCCCAAGACGTACCGGTAAATACTATTTTGTTTCCGATGGAAGGGGACCCCGAAGCTGCCGCACTCTACTGGCAACTTGCACTGAACACTCAGGGCTCTTTTATTGCGCCTTCCAGAGACTGGCCATGACGACCTTGTCGTGGCGGGCTGCGAGCCTTAACCCATGAAACGCCAACACCGGCGGCCACTCCCAGAAGCCAATCTGTCGTTTCTCGATGTCATCAGCTGTGGTTTTGGGGCGATTGTATTGCTTTTGTTGATAGCCAAAGTGGGTGATCCAGCGGCCTTGCGCGAAACTGAAGAGCGAATGATCGGCGCATTAAAAAACTTACAAACACGTTTGTTTGACATCCGTGGCGAGTCGGTGACACTGGAGGAGCAGCTGGTCTCTCAACAACAGCAATTGTCTGAATTGACCGAGCGAATCGCTCGATTGCAAGTAAAGCTAGCCCAAGTTAAAACCCAATCAAGCGCCACTGCGCAATCTTTGGTGCGCGAGCAAGAACAGCTCAAACTGGTCTTGCAGGTATTGTCTGAAGAAATGCTGCGCTTGCAAGGCCCCCAATTTAGCAGTAAAAATGATCTCGTTGGTGGTATTCCGGCGGATAGCCAGTACATTATCTTTGTCATTGACACATCTGGAAGTATGCAAGGTGGTGCGTGGCAAAAAGTACAAAAAGAAATGCTCAATATCCTCGACATCTACCCCGAGGTCAAAGGCGTGCAAGTATTAAATGATATGGGAGAATATATGTTTCCGGCTTATCGTGATCAGTGGATCAGCGATAGTGAAAAAATGCGCGACAACATCGTCCAGACGCTGCAGCGATGGGCGCCTTTCAGTAACTCAAGTCCTGTTGAAGGCATCGAAGCGGCCATCAGAAACTTTTACCAGCGCGACCAAAAAATGAGTATCTACATTCTAGGTGATGATTTTCAGGGACCCTCGATTCGCCAAGTCGTTCGCTTGGTCGATCGAATGAATAGTGCCACGCGCAACCAACAAAAATTAGTGCGTATTCATGCGATCGGTTTTCCAGTGCAATTTAAAGTCGGGGGAGAACCCGGCTCTGCGGCCATAAAATTTGCCGCATTAATGCGTGAATTAAGTTACAACAACGGCGGGACATTCGTCGGATTAAACAGTTTAAACTAGGAGATAACCCAATGATGCGGCCCTTGCTAATCTCGCGCGTTTTGACCCTGACCGTTTGCATCTTGCTGCTACAAGGTTGCGGAACAACTAACGTGCAATCAAGTAACAGTTTTCCTGATTTACTGATCAAACCGCGTCCTCTGCGCGCAGCCGTCGTACTGACCCCTGAATTCTCTAGCTACAAGGCAGTGCCGAACAAAGCGACTACGCTTGAAATCGGCGCCGCACAGAGCAGTATTCTGACGCAGGTCTTTAGCGCCCTTATTGATAACGTCACCTTTGTTGAATCCGTTGACACTCTGGAACAACCTCTAGACATAATCATCAGGCCCTCAGTCGTGGCCGTACAGCTTGCTGTGCCATCGGGAAATTACCTCAATGTTTACGAAGTCTGGATCAAATATAATCTCGCCATCAGTGACAGCGATGATCAATTACTCGCCAACTGGTTTATGCCCGTGTACGGCAAGACCGCCGATTCCTTTATGTTGCAAAAAAAGAATGCTATCTCCGCAGCAACGGATATTGCACTGCGCGATATCGGCGCTAAACTGGCCATGGACTTCTACCGCATACCCGCATTACAGGGTTATCTTAACGACCGTCAGCGGGAGCAATAGTGCGATGCAAAAAATACCGCTAATCATCGCGATCCTGTTACTCGCAGGATGTGCGGCCACCACCACGATCGACGAATATCGCAGCAGTGACCGCCAACTAGACATTGAGGTTAATGAGACGGTCGCTCTTTTGGGACGTCGCGATGCAGGGCATTATGAAACCGATGCTGAGTTTGTCGAGTGTGTCGGCGACAACCTTTCGAGTACACAACTCAAGGTGCTACCCGAGGCCGAATTAATGGATGCCCTCTACCCTTGGCTCGAACCGCGCACTGCCCCAAAGGGCCTTTTGCGCATGCGCCAGTTAATGCAGGAGGGTCCACTTATTAAAAGTGCCGTAAAAGACTATGGCATCCGATACTTTGTGTGGCTTGACGGATCGACCGAAACGGCCGGTCAAAGTGGCTCGATGAGCTGTGCCGCAGGGCCCGGTGGCGCCGGTTGTTTTGGTTTTGCCACGTGGGACAAAACCTCTATTTACGAAGCCATTGTATGGGACCTTGATGCATTCAGCGAAGTGGCACGCGTGCGCGTAGACTCTGAGGGCACGTCCTACCTCATTGGTGCCGTGGCGCCAATACCCTTGCTGACGCCAGTAAAAAATGACGCGTGTAAGGGAATAGGACAGCAGTTACACAATCTGTTCAATCCCAAATAACGGAGGGCGCGCCATGATAACGAACCGAATGAGCCGTCCACCGTGGCAACTCGCCATTGGTATTTTTCTATTCAACTTGGTTTGTTTCTCGAACTCTTTTGCGGCACCCAGTGGGCAGCAAATTTATGAGGAAACACTGAAGCGAACCCCCTTATTTAATGACCCCAAATTAACCCAATATATTGAAGATCTCGGCCGCAAGGTGGTTTCAGTGTCGGAAATGGCCGGTCAGCCGTTTACCTTTAGTTTACTGGACTCACCCGATCTCAACGCCTTTGCGACCGCAGACAACTTCGTTTATATCAATCGCGGACTGCTCAACTACGTGAGTAATGAAGCACAGCTTGTTGCAGTCATTGCCCATGAAGTCGCACATGTAACCCGTGACCATGTTCGCCGGCAAACATCTGGTGGAGTGGCAACACAAATTTTATCGACCGTAGCTGGCGCACTTGCCGGAAGTGGCGACGTGTATCAAGCAGGTATGGCCTACGGAAACTCCAAGGTGCGTTCCGCTGGGCGTAACCATGAACTTGAGGCTGACCTCAGTGGTGCACAGTACATGGCCGCAATTGGCTACGATGTCGATCAAATGATTGCAATGTTATCGATCATGAAAGACAAAGAAACCGTACAGAAGAATCGTGCTAAGTCCAAAGGTGCCATAGGATCGACCTACCACGGGATTTTCTCGTCACACCCGCGCAACGATGCGCGTCTACGCGCGGTGGTTAACAGTGCAAAGTCCCTCGCGGACAGCACACACAAAGATCACGGCGCACCGACCTTTCGCAGGTTGACGGATGGCCTGATCTGGGGCGAGAACTTTTTAGCAAAAGAAAATCCCCCCGAGCGCTATTCAAATATGACATGGCGGGTGCGCATTGATTTTCCGAAGGATTGGACGCAGACGTCCGGCACGGCGCCCGTGGCGGTCATTGGTCAACACGCAGAGGAACTCGCAACACTGTCGATGACCCGCCTAGCGCGAACTACCCAAAGTCCTGAGGAATATTTATATAATCAACTCAACGTCAGTGAAGTCTTCCAAGGCGAGGCGATTGCTACAGCGGGTTTAAAAGGTTTTTCGGGGATTCTTAAAAAGACTGCTCAAACAGATGGGCAGCGCCATGACACATTCCTCAGAGTTGCCGTCATCTACTATAAATTGCACGCATACGTTTTCTATGGCAACGTCATGAATCACGACGACTTCGCCACAGTTGATCCACTGTTTGTCGAGGCAATTAGCACGTTCAGGCCAATCTCGCGTTCGGAAATAATGGGTCAAAAACCGCAGCGAGTGCACTATATCAAAGCAACCGCTAATACTCGGTTTGCAGACCTTGCCAAAATCTTTAACTTGTCTAAAAATGATGTCGAAATACTCCGCGTTATCAACGCGCTGTATCCCTCGGGCGAACCTAGCGAGGGCGATATCATTAAAGTATTTAAGCAATGATGGTACCGTCGTTTAAGCAACAATATATATGATTATGACACCTAGACTTTTTCTCACAGCCAGCGTTTTTTGTCTTTTGGCGATGTATCTCGGGTCGCGCTCAGTGATAGAGACCATCAATAACCCGCGCGATGCGTGGGATACCAAGGGCATCGCGCCGGAAAAAGTAAGGGTTCTACAGCGAACGATCGAAACGTCATTACTGGCACAACAAGAAGCGCGATTATTCCCAGACACCGTCGACGTTGAAGGTCAACAAACCGCTGACAGTTTAGAGATGCGTCTCGTCACGGCGACTCGCAGCATAACAACACAAGAGACACCTAACGAAAAGACCCTGCGAGCCTTTTTCACGCGCCATCAGGAAGCCTATCGAGAAGCGGCGGTACTCACCCTGAAACAGGTGTTGTACAGCAGTGCTGTACATGGAGGCAGCGCTACTGAGATCGCGCGAAACGCTCTCGCAGCGAGTGCGCAAGGCGTCGTCCCAGAGGGCGATCAAAGTTCTTTGCAAGATCACTACACAGAGATTTCTAGCATCGCCCTTGGCCATCTTATGGGTGAACCTGCCGCCGAGGCGATCGTGCATCTCGCGCGCCAAAATAACCAATTACCTTGCTGGGCAGGACCGCTGCGCTCGTCATACGGTGTGCATCTCGTTTGTGTCGAGCACTTTACACTGGGCTCTGTCCCCGCTTTCGAGGATGTACAATTGCAGGTTCTCAATGACTGGCGTTATGCAATAACGCAAGACCGCTCGATAGAAACCCTTCAGCCTGGCTCAAATATACCTGCCAAACGCCAGGCTATACAGTCAGCGCCTTAAAGAACGCCTGCAAGCCCTCTGGCCCGCCAGACTCCCAAGCTTTTAATGCCGCTGTACCAATAATGGCGACATCGGCCACACCGGTGAGGGCATCCAAGTCCTCACGACACGTAATACCAAAGCCCACCCCGATCGGGACGCTAGTATACTGTCGACAGCGCTTTATTAGTGCAACCACAGCGTCGTCCATATCGGTCTTGCCACCCGTCACACCCTTCCGCGCGACGACGTAGACTAAACCGCGACTTGCCGCACCAAGTTGCGCGAGGCGTTGATCGCTGCTTGTCGGTGTCATCAAAATAATGGGGTCTATTGATGCTGCCGCCGACGCAGTGTGCAAGACCTTAGATTCCTCGATCGGCAAGTCGGGCAAGATATAACCTGCGCCTCCCGCGTCTTCTAAGCGCTTTACAAACAGCGCCTCGCCCATTTTATACACGGTGTTGTAGTAACCCATCATCACAATTTTAAAAGAAAATCGTTGTGTTGCAAGACGCATTAATTCAAAACACTGATCGATGGTAGTTCCCGCTTTTAGAGATTCTTCATTCGCGCGAACAAACAACGGGCCGTCTGCACTCGGTTCAGAAAATGGAAATTGTAGTTCGACCAAGTCAACGCCTGCGTCCTCCATAATTTCCAAAGCGCGTATATTCGCTTCGAACGACGGGTATCCACATACCACATGTGCCATGATCAGTAGAGGTTTTTGTTGGCGACGTTGCGCGATATAAGTGGCCAGACTCATCAGTTATCCTCGCGCTGATACTGATCTGATTTACCGCGAATGAAAGACTTCCACTTGTGATCTTCTAGCGCGTCTGCAATCGTGAAGATATCTTTATCGCCGCGCCCCGATTGATTGATTAGTATTACCTCATCTTTCGCCATCGTTGGCGCTTCTTTAATGGCAGTCACAAACGCATGCGTTGTTTCGAGTGCCGGAATGAGGCCCTCGGTCCGCATTGTCAGGCGCAACGCATCCTTCACTTCGGTGTCAGTCGCCGCCTCAAAGCGAACTTTTCCTTGCTCCCAAAGATAAGAAAAGATTGGATTGACACCGATATAGTCAAGTCCTGCCGCTATCGAGTGCGTTTCCTTCATATTGCCTTGATCATTTTGTAAAAAATATGTCTTGAACCCTTGCGCTACGCCAACCGATGCGTCGTTGTAAGCCAACCGCGCGGCATGCAAATTAGAGCCGGCACCTAGCCCTCCAGCCTCGCACCCAATGAGCTCAACATTGTCATCACTTAAAAACCCTTGAAAAATACCAATCGCATTCGAGCCGCCACCCACGCAAGCATAAACGCGGTCGGGTAATTTTCCTGCCAGCGCCATTATTTGTTCCCGCGCCTCGAGTCCAATAATCGATTGAAACCAACTTACCATTTCTGGAAACGGATGCGGACCACAGGCCGTACCCAAAACGTAGTGCGTGTCGGCCATGTTTAGGACCCAATCGCGCATACATTCATTAATGGCATCTTTCAGCGTCTTTTGGCCATCTTCGACAGCTATCACCTGCGCTCCGAGGTTTTCCATCCAAAAAACATTTGGACGTTGTCGCGCTACATCTACTGCACCCATATAGATCTTACAATCAAAGCCAAAACGCGCAGCCATAGTAGCCGTGGCGAAGCCATGCTGACCCGCACCCGTCTCAGCAATCACCCGACGTTTGCCCAAACGCCGACACAACAGTCCCTGGCCCATCACGTTGTTAATCTTGTGCGATCCAGTATGGTTCAGATCGTCGCGCTTGACATAGATTTGCGCGCCGCCCAAACGCCGAGAAAGATTCGGCAAGTGCGTGATGGGCGTGGGGCGACCCGAGTAATTTTGCAGAAGCTCAACATACTCTCGCCAGAAGTTCGGATCTGACTTACACTCGCGAAAACACGCGAGTAGTTCCTCAATGGTGGCATGTAAAACTTCAGGCAGAAAAACACCGCCGTACTCTCCGTAGTAACCTTCGCGGCCTTCAGAGAAATCAAAAATATTCATTAGGGCTTCCAATAGAAAGTGGTCGAGGTTCAGACCATCTGGGATGCGCTAGACACCCGCGTTAAAGTTGACTTTGTTATGACTCCAGCTGTGTTCATAAGCACAGCGCGAACCCTGGGGAGCATTCACGTGTTAAAAAGCCAGGTGAGTGTAGCCAAGTCGCTCAATCAGTACAAGATTTACGACCAAAACCTCCCGTCAAATATCGCCGCAAAGCGCAGCACGCGGCTCTCACCTTAAAAGAAATAAAGAAGTCGTTACGCAAAATAGTGTCAACCGCAACCACGATTTATACAAAAAAGAGTTATCCACAGTTTATGCCCGCGTTAATAAGAAGTTATCCGACCCTTTCACAAAAAAAACACTATATGTGGTATTCAGGCTTTTAATGGACACTAAATGTGGGGTAGACTGGTAATCAAATTCAATGATGGACGGGCCAAAAATTAGCCTGAAGCATCGTGTTTAAGCCAGAAAAGCGTGTATACACATATAAAGACTCTGAAAAAGAAAGGACAAAAAATGAGCGTAGCTAAATTGAAACCCGTCAAGACCCTGCCAAAATCGCGTGAAATCGAAATGCAGGATGCATCGTTGGATATTTGGGACAAAAAATATCGCTTAAAAGACAAGCAGATGGAACCGGTCGATGCAGATATCAGCGCAACGTACCGGCGTGTAGCGGTCGCTCTCGCTGGTGTTGAGGACGAAGACCTGCAGGCGCTCTGGCAAGAACGCTTCGAATGGGCCCTGCAACGAGGCGCCATTCCAGCGGGCCGAATTATTTCAAATGCAGGCGCCCAAGCCTACAAGCCCGCGACTTCCACCATAAATTGCACCGTCTCAGGCATTGTTCCTGATTCAATGCAAGGCATTTTAGAACGTAACCTAGAGGCCGGATTAACGCTGAAAGCAGGCTGCGGTATTGGTTATGAATTCTCGACATTACGCCCCAAAGGTGCCTATGTGTCTGGCGCAGGAGCCTACACCTCTGGTCCTTTGTCATTTATGGATATTTTCGACAAAATGTGTTTTACAGTCTCCTCTGCTGGGGGTAGACGCGGAGCTCAGATGGCGACATTTGATGTCAGCCATCCGGATGTCTTGGATTTTGTGCGCGCCAAGCGCGAAGACGGTCGTCTACGGCAGTTTAATTTGTCGTTGTTAATTACCGAGGAATTTATCCGCGCAGTTCGTGATGACGGTGACTGGGCTCTTACGTTTCCCGTGACCCAGAAAGAAGTCGATGGCGGGTTAGACCTTAAGGGTGATGATATTATTTGGAAGTCCTTCCCCACATCGGACGGCTATGTGACCAACAAACAGGGGCTAGTAGCGAGCCGGATTTATGAAACGATCCGAGCGCAAAAATTGTGGAATGCCATTATGTCGTCCACTTATGACTTCGCTGAACCCGGCTTTATTCTCATTGATCAAGTCAACAAGCTGAACAACAACTGGTTCTGTGAAGATATTCGCGCAACGAACCCGTGTGGAGAACAACCCTTACCTCCCTATGGAAGCTGTCTGCTTGGATCGGTCAACCTGACAAAGTTCGTGCGCAAGCCGTTCACCGAAGACGCGTATTTTGACTGGGACGAATATGCCGAGGTGGTGAGTATTTTCACTCGAATGCTCGACAATGTTGTCGAAATTAATGGCCTTCCACTCGACAGGCAACGAGAAGAAATTGAGTACAAACGCCGTCATGGAATGGGTTTTCTCGGTCTCGGATCTGCGATCACCATGTTGCGCATGACCTATGGCGATCCAGAATCGCTGGAGTTCACCGAGCGCGTTGCCCGCGACATGGCAGTCTCAGGTTTGCAAGCGGGACTAGAACTAGCCCGCGAAAAAGGCCCCGCGCCCATCATGAATGACGAATTCAAAGTCACTGCAGAAATGCTATTCAAGCAGCCAGAATTAGCAAACGATGGAATCAAAGTGGGCACCCTGATTGCTGGCAAAGTTTTGCTAGGTAAATACAGCCGCTACATGCAGAAAATCGCTACGGTTGCACCCCAGTTGGTGGAGGCGATTATTGATGAGGGGTGTCGCTTCAGCCACCATTCGTCCATCGCACCGACTGGCACCATCTCACTGTCGTTAGCGAACAATGTGAGCAATGGTATAGAGCCGAGCTTTGCTCACCATTACTCCCGTAACGTCATACGCGAAGGACGCAAAACTAAAGAAAAAGTGGACGTTTATTCGTACGAATTGCTCGCCTATCGCACGCTGATCAACAGTGCTGCCATGCCGTTCAGCGAAGAACCAGAGCACGCGTTGCCTGATTACTTTGTCAGTTCCGAGGATATCCTGCCCAAGCAACATGTCGACATTCAAGCCGCGGCGCAAAAGTGGGTTGATTCATCCATCTCCAAAACAATCAATGTGCCCACCGACTGCGACTACGACGCATTTAAAGATATTTATTTGTATGCCGCTGAGCAAGGACTGAAAGGATGTACGACTTTTCGATTCAATCCCGAAGCCTTCCAAGGTGTTTTGGTCAAAGAGCAAGACCTAGAAAACACGCTTTACAGTTTCACACTTGAAGACGGCTCAACAATCGAGTTAAAGGGCAACGAAGAAGTCGAGTATGACGGCGAGATGCACTCGGCAGCCAACTTGTTTGACGCCCTCAAAGAAGGCTACTACGGAAAATTTTAAGTGTACGGATGGGTCGCTTACTAGACCCAGGGAGAACCACTCTAATGAAAAAAATCGAAAGAAAAATTGTCGGTTACAAAGTCGTCACGGATGACGAAAAGGCGCAAGGTCAACCTGCTGTCAATGACAGTAACATTGTCCAAATGCATGAAAAAGTATCACGCCCAGAAGCCCTTTCCGGCAGCACCTATAAAATTAAGACGCCGATGTCTGATCATGCCCTGTATCTGACCATCAACGATATTATTTTAAACGAGGGAACCGACCATGAACTGCGTCGACCGTTTGAAATTTTTATCAATTCTAAAAATATGGACCACTTTCAGTGGATCGTTGCTCTCACGCGGGTCATCTCTGCGGTGTTTCGGAAAGGCGGTGATTGTACGTTTTTAGTGGAAGAGTTAAAGGCAGTCTTTGATCCGCAGGGCGGTTACTTTAAACCAGGCGGAAAGTTCATGCCCTCGCTGGTAGCAGAGATAGGGTGGGCTGTTGAAGATCACCTACAGAAAATCGGCTTGCTGAAACCGAGTGAAATACCCGAATATCAGCGTAAAATAATGAACGAAAAGCGCGCCGAATACGAAGGCACCCGCGAGGTTGTAAACGACTTTCCAGCGACCGCTAATGTCTGTAAAAAGTGCAGTACTAAAGCGGTCATCCTGATGGACGGCTGCATGACCTGCTTAAATTGTGGCGATTCAAAATGCGGCTAGAGGCAATCGGGTAGCGTATGCAGAAACCGCGTTTGGAGACTCGGCATTGAACGATTTGAAGGATTTAATCGCTCGTAATACTGCATGGGCAAATAAAATAAAAAAGCAGCAACCCAATTTTTTTAGCCAATTAGCCGAAGAACAACGTCCAGAGTATCTATGGATTGGATGCTCAGATAGTCGTGTGTCAACAGAACGAATTCTGGATCTGCAGCCTGGCGAGATGTTCGTGCACAGAAACATTGCCAACCTCGTGGTCCATGACGATCTTAGCTGTACGTCGGTTGTGCAGTATGCGGTCGAAGTATTGAAAGTCAGGCACATCATCGTGTGCGGGCATTATGGTTGCGGTGGCGTTGCGGCTGCATTGAATGAGCAGCCGCTGGGATTAATTGACAACTGGCTCCGTCACATCGGCGATGTCGCGCGCCTGCATACTGACGAGCTGAGCCGCTTGCAGGGACAACCAAAAGTTGATCGTTTATGCGAACTCAACGTCATTGAACAGATGAATAACCTCTGCGCGTCGCCCAGCGTGCTGAGCGCCTGGGAATCTGGATCGCCGCTAACGATTCATGGCCTGATCTACCAATTGGACCAAGGTGTTCTCCGCCAACTAACCCCAAGTGTGTCGTCTCTGTCTGAGCGCAACACGTAACCTATTTAGTCACCCAGATAGGCTTGCACCAACCGTTGTGCAGCAACAGTCGCGGGGAGTTCGCCACAACGAACTCGCGCTTCTAAGCTCGACACCAAGGCGATAACTTCAGGCGCCTCTCTGAGTTCGGTCAACAGAATCTCGGCTGTTTCAGACCACATCCAAGACCGCGCCTGATCAGCGCGTTGCAACAACCATTCACCAGAGTCTGTGAGCGCATGGCGCAGTGCTTGCAACTTTTCCCAGACCTCATCCATGCCTTGTTGCTCTAGCGCCGAACAGGTTGATACCGAGGTTTTCCACGAGCGATGTCGAGGCTGAATAAACGGCAATGCAGCTCGGTAGTCAGCACGCGTTTGGAATGCCATATTCCGCTGCTCGCCATCGGCTTTGTTGACCAAGATAATATCCGCCAACTCCATAATTCCGCGTTTAATACCCTGCAAGTCATCGCCTGCAGCAGGAAGGAGCATCAACAAAAACGCGTCTGTCATACTCGCTACAGCGGTCTCAGACTGCCCAACTCCCACCGTTTCAACGAGGATAATATCGAATCCAGCCGCTTCACACAGCAATAGCGATTCACGCGTACGGCGCGTTACGCCCCCCAACGTGGCGCCCGCCGCCGATGGCCTAATAAACGCGGCGTCACGCACAGCCAGTGTCTGCATACGCGTCTTATCGCCCAGTATCGCTCCGCCGCTCACAGCGGATGTGGGATCCACTGCCAAAACCGCCACTCGATGGCCATTGTCAATCAAGTAATTGCCAAAGGCTTCTATGAAGGTTGATTTACCCACTCCGGGCGCACCGGAAATACCAATGCGAAACGCAGTCCCCGTAGCAGGCATTAGCACCTCAAGCAGGTTCGCTGCAAGATCTCGGTGATCAGGACGCGTCGATTCGATAAGCGTAATGCCTTTGGCTAAAGCGCGGCGATCGCCGTCTAGAATATCGCTGACCAAATTTTGGGTGGTGCTCATCGCATCGTCTCTACACAGCGGGTTAACACGCCATAACGAAAGCTATGATACTGAACGCTAGGCTATTCAAATTCAAGAATAACTTGGTCGACAGCTAAAGTATCGCCCACCGTCGCCGAGAGCATTAATATAGTTCCGTCATCAGCGGCGTACAAACTATTTTCCATTTTCATTGCCTCAACGACGGCAAGTTCTTGCCCTTTTTTTACACTCGCGCCAGCCTCTACTGACAGACTGACAAGCAATCCAGGCATGGGCGATATCAGAAACTTTGACATATCGACAGGTTCTTTGTGAAGCAGATGCACGCTCAATTCAGCGGCGCGGGGCGACAAGACTCGTGCCTCTAATTCTGTCCCACGATAGCGCAGGCAAAAAGTTATCTCGTTACTCTCGACCTGTAAGATCACATCCCTTCCGTTAACTTTAGCTTTCACCAAAGGTTCACCGAGACGCCATTTCGTTTCCACCAACCATTCATCATTTGCCAGCAGCACGCGCACACCGCTTGTGTCCGAGTGCATTTGTACCGAAAACGACTGGGCGCCCAGCAGCACCATCCAATCGCTGGGCGGGCTATACTCCCGACCTTCTAATTGGCCCGACAACAATGCCGCGCGCGCCATTTTTCGATGATGAAGTGCGGCAACCACAGCCACCATGACAAGCGAGTCCTCCGTTGACACATGCGCCGCGTTAAAGCCGTCAGCATATTCGTCAGCGATAAAGTTGGTGGTCAGGCGTCCCGCAATAAACCGCGGATGTCCCATCAGTGCACTGAGAAAACTGATATTGTGATTCACGCCGCGGATATAGTACCCATCAAGAGCCGTTGACATACGCTCTACAGCCTCACCGCGATCCGCACCGTAGGTAATGACCTTTGCGATCATCGGGTCGTAATAGATCGAGACCTCACCGCCTTCAATCACCCCGCTATCGACCCGAACGCCCTCTCCCTCGGGTTCACAGTAACCGACTAGCCGACCGGTAGAGGGCATAAAATTACGCAGCGGATCCTCCGCATAAACACGGGCCTCCAACGCCCACCCTTTGAGCACGACGGCGTCTTGATTCACAGGCAGACAACCGCCACTCGCGATAATTATCATCCACTCAACAAGGTCGAAGCCGGTCACACACTCGGTCACCGGATGTTCGACTTGCAAGCGTGTATTCATCTCTAAAAAATAAAAATTGCGCTCGGCATCGGCAATGAATTCGACCGTACCTGCAGATTGATAGCCTACCGCGCGCGCCAGTGCACAACTCTGCTCACCCATCGCCCGCCGTGTCGCTTCATCCAAAAAGGGCGAGGGCGCCTCTTCAATCACTTTTTGATGTCGGCGTTGGATCGAGCATTCGCGTTCTCCCAGATAGAGCACGTTGCCATGCGTATCCGCCATTACCTGAATCTCTATGTGTCGGGGTTCTTGAATAAACTTTTCGATGAACACGCGATCATCGCCAAAACTCGCGCGCGCTTCATTAGTTGCGCGCTGAAATCCCTCGCGACACGCTGCTTCGTCCCATGCCACACGCATACCTTTACCACCCCCGCCTGCCGATGCCTTGATCATCACGGGATAGCCAATCTCAGCGCTAACAGCTACCGCGTGGTCGGCATCGACGACAACATCCGTATAGCCTGGAATCGTATTCACACCAGCCTTTTTGGCGATTAATTTAGATGTAATCTTGTCACCCATTGATTTTATGGCATGCAGAGCTGGCCCAACAAAAACAAGACCTGCTGTATCTAATGCAGCTCTAAATTCTGCATTTTCAGAAAGAAAGCCATAGCCTGGGTGAACGGCATCTGCGCCTGTCTGCCGGCATGCATGTAAGATTTTTTCGATCACCAAGTAGCTTTCTGCAGACGATTGACCACCAAGATTGACCGATTCGTCCGCCATACCAACATGGCGCGCGTGACGGTCCGCATCTGAAAACACCGCAACAGTGGCAATGCCTAGGCGTTTTGCGGTAGAAAAAATACGGCATGCTATCTCTCCGCGGTTGGCTACCAAGATTTTATTGAATACCATGTTTACTACTCGATACGTCGTTATCGTCAGTTTAAGCCACTCGGGCTACCCCGCCTCCACCCCGACCATGCAATCAGAGTCTTTTATACTAAAACCGCTACAACGGAATATTCCCATGCTTTCGCCACGGATTTTCCAACGACTTATTGCGCAACATGGCTAACGACCGCGCCACGCGTTGACGCGTGTTATGAGGCAAGATGACATCGTCAATATAGCCGCGTTCACTCGCGATAAATGGGTTGGCAAATTTGGCTTTGTACTCTTCTGTGTGGGACGCAATCTTGGCTTGATCGTGAAGGTCCTTGCGGAAGATGATTTCTACGGCTCCCTTGGGGCCCATCACGGCTATTTCCGCGCTGGGCCATGCCAAATTGACGTCTCCGCGAAGGTGTTTTGACGACATGACATCATAAGCGCCACCATAAGCTTTGCGGGTAATCAGCGTAATCTTCGGCACTGTACACTCGGCATAGGCGTACAGTAATTTAGCGCCGTGCTTGATAATTCCACCGTACTCCTGCGCGGTACCCGGCATAAACCCCGGCACATCCACTAACGTCAATAGCGAAATATTAAACGCGTCACAAAAGCGAATAAAGCGCGCCGCCTTTCGGGATGCATCAATGTCAAGACAGCCTGCCAATACCATAGGCTGGTTGGCTACAACGCCGACCGTCGTGCCTTCTATGCGGATAAAACCAATAATAATATTTTTCGCATAGTTGACCTGCAATTCAAAAAATGCCCCTTCATCGGCAATTTTTAAAATCGCCTCATGCATGTCATAGGGTTTGTTGGGATCTTCGGGGACCAACGTGTCGAGCGCTAAATCTTGACGATCTGCGGTATCATCAGTTGGCCAACGCGGCGCTCTTTCGCGGTTATTTGCGGGTAAAAAGTTGATAAAATGACGCAGACTGATGAGCGCCTCGATGTCATTTTCAAACGCCAAGTCCGCAACCCCAGATACGCTGGTATGCGTTCTTGCGCCACCCAACTGCTCGGCACTCACCTCTTCGTGCGTGACCGTTTTGACGACCTCGGGACCGGTGACAAACATATAGGCGCTGTCTTTCACCATAAACGTAAAATCGGTAATCGCCGGCGAGTAAACAGCACCGCCCGCGCACGGCCCCATAACCAGCGACAATTGAGGAACCACTCCAGACGCTAAGACGTTGCGCTGAAAAACATCGGCATACCCCCCCAGCGACGCGACACCCTCCTGAATACGTGCACCGCCAGAATCATTTAGCCCGATAATAGGCGCGCCGACCTTCATTGCCTGATCCATTAATTTACATATTTTCTCAGCGTGGGCCTCTGACAGAGCACCCCCAAAAACAGTAAAGTCCTGACTGTAAACAAAGACCAAACGTCCATTTATGGTGCCGTATCCCGTCACTACACCATCCCCTGGAATATGCGTCTGTTGCATATTGAAATCGTGACAACGATGCTCAACAAGCATATCCCATTCCTCAAAACTGTGGGCATCCAGCAACAGCTCAAGGCGCTCTCGGGCCGTTAATTTACCCTTGGCATGCTGAGCGTCAATACGTCTTTGACCGCCACCAAGGCGCGCCGCCTGACGTTTTTGTTCAAGTTGTCTAATAATGTCTTGCATCGTCGTCTCCAGGGCCGAACCCTATTGCCAGCCCTCAAGGGTCTGTCATACGCTTACTGTCAGGATCTACGTGTGGTGTCCATGTGACTAAAACACTGGCGCAACGTCAATCACTTAATCAGCGCCAGAACACGCGCCGCGGCCTCTGGTATGTGGGTGCCTGGACCAAAGATCGCGGCCACACCCGCTGCCTCTAACTCCGCATAGTCCTGCGGTGGGATTACACCACCACAGACCACCACAACGTCCCCAGAACCTGCAGAGCGCAGCGCGTCAAGCAACTGCGGAACCAACGTTTTATGTCCCGCAGCCTGCGAAGAAATACCGACAATATGAACATCATTTTCAATCGCCTGGCGCGCCGCTTCGGCAGGCGTCTGAAACATCGGGCCTATATCGACATCAAAGCCCATATCGGCAAAAGCGGTGGCAATCACCTTAGCTCCACGGTCGTGTCCATCTTGCCCCATCTTGACCACCAACATCCGCGGCCGACGTCCCTGTTGCTCGGCAAACTGGGCAACATCTCGCTGTATCTCCATGAAGTTTTCGTCTCCTGCATAAGATGCCCCATAAACACCCGTTATCGCGCGTTGTTTGGCGATATGCCGACCCCATTGAGTCTCGAGCGCGTCAGAAATTTCACCCACAGTAGCCCGCGCGCGCGCCGCATCAATCGCTAATTCAAGAAGATTACCATGGCCAGTTTGAGCAGCATCGGTCAGTGTTTGAAGCGTTGCACTGCATATTGTTGGATCGCGATTATCACGCACCTGACGAAGACGCTCGACTTGCGCCTCACGAACCGCGCTATTATCAATCGACAGCACATCGACCGGGTCATCAAGATTGGCTTGGTACTTATTCACGCCGACAATCACCTCTTCACCGCGATCAATTCGCGCTTGGCGCCGCGCCGCGGCCTCTTCAATACGCAATTTTGGCAGGCCGGACTCTACCGCTCGCGTCATACCACCTAACGCCTCGACTTCGTCAATTAACGTTCGCGCTGCAGTGACTAATTCACTGGTTAGGCTCTCCACATAATAAGAGCCCGCGAGCGGATCGATCACGTCGGTAATACCCGTTTCTTCCTGAATAACCAATTGCGTGTTGCGCGCAATGCGCGACGAAAATTCAGTCGGAAGTCCGAGCGCCTCGTCAAACGAGTTGCTATGTAACGATTGCGTACCACCCAGTACCGCCGACATCGCTTCGATCGTCGTGCGCATAATGTTATTGTAAGGATCTTGGCTGGTAAGACTCACCCCCGAGGTCTGGCAGTGGGTCCGGAGCATCAAAGACCGAGGATCCTGCGGCGAAAACAATTCGTCCATCAGCGTCGCCCAAAGAATACGCGCAGCACGCAATTTGGCAATCTCCATAAAGAAATTCATACCGACGGCAAAAAAGAAAGATAAACGCGGTGCGAATTGGTCGACTTCAAGTCCACGCTTCATGGCGGTGCGCACATATTCAATACCGTCTGCGATGGTATAGGCCAGTTCCTGCACGTTTGTGGCACCCGCCTCATGCATATGGTAACCGGAAATCGATATCGAGTTATATTTAGGCATGTGTTGTGCTGAGTAAGCAATGATATCAGCGACGATTCGCATCGACGGCTGTGGAGGGTAAATATAGGTATTGCGGACCATAAACTCTTTCAGAATGTCATTCTGCAGTGTGCCAGTGAGTTGTGCGGGTGTAACACCTTGTTCTTCAGCAGCAACAATAAAGCTAGCCATTACCGGCAATACTGCTCCGTTCATTGTCATAGAGACCGACACTTCATCGAGAGGGATCCCATCGAAGAGAATCTTCATATCTTCTACCGAGTCAATCGCCACACCGGCCTTGCCAACATCGCCCTCAACACGCGGATGATCCGAGTCATAACCACGGTGGGTTGCCAAATCGAAGGCGACCGATAGCCCTTGCTGACCGGCAGCTAGATTCCTTTTGTAAAAGGCATTCGACTCTGCAGCAGTAGAAAATCCAGCGTACTGGCGCACTGTCCAGGGTCGGCCAACGTACATACTCGCTTTTGGGCCGCGCTTGAACGGAGCAAACCCGGGTAATGCGTCTGCACCCTCAAGCTCGTCTGTATCTTGGGCCGTATAGAGTGGCTTAATCACAATTCCCTCAGGCGTTTCCCGAGTGAGTTGCGCGGACGTCAAACCACGTGTTTCTTTACTTAGCAACGCCTCCCAATCGTCAAGACTGGGCCGCTTAATGTTCGACATGAAAGTCTCCTCGTTGCGAAGTCATAAAAGATAAAAACCCCTATGACTGCCATTTCAACCACTATGAACGACTCGGCACGGACTGAACAGGGCAATTTACAACAATAAAAAGCACAATTTATGACATATTTTTAGGCTGTTTACCCCTCTTTTGGCGATTTTTGTCGAAATAAACTCACAATTTATAACGAATTTATCGCTTATTTTAGCTATACTCTTGTGTGATGGCTACGATCTGCCGACATCACGTAATCGCCTGTATGGAAGGCATTCGCCAGCGCCGCTTCTCTGAACGTGCGCTACTGGAGCGTGCGGGTATCAATCCACAATTGTTAAACAAAACCGAAAAACGTTTTCACACAGATCCGGTGGCGCGTTTGTTCAGGAGTGTACAAGAAACACTCGATGACGAATTCATGGGCTTTACCGAAACGCCCTGCCGAGTGGGATTGTTTACCATGATGATGGAATGTGTGCGTCATTGTAAAACCCTCGGTGAAATGCTCGAGAGAGCCATCACGTTTTATAATCTTGTTAGCGCTGACATTCCGATGACGCTATCAACACAGGCTGATCGGGCAATCGTCAGTTTTACGATGCGCCGGCCAGAACTCGACACTGCGCATTTTATGACCGAGTGGTGGCTGGTGATTTGGCACCGCTTTCCCAGTTGGTACATTCGTGAACCTATTCGACTGCACGAGACGCACTTTACATTCGCGGCGCCTACCCATCGCGACGAACTGGGCATCATGTTTCCCGCGCATCTACGCTTTAATCAGGCCGCTAACCAATTGATATTTGATGTCCAATACTTAGATAAACCATTGCGTCGCACCCAGCAACAATTAGTTGATTTTATCGGCAACGCCCCCGCTGACTTAATGACCATACCCGGATCAAAAGAGACACTTGAAGCGCAGATCGAACGAGAGTTTAGCGAACCAGCTCCAGGCCGCCTAACGTTGACGAGCCTTGAAACAATAGCCCAGAAATTTAACGTAAGTGTGCAAACGGTGCACCGACGTCTGCGCGCCAACGACACCAGTTACCAAAAAATCAAAGACCATCTCCGACGAGAAATGGCCATTCAGCAATTAACGGAAGCCCATATGACGGTCGAGCAAGTTGCGGAGCGTGTGGGCTATAGCGAACCGCGCTCATTTAGCCGAGCATTTAAACAGTGGACCGGCGTCACACCACGCGGGTATTGTAAACAGCATCGTGCCGCGGGCGCGAACGACACAACATAAACCGAGGTCCCACTATGCCATCCCCTGTAAAACTCACCCAGTACAGCCACGGCGCCGGATGCGGATGTAAAATAGCGCCCGATAATCTAGCGCACTTACTGAAATCAAATCTACCCAAACTGCCAACGGGTCGGCTTGTGGTGGGCAATGACGATAATGATGATGCAGCGGTGTTTGATCTTGGAGACGGGCGCGGCATTATTAGCACCACCGATTTTTTTATGCCGATTGTCGATGACCCTTTCCATTTTGGGCAAATTGCTGCAGCGAATGCCCTAAGTGATATTTATGCCATGGGCGGTCAACCATTAATGGCCATTGCTATCTTTGGTTGGCCCGTGGACACGCTACCTCTTGACGTCGGACAACAAGTCATCGAGGGCGGACGTGAGACCTGTCACCGCGCCGGCGTTCACCTTGCCGGTGGGCATTCGATCGATGCGCCCGAACCTATTTTTGGGTTGGCCGCCACGGGTATTGTGCCGCTCCAACACCTCAAGCAAAACTCTAACGCACAAGTGGGCGATCAGTTATTTTTAAGCAAGGGGCTCGGTGTTGGGGTTCTGACCACCGCAGAAAAAAAAGGGCTGTTATCCACACAGCATCAAGACCTCGCCATTCAGAGCATGTTAAAACTCAACCGAGTGGGCGCCGACCTTGCTACCTTGCCAGGTGTTACCGCGATGACCGACGTGACCGGTTTTGGTCTGCTTGGACATTTACTAGAACTCTGCCGCGGTAGCCATGTTGCAGCGCAATTAGACATGACCGCCGTACCTTTACTCGACCCCTGCGTTATCGACTACCGAGATCGCGGCGCCATTCCCGGGGGGTGTACGAGAAATTGGCGCAGTTATGGAAAAGAGGTCGGCAACGCCACACTTGGAGAGCAGCAGTTATTGTGCGATCCACAAACCAGTGGCGGGCTGTTAATCGCAGTGCGGCCGAACGCTCAGACTGCCGTGTCAAAAATGCTTGCAGACGCTGGCGATTACCGTCACCCCATTGGTCGAGTCATAACGCACAAGCATGGTCAGGCGCGTGTCGAAATTACCCATTAACAGTTTAGGAAATAGCCCTAATACACTCACAAATGTCGAAGATTATGGTGCTTTGCTGTTATCTGGTGTCCCCTTGATCGATGTCCGTGCTCCCGTTGAATTTGCAGTTGGTGCCCTCCCAAATGCCTACAACTTACCCTTGTTAAATGATGAGGAGCGCCACGCCGTCGGTTTGTGCTACCGCCAGCATGGTCAAGCGGCGGCAATCAGTTTGGGGCATAAACTCGTCGCTGGAGAACGGCGCGATCAACGAATCACCGCCTGGCGAGATTTTATTGCAAGCCACCCTTTAGCCGTCTTGTATTGCGCGCGCGGTGGGCTGCGCTCACAAATTAGTCAGCAGTGGCTTGGGGCCGCCGGATTAGTTTGTTCGCGGATAGCCGGCGGTTATAAAGCTGCGCGAGCGGCCTTGCTAACGCGTTTTGAATCGCACTGTATCAACGGCAATCTAATTGTTTTAGGGGGCATGACAGGTACTGGTAAAACTCAACTGCTCAAGCAGGTGCCGCGCATGATTGATCTGGAGGGTGCGGCGAACCATAAAGGATCCAGCTTTGGGCGCCCGCTCGACCCACAACCCAGCCAAGTTGATTTCGAAAACCGCATCGCATTAGATCTGCAGAGGCTGCTCGATCATGCTGACACTGTGCCTGTCGTTGTTGAAGACGAAGGCCGTATGATTGGCGCACGCCAACTGCCGCACATATTTCTGGATCGCATGCGCCAAAGCCCGATTGTAATCATTGAAATGTCGTTGGATGAGCGCGTGGGTCGACTGTGGCAAGAATATATCGTCGACCGCCATCAGGCCACACAAGCGCGCTACCCAGATCATGCAGAGGCGCACTTCGCTCGTCATTTGACCGACAGCTTGACACGAATCCGCAAGCGCTTGGGCGGCGCCCGCACCCAGGACTTGCTCGCGCGAATGGAAAGCGCGTTAAAAACACAACACCGCGATCACTTTGGACAACACCGCGACTGGTTAACTCGTCTGGTTCGAGACTATTATGACCCCATGTATTGCTACCAACTTGAGCAAAAAAGGACCGCTATCACTTTTTCTGGCACACCGCACCAAGTGAAAGCTTGGCTACTGGCACAAACTGAGCAGCCGGCATGAGAGATACCAGTTTAGCTGAAGCGAGTTAGTCGTTATTCGTCCAATGCTGAATTAACACAAACGGTGCAATCACCACCGTCCAAAAGCACGCATCTATGCGTTGCCATTTAATCGCCTGTCGGTCATCAATCGTGAATACCAACTTATTTTTTAACCACGCGACGAGTTGATCGCTATCATCATGGTGCATTGCCTTGCCAACAACGATTAAATCAAGCGACCGTGCAACGCCCAGCAACCGACCCGAAGCATACTGACGCGCCAAATCAGACCAGTTCAGCGGTGCTGTTTGAGCAACCAACTGCCGCGCAAGTGCATCCAGATGAGTCGGTTGTGGCGGACGCGATTCGCCTGACGACACGGTACTAGACGTTCCAATGCGCAAAGTTTTGCAACAACTTAAGTCCTACGTTGGCACTTTTTTCGGGATGAAATTGCACAGCAAACAAGTTATCTTTCGCAATAGCACAGGCGTAATTAACTCCGTAATCACAGGTGCCGACAACCAGTGAGGCATCGCTTGGCTCGACATAATAACTGTGGATAAAGTACAACCGACTGCTCTGATCTATCCCCTTCCACAGTGGATGCGGATAGCTTTGCTGCACGCGGTTCCACCCCATGTGGGGAACCTTCAAGCGGCGCTCGCCACCGGGTGGTGATGCAAAGCGTTTTACTCGACCCGGAAAGAGATTCAGGCAGTCAACCCCCCCATTCTCCTCACTGTGCGCCATTAATGCTTGCATACCCACGCAAATGGCCAATAAGGGCTTGGTGCGCAGGGTCTGCTTTACAACGGTGTCCAGTTCTAAACGTCGGATCTCGGCCATACAATCGCGCATCGCCCCGACGCCGGGGAAAACCACGCGATCGGCAGCTGCGATACTGGCTGCATTTGCCGTCACCTGAATGCTTGCACTCGGACACACGCGTTGCAGCGCTTTCGATACCGAGTGCAGATTTCCCATCCCGTAGTCAATTACGGCGATATTCGGGGCACGACGCGACATTAGCGTTGCACGCTCCAACCGAAACATGTTACCAACTAAAGAGCCCCCTTAGTTGACGGCAGAACACCCGCCATACGGGGATCTGGCGTGATCGCCACGCGCAGAGCACGACCAAAAGCCTTAAAAATGGTTTCAACCTGATGGTGCGCGTTGGCGCCCCGCACGTTGTCAATGTGCAGCGTGATCTGCGCGTGATTAACAACCCCTTGAAAAAACTCACGCGTTAGATCGACGTCAAAACTGCCAACGCGGCCCCGGACAAAATTAGCCTGCATAACAAGACCCGGGCGCCCTGAAAAATCCAAGACCACGCGAGATAGAGCTTCATCCAGCGGCACATACGCATGCCCATAGCGGGTCATGCCGACTTTGTCGCCGATAGCTTCGGCAATAGCCATACCCAGCGTAATGCCGATGTCCTCAACCGTATGGTGATCGTCAATCTCGGTGTCACCCGTCGCTTGCACCTCAATATCGACCATGCCATGCCGCGCGATCTGGTCAAGCATATGATTTAGAAAAGGAACGGGCGTAGCAAACTTACCCTCTCCCTTACCGTCTAAATTGACGGTGACCACAATCTGCGATTCCAAAGTATTGCGCGTGACTGTCGCGATACGATCTGCCATACATCCTCCACTTCAACCCACCTAACCCGGTGTTGGTAGCTGTTTGAACGTATTATACCCAAAAATGATAGCCATAAGCATGCTCCCTTGCGAACCCCGCCTCATTGTTATCGCAAAGGAAACAGCACAATGTTCAGAGCGTTGCAGCATCTACCTATTGATCGTGCGATAACTGGATTCAGATGGAGCGCATAAGCTACACTGATGCGGAACACATCATGGATAGATCGCTACATCGACGCGGGAGACACCTTGACACGATTTTTTAAAATACTCGCAAGCGCCAGTGGTGCCGTACCGATACTGGCGGTACTCGCGGCAACCTATATCTCATTTACCTATGACGCGAATTCGTTGCGGCCGCACCTTGAAGAGCTGGCCCGTGAACAGGGGTATACGCTGTCGATTGATGGTGATTTAAATTGGATATTCTTTCCTAAACCAGGCCTTTCGGTAAAGCATGTGCGTTGGCAGCAAGTCGAGCGCACTCGCGGTGATATTGAGGCGTTAAAACTCACCATTGACTGGGTCGCCGCGCTGGAAGCTTTCAACGCGGAGGCTTTCGACAGTCCAGATGCATACATTGAATTGGTGGGTGTACTAGACGGCATGGGTCTGGAGAAAACCGCTGTGGTCTGGGCCCCCGAAGGGATGCCTGTGTGGAAATTTGACGATATTGAACTGCAGGTCAGTAACATTTCTGCTGACGGCGACGCCTTTCCGCTCACAGTTGCGCTCACCACGTTAAACAACGTTCAAATTCGTATAAACTCTCAAATCGCGATTGATATTGAATCACAGCAGTTCACGATGAACAATCTGACTGCCGAAATTGATACGGCTCGTATCGCGGGGAGTCTTAATTTGGATGCGACAAATACGTCGGCGGTTGGCGCCGTCAACATTCAAAATGTGGACATCAAACGGTGGATAAAACGTTTACAAAATTATTGGCCTATCCTGACCATTCCCGACACCGCCAGCGACCGAGCATTGACCGCTTTCGGGGCCGATTTAGAATTTCATTTCGAAGGGAATGGCCCGTTGAGTCTTTCTGGCTCAGTCGATATTGACGGCCAAAATATTGCGGTAGACGCGCGTGGTGACAACGCAACGCAGCAGTTGTCGATGTCTCTCTCGGCAGCGCAATTCGCAGCTGGCGACTACCTTCCAAGTCTCGAAACCACCCGCCCTCAAAAGCGTGCGCCGAATGCCGCGCTGTTTGCTCCCCTTGCACCTCTGCTACTGTGGCCTGGCCAGTCGCAACTGGAAATTAACTTTGGGCAACTGAATATGCCTGATTACACAGTCACCGAAGTCTATACTCGGGCGACAAGTCATCAAGGTTTGATTCAGGTCACCTCACTGAACGCAGACCTCTTTAACGGTCAGCTTAATGCTGAAGGAAGTATCGATTTGTCGGCAACCATACCGCAAACGCGCTTGCGCGTTGGTTTGTCGGGTATTGATTTAGCGCAGGCACTGCCCGCTTTAGATAATGTCGAGGGCATTGAAGGAATTTTTCATTTTGATGTTGATGTCCAAGGGCGTGGTTTAGACCTGGATAGTGTACTAAAGTCGCTCACAGGGGACGGCTCGTTCACAGCGTTGCAACCGCGTTATGCCGCTATGAATATAGAACAAGCATTTTGTAATGCAACAGCGTTGCTGGGAGGCATGGGACCAACGCCACAAAACTGGGCTGATGGCACGTCGTTGAGCGATGTGTCGGGCGAGTTTCAACTGGAATCGGGTAATTTTATGTTGGACACGCTAAGCAGTGGTGCGGGTAACCTCGGTATTACCGCATCGGGTAAAGTCAATTTAATATCTGCTGACTACCGTATCCGCGCGATCACTCAACTGGACGGAACAACCAGTAGCAGCAATGGCTGTGATGTGAGCATTGCCCTTCAAAATCGGGCGATTCCGTTTTTGTGTACTGGCAATTTAAATCAGCAAGGACCCCCCCTTTGTTTCCCCGATGGCGCTACCGTGCGGAGCGCCTTAAAAGATACAGCGGCTAAAAAAATTGGAAAAAAACTATTCGGTACGGATAAAGAAACAGACATGGATGTTAAACAGTTACTGAAGGGTTTGTTCAACTAGGGCGCTAATGACACCGCAACAATTTCAACACTCGATACTGACGTGGTATGACCAAAAAGGCCGCAAAAATCTACCGTGGCAGCAGGACATAACTCCCTATTCGGTGTGGGTTTCTGAGATTATGCTCCAGCAAACTCAGGTTAGTACCGTGATCCCTTTTTATCAACGTTTTATGCAGCGTTTTCCAGACGTAGAAACGCTCGCCCGCGCCCCGTTAGACGAGGTATTACACCTTTGGACCGGCCTTGGGTACTACGCGCGAGCGCGTAATCTGCACCGCTCCGCACAATGCATTGCGCAGGACCACGAGAGCCTTTTCCCCAACGACTTAACGGCATTGATGACCCTTCCCGGGATTGGCAGGTCCACCGCGGGCGCCATTCGCTCGATCGCATTTAACCAACCCGCAGCCATTCTTGATGGAAATGTAAAACGGGTGCTGGCTCGCTATGCCGCAATCGATGGTTGGCCGGGAAAGAGCGAGACGCTAAAAAAACTGTGGGCAATTGCTGAACAACTCGCACCGAAAGAGCGAACCGCGCAATATAGCCAAGCGCTGATGGATTTGGGCGCAACATTGTGTACGCCGAATCCAAACTGCCCTACCTGCCCAATTGCGGGGGCCTGCCGAGCACTTGCGCAAGATAACCCGCATGCTTATCCGGGTAAAAAGCCGAAAAAAAACAACCCCGTACGACACACCTATTTTCTTGTCATCAGCAAGCCAACAGGCGAGTTATTACTGCAAAAAAACCCTCCCGAAGGTCTTTGGGGCGGCCTCTGGATCTTTCCGCAATGCGACGACATGAACGCGGTCGAAACATTTTGCGAGCGCCACGGGATCTGCACTGCGTCTCGCCAAGTCTTACCGCAGAGAAGACACACGTTTAGCCACTTTCATCTCGATTATCAGCCTATACGCATTGCCCTAAAAACAGACACAAACCACGCAATTTACACATCGAACGACCGCTACTGGTATAATCATCAATCACCACGCCCGCTGGGCATGCCCGCCCCGGTGGTCGAATTAATAAAAGCTGCCACACGCGCGCTGTAGCAAAAATCTGCGCCAGTGGCGTGGCCGTTCATTGATGCATTTTGCGAGGTCTTACATGGCGCGTACCGTACATTGCCGGAAATACCAAACCGAATTGCCCGGTCTTGACCGGGTTCCGTTTCCAGGCCCTAAAGGGGAAGCGCTTTATGCGGACATATCACAAAAAGCGTGGAACGAATGGATTGCACACCAAACAACCCTGATCAATGAAATGCGCTTGAATATGATGGATCTCACCGCACGAACGTATCTGACGGAGCAACGAGAAAAATTCTTCGCCGGTGAAGAGTTCGATCGCGCTGAAGGGTACGTTCCCAAAACAGAATAAGCCTTGACGAAAAGTCGTTCAAAGGCTTTAATACGCGGCTTTCGCAGTGGGGCATTGGTGACGGTTTGGGGCTCGACAGTGAAATAAACACACGTATTATGCCCAGGTAGCTCAGTTGGTAGAGCAGTGGACTGAAAATCCTCGTGTCGGTGGTTCGATTCCGCCCCTGGGCACCATTTATAGACAAGTCTTTTTCGTGATATTCATTGGGCTTTTGAGCCCGATTAATTTCTTTCCCTGCCAAAAATCTCAACATAATTAACGTATTTTAGGCAGCTCCAAAGCGTGCTAGGTAGTGGTACAGGGACCCTCATGATTGCTGCTGTATCCACTGAGATACATGAAAAGCTCGATTAGGCAAGCATTGGCCGCACCAAACCCAACAGCCACTGCAGACCTTCCATTGTGTCCCAAAGACTCCCCAAAATGCCCTATCAGCCTTTCCCTCGTCTGCTTCCAGAAGTCCCTAGCTCGCCCAAAAGCACACCTAAAAACCCTTTTCCTGAAAACACAGGACTTAATGCGGTGAAACCATGATGGATACATTAAAGGGAAGCTTTGGGTATAAGGCTCCGCAAGCCGCTTTGGGACGATTCAACAACCCACTGAAACACTTTTCTCAAATAGAGGTTCTAAGGCCGCCAGGAACGTTTTTAGGTCGCGTGCACTGAACATTGTTTTTGCCTTTGCGTGGGCTATGTTTCCCATGGCGTCTTTCCCGTTGCCAGTGATGCTGTTTTTGACTGACTCGTCACTCACTCGTCGCCGATAATATTGCTAACGTACTCTGAGTGTAAAAGCGCACTTAACGTAAGCACTGTATCGGCATAATTAGCGTTATCAACAACATTGATGTTTTCATCGCCATCCGTTCGGTGATCATAAAGCATGCTTGCAAACGTCTCATTCTTGTCGTCAATAAATTCGGTATAGCTATATTTTTGAGTTTGTATGGTGTAGCCCGAGCCGTTTTTTAAAAACACGTGACTTTTGCCATCGAGGCTAGGATCTCTAAGTATAGGTACTAAACTTTCACCCGCTAATTGGTGCTTAGGTAGGTCGAGATCTAAAAGCTCTACAACCGTTGGATAGACATCAATCAAGTCAACTAATGCTTGGGTTTTGCTGCCTTTTCCCATGGCTGGCACATGGATCATCAAGGGTACTCTGGTCGATGTTCTATAGGATGTAAACTTAGCCCACTGCGTATGCTCTTGCAGGTTGTAGCCATGATCAGAAACCAAGATAATGATGGTGGTTTTAGCTAACTCTAAATCGGTTAATGCGGTCATAATTTGGCCAATCAACGCATCAACATAGCTTACAGTCGCATAATAACCATGAATCAGTGATATGGCCGTCTCGTCGCTTATATCCCCTTGTTTGGGGATGCCAGTATAGCCACGCATTTCTCCCCAACGACTGATCGACATCTTAGGTGCATTTTGAGGCACGTAGTTGTTATATGGTTGCTTGATCTCTTTACGATCATACATATCCCAGTATTGAGTTGGCGCATTAAACGGTAAATGCGGAGCAATAAACCCTGCAGTTAATAAAAACGGTTTATCACCGGTTTTTAATCGTTTTAAATCTCTAATGACTTTGTCGGTGAGCATGCCATCGATATAAGTGTTATCACTGACATCTGCACTTTCATGAGCAGGACCTGTGTTTGTCGCCTTATATAATTCGATATTTTCAGCCAGTTGGTAATCTTTCCACAATGACTGCCAATAATCTAATGGCGCTAGGCCTTGGTCATTTTTTTCAAATGCGTAAGGGCGCCATACTTCGTCCCAATCAGAAACGCGGTCGTCTAAGTGATGATATATTTTGCCATTAGAGATTGTGATGTAGCCGCTATCTTTTAATAATCTGGGCCAGGTAACTTGGTTCGGTGTTTCAACGTCAACTCGGGTACTGTAATCGATGAAACGAGTTTTAGTGGGGAGCATGCCGGTAAGCATGCTTGCTCGACTGGCCCCGCACACCGAAACGTTACTGTACGCTTGGCTAAATTGGATAGAGCGATTAGCAAGCGCATCAATATTTGGTGAGATGATTTGCTCATGCCCATAAGAGTTTAGTTGCGGTCTTAGATCATCCATGTAAAGCAATAGGATATTCGGTTTTTTAGTCGTTAGGCCAGTATTTGTGCTGGCATCATCAGTTTGTACAGGCGCCTCTGAACACGCTAAAAGACTAAATGCTAGAGCCGATAAAATAAGTTTTTTCATGGGATGGTCAATTATTATTTGATGAATTCAGTCTATATTAGCCTAACTAGGTTTACCAATCGCTCAGAATTTTTATCCACATGGCAAACAACATCTTACCGCACAACGGTATGAAGTTATCGATGACACACAACGTGGGTGATGTCTTGTCTTAACCGCGTTGCTTGCCCCTCGGCCGCTTTGATCGTCAATACAAAAACCCACCCAGACGGCCGAGGTCATGCTTGAGCTAACCCCCGCCTAGCCAGGCTCATCGATTAAAGTCTACTACGCATTCGCACCGTGACCACTGCACCGCGATTTAAACCCAAAAGTGACGGACCCTAAACTTTATCGAGCGTATTCTAGAACGTGTCTGGCATTAGCGTGAGCAAAGCTTCTGCGGAATGCGCGACTAAATGCAGTTTAACGGCTGGGTTGGACATGCACACAGTCGCGAAGGTTCTAACGTGCCAAGCCATCGTCTAATTGGATTTGTCTTCTTGCCAAAATGCGATCAATAACACCCACGTAAAAATCGAGTTTTTTGACAAAGGCGGTTATTTGCTTATCTGACCCTTGCGCAAAGATTTGAGCGATAACGTTGACGGTTTGATCCTGATTCGCGCGCATTTTTTCTTGAAACTCAACGCCGCCCAGAGTTTGTTGTGCTCTTAAATGCGTAATCAGCGCTTCGTCAAAACCTAGTTCATGGCGTTTTAACAACAGCGCAATGAGCGCATCGACCCAGTTCTTTTGCGCAATCCGCCATGCCGGTGCCAGTTGGTGCATATCATTTGTACTGTGGCGAACTATTTGGCGTTGCTTTTCGTTAAGCTTCAACCCGATTCTTTTAAACCCTTTAATATATCGGTCTTCAACACGCTCGGCAAAAGGCCTTGTGTCTTTCTCGCGTGCGTTCGCCCGATCGGCCTCGGCGCCAATAAATGTCTGTTCAATCTGTTGAATTTGCTCGTCCGATAAGGTTTTTGCCAACAACACAAAGCGCATTTCAAAGAATTCGTTCGTTGTCCTCAACAGCGAGTGGCCATAACGATAGGCGACTAATACCGACGGTTTAGGATTTTCTCTATCCAACGATTTCAGCGCAATAAATACGCTTTTAATTTTAGGTAATTGTTGACTCGCGAATAGGTTTTGATAATCGGCCGTAAAGGTCTCTATCTGGCGTTTTTGTTCGTCAGAGAAATCGGCAAATTCTTTAAAATAGGACGCAACATATTGGTCCAATCGTTCAAAGACTAAGGACCCTGACAGCGCACAGGACGCGGTCAATGTGACCCAAAGCATTGGCATAAAAAGTCGGGTTTGAACGTGCATCAGCTCTTTAGATAGTTCCGTTTAATCATTTTAAGTATGCGCTTATATCAGTGCTTTTTGAAGTGACATGATTGCGCGGCCTGGGGTCGTACTTCTCAGTGTCGTGGCGCAGCCGTAAGGCGGAGGATTCGGTTCAGGTAAACGTAGGCAACCCCTCTCGCAACATGCATTGGCCGTGTTTACACGGCAAACGCCACTGCTGAACCCGGCAAGCCACGCCTGATCCGCCTCCATCACTCAAAATTGGTGGAATTTCGATTGGCTCTTCGCTAACACGTGCGACCCGACCGTTCACACCGAGGTATCTTCTGACGCAGATTGTTGCGCGATCGCTAAAAGGACCTCTTGATTGTCTTTGCTCCATTGACACAAAGCGTTTATGACAGGCATAAAAGAGCGACCCAAATCAGTGAGTGAATAGTCCACTCTCGGTGGAATCACTTCAAACACCTGACGATTAATGAGTCGATCGCTCTCCAGCTCTCGCAATTGCTTGGTCAGCATTTGCTGTGTAATGGGTGCGAGTCGTCTTTTCAACTCCCCAAACCTGACCGCGTCATTGCGCAAGTTATAGAGGATCGCAATTTTCCATTTACCACCCATTAACTGTAAGGCTGTGGCAACTGGGTTACTAAACACTGTCATCGTATGATTTTCATCCTAGTATGATAATATTGTCTACTTGTATTTATAATACCAAAAGCACTACCATGCCGGCCATGAATGACTTAGCTAATGATCAATAACGGATGAAAGGACACCTTAAATGCCCGAGAATGTCTCTCAAGAAATTCGATCAGAACTGACGCAAGACGGACACATCGTCCTGTCTATCGCGGAGGTCGCAAAGCCAAGCCCGGCGGATAAAGAGGTATTAATTAAAGTCGAGGCGGCACCGATCAACCCATCTGATCTTGGACTTCTGGTCAGTTTTGCCGCTGATCTTAAAAGCTTGACAATGACGGGTTCGGGCACTTCAACTCGAACCACGATGACAGTGCACCCGAAGCTCATCGCCTCGATGAAGGCGCGGGTGGGCCAGTCAATGCAAGTCGGCAATGAAGGCGCGGGTGTCGTTGTGGCCGCGGGCGCAAACGCAGCACACCTCATAGGCAAAACTGTGGGTGTTGCTGGTGGTGCCATGTACTCACACTATCGCTGTGTTCGCGCGTCAAATTGTTTGGTCATGGATGACGAAATAACACCCGCACAAGCTGCATCGTCATTTGTAAACCCGTTAACGGCGCTCGGGTTTATCGAAACCATGCGGTTAGAAAAGCATTCGGCACTTGTCAATACTGCAGCTTCGTCAAATCTAGGGCAGATGCTGGTGAAAATTTGCCATGACGAGAACATTCCGCTCGTAAATATTGTGCGAAAGACTGAACACGTAGAAACGCTTAAAAAAATCAATGCACAGTATATTTGCAACACCAGTGATCCTGACTTTATGGCGCAATTAGTAGCTGCTTTAATCGCGACGGGGGCAACGTTGGGTTTTGACGCCACCGGCGGCGGCAACGACGGAAAGTTACCCGGCCAAATACTCTCAGCCATGGAAATTGCGGCTAATACAAATGCCAAAGAATTCAGCCGATACGGTTCTGAAACTTATAAACAGGTTTATATCTATGGGGGTTTGGATCAATCGCCCACCGTTTTAAACCGATCATTCGGAATGCAGTGGGGCCTGGGGGGATGGCTGTTAACACCGATGCTACAGAGAATCGGCGCGGAGCGTTTTCAAGCACTCCGCCAGCGTGTCACCCGTGAGATCAAAACCACCTTTGCAAGCCACTACACAGACGAAATCTCGCTCGAAGAGATGCTGCAGCCCGACATGATTAGGGCTTATACACAGCAAAGAACCGGGCAAAAGTATTTAGTCACACCCCATAAGGATTAAAAATCGCCGGTTTCGGTAAGCTCCGTCAATTTGGATACTCGCTATGCCTGACATGACGTTACTCGGTTGGCTTCATACAGTTCTAGGTGTCGTCGCGTTATTGACCGCTTTTTATTCGCTGCTTGTGTATAAAATCATTTCATTGGTTCAATATTCAGGAAAGATATATATCTCTGTCACTGTAATTGTCGCCGGTTCTGCCTTGGGTATATACAACCAAGGGGGTTTTGGCATCGCGCACATATTGGCCGTACTTACACTCATTGCAGTAGCGGGCGGGGTACTTATGGAAACCACACGGCTGTTCGGGCCATTTTCTCGCTACTTGCAGACCTTGGGTTATTCGAGCACCGTTTTATTTCATATGATTCCGGCAATAACAGACTTTTTAAGGCGGTTACCTTTGGGGGACCCTTTTATTGACTCGCTAGACGACCCGCTACTTTTTAGGTTTTACCTGTCATTTTTACTACTCTATGGGGTGGTCATTGTCCTACAAATGATCTGGCTAAAACGCACTGCAGACGATCCAGAAAAACTCGCCCTAGATTGAGTCAGTACGCCCTTGATTACAGCTCGCACAGCGATTTTGCGCAGCCCAATAGCAACCCAAAGCGCGCACAGACTCGGTACCGATTTTGTTATTTGGTGACAATAAGTAACGCTGAGCTGAAACGTTTGTCTAACAGGTCAATCACTGTGATACTGCAGTTCATAAAAAACGACAACAACACACAAGAGCGGTAACTCTATGTACAACGACGTGCTCCATCAACATATCAACGCGTATCAACGCGCGTTAATTCGTGCAGGTGTGACGGGGTCGAGTATTGCGGGCGTTTTTAGGGGCCCTGAAACACTAGCGCTTTCCAGTGTCGCATCAGACTTACCCGGCGATGTGGCCACCACTGAAAACACTATTTTTCCTATCTGGTCTATGTCTAAGCCGATAACAACCGTGGCGATGATGATTTTATTAGACCGCGGTTTGTACCTACTGAATGATCCGATTAAGCACTACATCCCTAATTTTGCAGATATTCAATGCCGCAGCGCCGACCCCAATGCAGGCCTGTATCCCTGTAAAAACGACCTGCTGATCAAACACCTACTCTCCCACCGCAGTGGTTACCAGTACTACGAAAAAGCCGCAGGCCCCCACCCGGCAGATCCTTTTTTAAACTTGGATGAATTCGTTCGACACGCTGCCTCTCATCCACTGGAATTTGAACCCGGCACACATTATCTTTACGGTATTAACCAAGCCATATTGGGCCGACTGATCGAGGTGCTAACCCAGCAGGACTTTTATACATTTCTCAAAAAAGAAATTTTAGATCCGTTAGGGATGGCAGATACCAAATTCTTTTTAACGGCCGATGACCGCAAACGCTTCCAACCTCTGTACCGTAAATGCAGTCTGCCTGTTGGGTATAATATGGCCTACCGGATCGACTCTGCTAACACCGGCATTACCACTGACTTCGACGTTCTAAGTTACTCCGAGGGCGCAACAACACCGCTTGGCGGCGAAGGTTTGGTTAGCACTTTGACGGATTACCGAAAATTTTGCGAAATGCTGCTCAACGGCGGCGCGTATTTGGGGCAACGCATGATCTCAAAAACCGCCTTTGACACCATGACAACAGTGGTCACGCCGCACTCTGTTCAAGATGGCGCTTACGATCTTGGTTTCGGTTATGCATTCTCATTGTTTGTTCTGGAGGAGCCGCTATTAGAGGGCACCGGAGCCCCTGCGGGTATCTTCGGTTGGTCCGGTTACCATAACACGCATTTCTGGATCGATAGGCATAACGACCTATTTGGTGTATTTCTTACCCGCACAACGCCTGATTCGTCGGTTATCAACAAGCAATTTAGGGCCGCAGTCTACCGTGGGTTAAACAACGCAAGCGCAACGTAAACTACGCGCATTTAAGCAGGGCTTCGATCGCGCAACTGTGCGGCCCACAGTCGCGCATAGCGACCATTAACCCCGAGAAGTTCGAGGTGCGAACCGCTCTCAACAACGGTCCCTTGGTGCAAAACCAAAATTTTATCGGCATCAACAACAGTTGATAGGCGATGCGCAATAATCACACTGGTGTGGTCTTTTGAAATCTCGTTGAGCGCAGCCATAATAGATCGTTCTGATTGACTGTCCAACGACGATGTCGCTTCATCAAAAACAAGGATCGGTGGTTGCTTCAAAATGGTTCGCGCAATAGTTACCCGTTGCTTTTCACCGCCAGATAGCTTCAATCCGCGCTCTCCGACGAGCGTGGCAACACCGTCTGGCAGATCAGCGATGAAATCACTCAAATGAGCCAATTTGATGGCCTGCATCACTTCGTTGTCGGTAGCCTGCGGATTACCATAACGAATATTCTCAAAAATACTGTCATTAAACAGAACCGTGTCCTGCGGTACAACACCAATGGCCTGACGAAGGCTCTTCAAGCTGATGTTACGAACATCTTGACCATCAATTAAAATCTTTCCGTTGTTAGGATCATAAAACCGGAATAACAGCTTTACCAGCGTCGACTTACCAGCACCGCTAGCACCAACTATTGCCACCTGCTTACCGGCTTGTATCGTAAAATCGAGTGCTTTTAAGATCGGGCGGTCTGGGCCATAACCAAACGAGACACTCTGAAAAGAAACCGCGCCCTGCGAAATCTTGAGGTCAGGCGCGTTCGTTACTTCATTAATGTGTGAGGTTACGTCCAGTAGCGCAAACATATTTTCAATGTTTGCCGTGGAGCCCCTAATCTCGCGGTATACAAAACCTAGAAAATTCAGCGGCAGAAATAGCTGCATCATAAAGGCGTTAATCAACACGAAATCGCCGATAGTCATTGTGTTATCGGCAACGCCTAACGCTGCGAGCCACATAGTGAGTGTCATCGCAACCGAAATAATGAGAGCCTGCACGGTATTTAACCCAAGCAATGACAAGCGTTCTTTACGCTTTGCACTCTCCCATTTTTTTAGTGCTTCGTCATATCGTTCTTCTTCATATTGTTCATTGGTAAAGTACTTTACCGTTTCATAATTTAGTAGGCTTTCAACACAGATCGTACTCGCTCGCGAATCAGCCCGCGCTGATTGTCGAACAAAGTCAGTGCGCCAGTCGGTTATGAGCATCGAACACACAATGTAAAGAAGTACTGCAATCAGAGTAATGCAAGCAAAGCTCAGGCCATAATTGTAAAACAACAACGCCACCACAACGGCGATCTCTAATAGCGTGGGCACAATGTTAAACACGAAAAAACGCATTAAAAAGCTAATGCCCTGAATACCCCTGTCAATATCTCGTGATAATCCGCCGGTGCGTCGCTCTGAGTGGAACTCGAGGTCGAGATAATGCAAGTGCCGAAAAACCTCTAAGCCAATTTTACGCATCGCGCGTTCAGTCACTCGACCGAAAACAGTATCTCTGATCTCACCCATCAGGATCATAGAGAAACGAGCAAATCCATACGCAATGATCAGCGCAACAGGAATAACAAGCACATTAACGGGAGCGTCCGCGCTAAACGCATCCACGATGTGCTTGAGTAAGAAGGGACCCGACACGCTGGCCACCTTGGACAAGACCAAGCACACCACAGCCCAAAAAATGCGCGTTTTGTACTCTAAAAGATACGGCCATATGATTTGAAAAACTCGCCAGTGAATTTTTTGATCAGGTTGGTCCGCGTAATTGCTGGCTTTCATATTTAAGCTCATTGTTTAATGTGGGGACAGACACAAGCAAAGCAGCATGGAACGTTTGCGTAATCCTATCTGACCCACAAGCAACACGTTGTATCGTCGGAGGATTTGTTGGATACGTTTTGCCACTGGGTAACGGATTCTGATCCCGTGAGGTGCTCGTCTGAGGACGTTAGACTGACGACTTGTAAACTCCTAACCACTCAAAGATCATATACGATTCTCTATAAGTTAAACATGGCGCGAAGAAGCTTGTCGCAGGTGATTCCCCCAAAATAACAACAATAAGACGCCTCGCTACCGAGCGATTCCAACTTCACCTGGTTGGACGATCGGTTGTACCGAGTAAAACGACCTATGCTTCGGGTCAATAAGACGCTCGCTCAAAATTTCTACTTCGACCGCTCGGCTTTTTATAACGGCGTTAAAAGCCTCTCCAAATCCCGACGTTAAAAGTCTTTCCAAAACCATAGATTTGTCTGCTATCTTAGCACCCTTTTCAATGCGCGAAGAACACCACGTTCACCCCCATATGACTGTGCTTTCAAAACCCAAACTAAAACGCTTCGTAGCGATTGTCGGGCCAACAACCCTAGTGACTATGGTCACATTCAGTGGCTTTTATTATCTAACAGCGCCGTCAGAGGCGAATGCTGCGGTATTACTCTACGAGTCCCTCGTCGCGCTATGGCTAAGTTCACTCTTTATTCTGTCGCTCATTGTGGGGGGTTGGCTCATAACGAATAAAGTGATTGAGAAACCCTTTGATAAGACTCCCGAAGCAACAAATCAGCCGACGACCTGCCTTCAAGTACAAGGTAAAACCGATCAAACACTTCAAGAAGCCAAACAACTCGCCGAATCGGCCAACGAGGCCAAAAGTCGTTATCTCACCAGCATTAGCCATGAATTGCGTACTCCGCTTCAGTCGATCTTGGGCTACTCACAACTGCTGAACGCAGATCCGACAATCTCAGTTGGACAAAGAGACGCTCTAGGGATCATTCAACGTAGCGGCGAGCATTTAGCTGACTTGATTGAGGGGCTCTTAGATATTTCTCGCATTGAAGCTGGAAAGCTCGATGTTCATATTCGCCAAATCGATCTACACCAGCTGTTAGCACAAATTGTGAACATATTTAGCCAACAAGCGCACGCTAAGTCCATCGATTTCACCTATGAGGCGAGCCGCTATCTGCCCCGTTACGTGCGCGCAGACGAGAAGTGTTTGCGTCAAATATTAACCAATATTATCTCCAACGGGATTAAATTTACCGAAAACGGACGTGTTCATTTTGCCGTACGTTATCGTAATCAGGTGGCAGAGTTCACAGTGACCGATACCGGTGTAGGTATTGCGGAAGATGAGTTAAAACGTATCTTTAAACCCTTTGAGCGCATCTTCAACCCCGATGTCTCGCCGGTATCAGGTACCGGGCTTGGTTTGAGTATTGTCGAATTTCTATGCGATTTACTCGGCGGAGATATCAGCGTGGCCAGTGTATTAGGAGAGGGAAGCCGTTTCAAAATTATGTTGATGCTACCCAGCATCGATGTTCCGATACTATCCGAGACCGACATCCAGCCCGTTATCGGTTATACCGGTGCACGTCAAACTGTGTTTGTAGTCGATGACGAAGCCGATCACCGACAATTGATCACTGACTTTCTAACGCCGCTAGGCTTCCAAGTCCATGAGGCAGAGGATGCGCCGAGTTGCCTGACTCTGCTCAAAAAACAACAGCCCGACCTTTTTTTAATCGATGTGTCAATGCCGCACGCCACAGGCATACAACTTTCAGACTCTCTCCGTTCACTGGGCATGTCATCGCCGATCATTATGCTTTCAGCCGATGCCGAAGCACGCCACAATAATCAGGAAAAACGCTTCTCCCACGATATGTATATGATTAAGCCGATCAATTTGCAAACACTATTAGAACATTTAAAGCGCTTACTCAAGGTCGAGTGGGTGTACCGTAAGAGCGCGCAAGCTCAGCCGCCGCCAATCGCTAACCCGATGACTTTCGACCCCATACCGCAACATGTTGTGTTAGACCAGCTCTGCGCCTATGCTGACATAGGTTACGCAAAAGGAGTGAACGAGAGCATCAAAAAATTACGCCAAATAACGGATGTTGATCCGAGTTTAACCGAGCACTTAGCGTCTTTGGCCGTTCAGCATCTGCATAAAAAAATTGCCGATATCCTCAGGACAAAACCGCAATGAAAACGCCGTCGACCCATGGGTCTGGTCATTCCTTAGCTGATACGATGAAAAATCAAATGGTCATGGTGGTCGACGACTCACCCGATACCCTGAGCCTGCTAAATCAAACGCTAGAGCAGGCGGGTCTGAGCGTCCTAGTGGCTCTAAGCGGCCACCAAGCCATTGCGATTGCACAGAAAATCGTTCCAGACATGATCTTAATGGATGCCATGATGCCCGGTCTAGACGGCTTTGAAACCTGCAAACGGCTTAAGGCAAACCCCCAGCTCTCAGACATTCCGGTCATTTTCATGACCGGACTAGATGATACTCCAAGCACTGTGAAGGGGTTAGAAGCGGGCGGGGTTGATTATCTAACGAAGCCTGTCAATCCCGATGAATTAATTGCACGCATGCGCGTTCACCTGACCAATGCCAAGCGCACATTTAGTGCGCACACAGCACTCGACACAACTGGACAGCACTTATTTAATATCAACACAGAATTTCAGATCGTTTGGGCAACGCCACAAACCAAACAGCTCTTTGCAAAGGCGCAACCGAGCCAGCACTGGATGGACATAAGTTTACCCAAACAACTCAAAGCCTGGATCGCCATGAAGCCCAATCCTGGGCAATTGCTGAGTTTGCGAGGATTACCGCACAAACTGAAAATTCGGCTGATAGAACACACCGAAAACAACGAGATGCTGCTCAGACTGATCGATGGAATGGCGCCTGTTGCCGCTGACAAACTCAAACAAGTACTGCCCCTCACGGGGCGTGAGTCTGAAGTGCTGTATTGGATCGGAAATGGCAAGTCAAATCTAGAGATTGGCCAAATTTTGGCGATCAGCCCGCGCACCATTAATAAACATTTGGAGCAAATCTTTCGCAAGCTCGATGTGGTGAACCGCACCTCTGCCGCTGCTATCGCAATTCGCGTATTGGCCGCAGACTAACCCCATTGTCGCTATACAGTCGCGGTGAGCGGACGCTCTGGCAACATTCCCTCTGTAACGATAAAGCGAATGATATCTTCAAGCCCGTGGCCACTCTTTAAATTAGTAAAAACAAACGGTCGCGCCCCGCGCATGGTCTTAGCATCGCGGTCCATGACATCGAGAGACGCACCCACGATGAGTGCTAAATCAATTTTATTGATAATCAACAAATCTGACTTAGTAATGCCGGGACCACCTTTGCGAGGAATTTTGTCTCCTGCAGAGACGTCGATCACGTACAGGGTTAAATCTGACAGCTCCGGGCTAAAAGTCGCGCTCAGATTATCGCCTCCACTTTCTACAAATACCACGTCAAGCGCACCATGTCGGTCGGCAAGTTCGTCGATAGCAGCGAGGTTCATCGACGCATCTTCGCGTATCGCGGTGTGCGGACAGCCGCCAGTTTCAACGCCAATAATTCGGTCGGGACTGAGCACACCATGTTCAGTGAGGAACTTGGCATCTTCCTTCGTATAAATATCGTTGGTAACAACCGCTATGTCGTAATGTTCGCGCAATTGCGTACAAAGCGCCCTTAACAAAGCGGTTTTTCCAGAGCCTACAGGCCCTCCAACTCCAACACGCAACGTTTGTTTTGATTTCACTACTCGACTCCTTTTAAGAACGGAATAAACGGGAATATTGATCTTCATGCCAGACACTTGCCATTGCAACACCCGGTAGCGAGTAACCTATTTGATCATCTTCCAAGGTCATCGCCTGATCAACCGCAGGGGGGATTAAAGTCAGCAACTCACCCAATAGTTGTTGCGCACGCGTCTGCCCCAATGGCACAAGCTTTGTGGCGGCGGTCACCTGATTTTCCAACCACGCCCAAAGATACCCGTGAGCTGCGGTGCGCGTATCGATTTGCCAATGGACTGCCGCCATCGCAAAGGCCGCGATAAAGGTTACTTCCGCCTCACCTTGCAACGGCATCGGCACATCGAGGCTCGTTAATAAACGATTCATCGCTGCACCCATTGCAGTGTCGTTCAGGCGCAATTCATACGTCTCGCGACATGCCAATGTGTAACGATTCCAATAACGCATCGCCTGCTTGTCCGCTATCCGTGCCGACGCCATTTGCCGCGATAAGAGTGCCACATCAACGTGCGTCAGTGATCGCTGTATTTGCACAGAAAGCCACTGCGACACATCCTCAGCATCAGTTAACCAACCGCTGTCAACGGCGTACTCCAAACCTTGCGAAAACGCATATCCACCTACTGGTAATGTTGCACTGCTCAGTTGCAACAAACGCAACAATGCCGTATCAGTGGTGGTGATCATGACTATCCTGTTTTCCATGATTTGAATAGGCGCCGCGCTCGGGAACAAACACCGCCTGTTCCGCCTCCAGTTGCATGCCTAATTTGATCAACATATCCTCTAAAACATGGTCCGGCGAGAAGCGCAACCAGCCGCCACCGATTTGCACCTTAACGTGACGATTACCTAGGTGATAGCACGCCTGACTAAATAACACGGGGTCGTCAGTTACGGCCATGATCACTGACTCCAGGGCACCGACCACAATCACATTTTGACCGCATTCACTGCGTAAAATTTCACCGATTGCCAGTGTATGTCCTCGCTCTAAAAAAACGCGCATCTCGTCTCCCGAGTTAGTATGCGCTTTAAAGCGACCCTTCTCGCGTTGCAGGTGGTTAAGCATCACCTCCCCGTCGATATGGACAACCGAATCAGGCGCAAAACGTAAATAAAACTCCAACATATGCACCTCTAAAACAGGCTATACAATTGCGCCAAGGGAAGCTGATCTGCCGGCTCACAGGTTAATAATTCCCCATCTGCGCGCACTTCGTACGTCTGGGGATCAACGGTAATATTGGGCATCCACGTGTTATGGATCATACTATTCTTGTTGATCTCACGAGTATTTCGACAGGCCACGAGTCGACGCGCAATCTGCAACGACTCGACGAGGCCATTGCCTACAGCTGCCTCCGAGGTGAAGGTCACAGACGTCTGACGGGCTGCACTTCCAAAACCTCCAAACATCATGCGGTAATGCACGGGTTGTGGCGTGGGAATGGATGCATTCGGATCGCCCATAGGTGCAGCCGCAATAAAGCCCCCTTTAATAATTAAAGCGGGTTTGATGCCAAAGAAGGCGGGCTTCCACAAGACCAGATCGGCCAGCTTACCGACCTCAACAGAGCCCACCTCATGATCGATACCGTGAGTGATCGCCGGATTTATCGTGTATTTAGCGATATAACGACGTGCGCGAAAATTGTCCATCCGGCTATTGTCTTGAGGCAAAGCCCCGCGCTGCACTTTCATTTTGTGTGCGGTTTGCCAGGTGCGGGTAATTACCTCACCCACTCGTCCCATCGCCTGTGAGTCAGAGGCAATCATACTAAACGCGCCCAGATCATGGAAAATATCCTCGGCGGCAATGGTCTCTTTGCGGATACGAGAATCGGCAAATGCGACATCTTCGGGAATCGATGAATCTAAGTGATGGCAGACCATCAACATATCGAGGTGCTCATCAATGGTGTTGCGGGTGTAGGGACGCGTTGGATTGGTCGAGGAGGGCAATACATTGGGTTGTGCGCACGCGCGGATAATATCTGGCGCATGCCCACCACCAGCTCCCTCGGTGTGGTAGGTGTGAATGGCGCGTCCCTTGAACGCCGCGATTGTATCGTCAACAAAGCCAGATTCGTTCAATGTGTCCGTATGAATGGCCACCTGCACATCAAAAGCCTCAGCAACGGATAAACAATTATCAATTGACGCCGGTGTCGTTCCCCAGTCTTCATGCAACTTCAAACCGCAAGCACCTGCGAGTAACTGTTCTTCAAGCGCGATCGACCGACTTGCGTTACCCTTGCCGAGAAACCCCAAATTCATTGGCATATCTTCGGTCGCCTGCATCATTTTTCCAATGTTCCAAGGCCCAGGAGTGCAAGTTGTTGCGTTGGTGCCGGTGGCTGGGCCGGTGCCGCCACCGAGCATCGTAGTAACACCTGACATCAGGGCCTCTTCAATCTGCTGCGGACAAATAAAATGAATATGGGCGTCCACACCTCCAGCTGTTAAGATCTGCCCCTCTCCCGCTATCACCTCTGTGCCGGGACCAATCACAATGCTCACGCCATCCTGCACATCTGGATTACCGGCCTTGCCAATCGCTGAAATTCTGCCTTCCTTGATCCCTACATCTGCCTTGACAATACCCCAGTGGTCTAGAATTAGGGCGTTTGTGATCACCACGTCGACCGTTTCAAAGCAACTACGCTGACTCTGACCCATGCCGTCACGAATGACCTTGCCACCGCCAAATTTCACTTCTTCGCCGTACTGCGTGACGTCTTTTTCCACTTCAATGATCAGCGCTGTATCACCTAGGCGCACCCGATCACCCACCGTTGGTCCAAACATAGAAGCATAAGAACGTCGATCAATAGCGGTCATTTCTCACCTCCGTCCAGATCGCCCATAATGGCTCCGCGAAACCCGTACACAGCACGCTCACCCGCAAAAGCCACCAGTTCAACGCCGCGCGCCTGACCTGGCTCAAAACGAATAGCCGTTCCTGAGACGATATTTAAACGAAAACCTTTGGCTCGTTCTCGGTCGAACCGCAGCGCAGGATTAACCTCATAAAAATGATAATGGGATCCCACCTGAACAGGGCGGTCGCCAGTATTTTCGACCTCTAATTGAACGGTAGGTCGCCCTACATTGATGTGGATCTCGCCTTCTTCTACCAGAATTTCGCCAGGAATCATGATTCACTCCTAATACATTAGTTAATCGGATTGTGCACAGTCACCAATTTAGTGCCATCGGGGAATGTGGCTTCGACTTGCACCTCGGCAAGCATGTCTGCAACACCCGTCATAACCTGCTCAGCACCCAATATCTCTTTGCCTTCACTCATTAATTCTGCGACCGTCTTGCCATCTCGAGCGCCCTCTATAATCGCCATGCTGAGGTACGCCACGGCTTCTGGGTAGTTTAACTTGAGGCCTCTGGCAAGCCGACGTTCGGCTAATAAAGACGCCGTGAATACCAGTAGTTTGTCTTTCTCTCTCGGTAATAACTCCATAAAAATTTTCCCGTTTTATCGCATGTTTTAAGTTAACCAAATACGCGGAGCGCAGGCTTTGCGTTTAATCAACCGCGGTCTGGAGAGCGTCCACCACTGCGCAAATAGACTTTTCGCCTGCTCGGCACTGCAGCCCAAATAACGCCCAACGCAGAAATGACCCACTTGAGTCACGGCAGCAACAGGGTTGAGACCCATTGCTGTTACGCGATCACGCAGCACTTGCACGAGATCTTCAGAGCGAAGAGGAAACGGGCCACACAAAAAGAAACCACTGACCGGGTGTCCTCTCAAACCTGCCGTGCTGCCCATCAGAGTCTTAACATCATCACCCTCAAGAACAAAACGGTCAATAAACACCGGAACACCCTTGTATCGAAGCATGTAATTTTGTCTGAAGCGGCCCGTCGTAAAGTACTCGCCACTAGCAGGCAGACCAAAGCAACTAATTTCCCAACCAAAAAAATGACTGTCTTCCGCCAGGTCAATGGTCGTATCAAGTTCAACACAGGCCTTGTTGTAGACAATCGTTTCCAGCGGAAACCACTCGATCACGCCACCGGCAGCCACTTCGAGGAAAATCTGTTGGCGCTGCCGCGGCTGAAGATCGCGCGCACGGTAAATTCGTGCGGCGCCCGGTGTGGTAATTAATGCGCCTGCGTCAGGCCCTACCTTAACACCGATTTGCAAACAATCCCCCGACACAATACCACCTGGAGGGTGGAGTATGTATGCGTGCGGATGGTCCAGTCCCTCTGGATAAAAAGGTTTTTGAATATACAGAGGACCGTGGTGACGACTGCGCGTTAGCTGCGTTTTATCGCCCTTGCGCTCAAACTCCAAAGCAATCGATGCAGGCCAAGTAGTTTGCGTTGGCGAGGTACCAGTTGGAGCCATAGGATTCATTGACTATTTAGGGTGAGCTATTTCTGCAGGCCCCATAATCGAGGACTTCGCGTTCATTT
>CAJWCO010000017.1 GCA_913031145.1 uncultured Cellvibrionales bacterium | reverse complement strand
TGACTGTTGGCGATCAGGTAGCGGCAGATGATCTTTTGGTCGAAATTGAACTGGCGAAAGACGCATAGTTGATAGGAAAAAAATATCGAAATAGCGTCTGTCGCGCGCGGCTTCACTGGCATATTTGAACGCGGCTCCGGAGGCGTTTGTTGCACATTTGATAGACTAGTTGCAGAGAGGGTGGCGTTAAAAGAGCTCATAGGTGCACTCGGCTATCCGTTTTTTTCCGAGCGGGTGACGTAGCCGGAACGGGAAACCAGATAGCTTTGGCACGCGTAACAGTCGTTAAAGTGCCGACTCATGAAGATCACGAGGTGACGAATGCGCGTGATACGGCGCATATGGAGGTCGTCTGACCCCATTGAAAGCGCCTGTTGTTTAGGCGGTGGATCGCCACGCGTATGTGAACCTTTGCCGGTAAGGGCACCGATCGACTAGTTAGGTGTTGGGCCTACTTCAAATATGGAGTTGTACGCCATGATTTGGTGGTTTTTACTCTACCGCAGTGTTAGGCGTTTTGTGCGAAAGGCCTCACTAATGCTCGGAGTTGCGAAAATCATTCGGTGTGGCACACGCTGTGCCATATAATCTAACGCAACGGCGTTTTGAGTAACTTAGGAGTTTGTGCAATGGATGTGACATTTACGAAAGAAGATCTCGCTTTTCGCAGCGAAGTACGCGAATTTTTTGTAACCGAATATGACGCGTCTGTCGCCGAGCGCTCGAAGCACGGTAAGAACGCTGAACTCAAGGAAGGTATTATTACTTGGCAAAAAAAGCTCTATGCCAAAGGATGGGTTGCGCCGAGTTGGCCAGTCGAATATGGCGGTACTGGCTGGACGCCGACGCAAAAATTCATCTTTGAGACGGAACGCGGGATTGCTGGGGCACCGGCAGTGATGCCATTTGGTATCAGTATGGTAGCTCCGGTCATCTACACGTTTGGTAATGCGGAACAAAAAGCCAAGTTTTTACCGCGTATTTTGTCCAGTGATGACTGGTGGTGTCAGGGGTATTCAGAGCCTGGTGCGGGGTCAGACCTTGCAGCTTTGAGCACGACGGCTGAGCATGCTGGGGATCATTACGTTGTCAATGGACGCAAGATATGGACGACCTACGCGCAGTATGCTGATTGGATTTTTTGTTTGGTGAGGACCAGTAAAGAAGTCCGCAAACAGCAGGGCATCAGTTTTTTGTTGATTGATATGAAAACCCCGGGTGTGTCCGTAAAGCCGATTGTCACCATTGATGGTAAGCATAGTCTCAACGAAGTCATTTTTGATGATGTCGCTGTGCCGGTAGAGAATTTAATCGGTGAGCAGGACAAAGGTTGGACCTACGCAAAAGCATTGCTAGCGCATGAACGTACAGGTATGGCCGATGTCGCTGACTCGAAACGAGCGCTTGCAGCGCTTAAAGATCGAGCGAGCGTTGAAGTAAACGGGGGTACAGCGATGATTGATGACCCTGTTTTTCAGATGCGATTGTCGGATATTGAGGTGGAGTTGATGGCGCTGGAATATACGGAATTACGTGTGATAGCGGCCATGGCTGCGGGTGGTATGCCCGGGCCAGAGTCCTCGTTATTGAAAATCAAAGGGACGGAAACGACGCAAGCGATCCAGGAACTACAGCTGCAATTAGCCGCTTACTATGGTGGAGCGCTCCCCGGCAATTTGGAGCCTGAGGCGTTTGGGCATGCATTTGCGGAGGAAGCGCGTCATGGGTATATGTACGGACGTGCTGCAACGATTTATGGTGGCTCAAACGAAGTACAGCGCAATGTAATTGCCAAAATGGTATTGGGTGTATAAATAACAGAGTTGGGGGAGAGATAACGGATGAACTTTGAATACTCAGAAGAGCAGACGATGCTCAAGGATAGTGTGGCGCGCTTCGTGCGCGAACAGTATGATTTTGATACGCGCAGAGCGATTGTCGCGTCAGAGGCCGGTATGAGCCAAGAGTTTTGGGCGATGTTTGCCGAACTGGGCTGGTTGTCTGTGCCATTTGCTGAAGAATATGGCGGTTATGGTGGCACCAGTGAAGACGTCGCGGCAATGATGGAAGAGTTGGGTAAGGGGAATGTGGTTGAGCCTTTCGTTGCCACGGTACTTCTGTTTGGCGGCCTGCTTGCGCGCAGTGATAACAAGGATCTTAAATCGGCGGTAATTCCCAAAATCATCGATGGGACGTGTTTAGGCGCTTTTGGTTTTTTAGAGCGTCAGTCACGCTTTGAGCTCACAGATGTAAAAACCAGCGCAACGGCGTCTGACGTTGGCTGGGTACTTAACGGAGACAAAGCTGTTGTTGTCAATGCCGCGAATGCCGATCAACTGATCGTGACAGCGCGAACTTCAGGGGGGCAGTTTGACCGTCAGGGTATTAGTTTGTTTTTGCTGGACAGCAATGCAGAAGGCGTTGAGATTTCCCCCTTTGTGATGATGGATGGGCAAAAAGTGGCCAATATCTCATTGCGCGATGTGTTTGTACCTGCGAGTCAGCAAGTGGGTGTTTTGGATGCGGGCATGGATTTGGTCGACTTGGTGATTCCACAAGTGCTTTTGGCTCTATGTTCAGAGGCCTTAGGAATTATGGTGAAGCTCAACGAAGCGACTTTGAATTACACGAAGACACGTAAGCAGTTTGGTGTGCCGATTAGCTCGTTTCAGATTCTTCAGCACCGTATGGTCGATACCTTTATGGCGGCCGAGCAAGCGCGGTCGATGGTGTACAGGGGGCTATGTGCGTTCGGTGACGGGGGTTCGATTGATGCTACCGAGAGGTATCGCTCACTGCATGCGATGAAAGTGGTCGTGGCGAAATCGTCCAAACTCATTGGTGAGGAAGCCATTCAAATGCATGGCGGCATGGGGATGACGGATGAGTTGGATATAGGGCATTTCGTGAAACGGCTGATGACTCTTAATGTGATGTTTGGTGATGGCGACTTCCATCAGAAAAAGTTTAATCAATTAAGTTATTAAAGCGCGTAGTTGGGACGGATGATGCTTTGGGTATGGTTGATTTCGGGAGCATTTCTTTGCTGCTTGGCTGTTGCGGTGAGAGATCGACGATCTCGCCGCAATTTAACGGCTTATGACGCGCCCGATGGTACGTTGTTTCGCCTGAACGAAGCCGCAGCGGAGCCCTTAGTGCAGTTGTTTGACGGGTTGCGAAAGGCTTCGGCGCAACTTGACAAAGTTGCGCCAACGAAGCGTCTAAGGATCGCCAGAACGGTCGTAGACAGATATTTTTCCGATGTCTCTATCACTGCCGAGCGAGTGCCTGTTGACGCCGGTGGCGTGCCGGCAGAGTGGGTGATCGCACCCGGAGCAGATCCTCAAAGACGGTTGTTGTACATTCATGGAGGAGCCTTTGTGTGCGGGAGCGCTCAGAGTCATCGCCCACTGACAAGTCGCCTTTCTGAAGTCACGCAATGCGTCGTTTTGGCCATTGATTACCGGTTGATGCCAGAGCACTCACGCATGGCGTCAATACATGATTGTCGCACCGCGTATGAGTGGCTGCTGCAGCATGCGCCCGATAACAAAACGGGCAGTGCGCGAGCCCTGTTTGTGGGCGGTGATTCAGCCGGCGGCAACCTAGCATTGTCGTTATTGGCGTGGTTACGTGATACGCAGCGTCGTCAGCCAGATGCAGCCGTTGCATTCTCGCCAGTCACGGATATGGCATTTAGTAGTCCGAGTTTTCAGCTAAATAGAGACACAGATATCATGCTACGATCCTTGTTTAAGCAAATTAAGCGACTTCCCGGCCCCCTCTATCAAGGCATTACATTTTTCAGCACGCGGATGCGTAGCAATGATCCGCGGCTATCGCCATTGCGTGGTAATCTGGCTAATCTACCGCCTACGCTAATCCAAGTTAGTGATACGGAAATGCTGTTAGATGATGCGCGACGATATGTTAATCGCGCACGACAGGAAGGGTCTATTGCGCAACTCCAGCAGTGGGAGGGCATGCCGCACGTATGGCAGATTTTTCACCCAGTGCTGCCCAGCGCCACGGCCGCTCTCGACGAAGTTGCGCGGTTTTTTAGCGCGCAATCCCGCCACCAAGCGGCTTCCGAAACGTCGACAACGCCACCTTAATCAGGCGTTGACAATGCCTGTGAGTCGGTCCGCAATGATGGCATCAGCTTCCGCCATAATTCGCGCTACCAGCACGGCTACGCTGGGCGCATCATCGATTAAACCTGCTACCATTCCACATGACCACGCTCCGGCATCCATTTCGCCGTCAAGCATAATTTTCGGGTAAACACCGGCGACCTCGTGAATAATGTCCTTGAATTCGAGAGAATCTCCAAGCTCTTTCTCTTTTTCAAGTAAGCGAGTGACTGCGACATTATTTAATACGCGTTCGGTATTTCGCAGGGGACGCATTACGAGACGGGTGTCCAGTTCTGAGGCGCCAATGATAGCTTGCTTGACATTTTCGTGCACAGGCGCCTCTTCGGTTGCGATAAACCGTGTTCCCATATTGATGCCGTCAGCGCCCAGCGAAAGTGCAGCGACTAAACTGCGCGCATCAGCCATTCCGCCTGATGCAACAAAGGGAATGCTGAGTTCGTCGGCAGCGCGCGGCAGTAAAATAAAGTTGGGTATGTCGTCTTCACCCGGGTGTCCACCGCACTCGAAGCCGTCGACCGAGACGGCGTCACAGCCAATCTTTTCAGCTTTTAATGCATGACGAACAGACGTGCATTTGTGGATGACTCTGATGCCCGCCTCTTTAAGCATCGGCAGCCACTGTTGTGGATTGTTACCAGCGGTTTCAACGACTGTGACCCCCCCGTCAATGATTGTTTGAAATAACGCGGGATAATCCGGTGGCGCCAATGTCGGCAAAAAAGTCATGTTAACGCCAAACGGCTTATCGGTCATTTTATTACAGCGGGCGATTTCGTTTGCCAGCTTTTCGGGTGTGCCCTGAGTCAGTCCAGTGATGATGCCGAGGCCCCCAGCATTAGAAACGGCGGCGGCAAGTTCAGCGTATCCGACAAAATGCATACCACCCTGAATAATGGGGTGCTCAATGCCGAACAGTTGCGTAATTCTGGTTTTCATAACAAATTCTCCGGTTAGATTTCGTTTTAAATTATAGCTCAGCTCGATGCAGGTCGATAAAAATTATTGGTAAGCGCCGGCATTTATTCAAGCAGTGATTCAAATGCGCGAGTCGGACTTAAAAAGGGCAAGCAGACACACCGACCCAGACCGTAAAAAAAGATGTATAATAGGGGTTGTGCGGTTTTCGGATGAGGGAACGTTGTGTATACGCAACCCCGGATTGCAAACGAGTCGTGGAAGCGAAGGCCGTTCAGGCATGCTCGAGTTCTTATTTCCACTTGACCTTATCGATAAAGATGATTGATGACTGAAAAAGGAGGCACGTAACGATGTCTAACCATAAAGCTTTAGAGATGTTTGGGCGCTCTGGTAACCCGACACTCAGTGATGCAACGTTCAGCGAGGCTGCGTTAAACCGTGGTGGCGCGGCTGACCAATTCGACACCATGACACTTGAAGGAACCGTGAATAAAACAGGCATACTACTTCTTTTAGTGGTGGTGGCGGGGTCTTGGACTTGGAATTTGTTCTTCCAGACAAATAATACGTCAAGCGTTATGCCGTTGATGTTGGTCGGCGGTATTGGCGGGTTTATCGCGGCTTTAATCACGCTATTTAAAAAACATTGGTCTCCGATAACAGCGCCCATTTATGCTTTGGCACAGGGGTTATTTTTGGGTGGGATTTCGGCTATTTACGAGGCGCAGTTTCAAGGCATAGTGATCCAAGCGATCGGTTTAACGTTGGGGATCCTTTCCTCATTGTTGTTTTTATACAAGACGGGCATCGTTAAGCCGACCGAAAACTTCAGGTTGATGGTGACCTCCGCCACGATGGGAATTGGCTTGTTGTACTTGGTGAGTATGGTCATGAATATGTTTGGAGCGAGCATTGGGTTTATTCACTCCAATGGACTGATGGGCATTGGTTTTAGTTTGTTTGTAGTCGCGATTGCAGCGCTTAATTTGGTGCTTGACTTCGATTTTATCGAACAAGGTTCAGAGCAGAATGCTCCGAAATATATGGAGTGGTTTGGTGCATTTTCGCTGATGGTAACACTCATTTGGTTGTATTTAGAAATGTTGCGCTTGCTGGCTAAATTGAGAAGCCGTTAGTGGATTTAAACAGCTTCGTTTTCGGCGGGTTAGCCGTTGTATCGCTTGCGATGTTCTTTTTCTTAGGGCGTTTTAAGGCATCGCGCTCGCAGATAGAGCGCGATGATCGAATTGATTGGTCGCAACGAAAGTTCTCTCTTTGGAAAATGTTGCTTTACTGCCTTGGCGCAGTGGTAGCAATCGTTGTGATTTCACGAATGATATAGTTGATGAGCCCTCGCTACGTGACGAGTGGGCGGCCCGAGGTTTGTTATGCAGGATCTTCCAGTTTTACTCAGTGGTGCTGTCGTCGGCGTGATTCTTTTTCAGACCGCCGTTATCGCGCCAGTCGTGTTTACGGTGATACCGCAACCGCATAGCGCGACGTTTTTGCGCCGAATCTTTCCCCGATTTTTTTTGCTGATTGCATTGCTCGGTTTGCTAGGGAATGGCGTTTCTGTCTTACTTGGTGAATCGGCGCAAGTCGCTCTAACAGGCGCAACGGTGCTACTGGCTCTAATTGCATATGGACTGATTCCAGCGACCAACAAAAGCCGTGATGACGGCGATGATCGTCGCTTCAAGCAACTCCATACCGCGAGCGTTTTATTGACGCTGGTAGTGCTAGGTTTAAACCTGAGCGCGCTGGTGGCATAACATGGGTTTGTGGACAGGCTCGCGGCTAGAGCGTGTGTGGAGTAACCCGTGATTGCGCAGTCGTGCAACGAAGTTTGCGCGATCCTTAACTGGGGCGGTACACGCTGTTCTGTGCGGGTACACAGGTTGACTGCGAGGCAGTGGCGGCAGCCTTATGACAGTGTGTTACGCTTCGGTGCCGGTCTCAAGATGACAGTTTCCTGACTAGTATTTCACATTAAAAGTTGTTTATAAATAATTGTTTTTTATAATTCTTGCACGCACCAGAATTAAAATCTTTGTATATTTTGGGGTCCCAGTGATCGCTGCTTTGATCGGAAATTGAGAACATCGTGGCGAATAATTCGCAACGCTCCATGTCGCTAGTGACTGTTGTTGTTGTAAGTACTTTGTTAGAAAGCTGCGCAAGGCTGAGATGTCGCTCCTCCATTCGCCAACCGTTACTATCGACGCTGTCGAAGATCATCGTATTCGGACCTTTCGCTACCCACGGGTCCCATAACGGTTGGTTAAGAGTGCGTCCGGACCTTGGCGAGCCTGTGTGCACAAAAGCGCCCCAGTAATCCATCATGGCGGCGGATAATGATTCGCGGCTCGATTTGTCTTTTTCGCTGAAGCGCATTGGAAATGCCGCGTTACTCTCAAAATCGCCAAACACAAAGGCTGTTTCTAGTGAGTGAGTGGCCCCAAAAATCTCAGGTAGATTAGTAAACCACGATGATGCTAACTCGTCCCAGTCGAAACGATAGGTGAAAACATTGGGTTCTGCCTCGACGTCTAGTCGGCTACTGGCAAGCAGCCGAGCTGGCTCTTCGACTGCCAATAAGTGTATTTGCTCAGACTGTAACGCTGCCATAGCATGGTACTTTTTTCGGTCGCGAATAATAGCGTGGGACTTTACAGGCCACGTGATGTAGCAGTCTTGTTGCGCCATCTCTGATTTTGCTTCATCGCGGCTCGAACCGATAATCATAGGCACATTGTTATAATTCGCGGGAAAGCTAAAAAGTTTCGAAAGCGTTTCATCGGGAAGCACCGCGCCATCGCGGATAAGTTGGGGTATTTGATAGGTCGGGCTCTGGCTGTTTGGATTCCGGCGACTGGCAAGAAAAATATTTGTAGCCGGTTGGCGACGTAAAAACGCGGATAAACTAGCATCGCTCATGCTACGAACATCGCGCTTGGCCTCATCGCGGTCGGCCGCGATGTTGAGATCCATTAGCAACTGTATGATTAACTCGTTGCTACTCGTGATGTGCCCAGGATTTGGGTCGTCAATGAAGTTTTCGGCGCTCTCTAACGATTCGGTTCGGAGCGATCCGCTTTGCACAATTGCTTTATGAAACAAGCCTTCTGCCAAGGGTGATGCCAGCATTGCCATCACGTTACGAGCCCCATTTGACGCGCCGAACAATGTGACATTTCCGCTATCACCCCCAAAATTTTCGATATTTTTTTGCACCCACTGAAGTGTGGCTAGAATATCTAGAACACCGTAATTCCCAGATTTGTCGGCAGGATTGGAGGCCGTATTGCGCAGTGCACGGTGCGCGAATGAACCCAAATATCCCAATCGGTAACCAATCGAGACGTAAACGACTTGCTGGTGATGAGCGAGTTGATGCCCACTGTACAAATGTGCCGACCCCGCTGAATGGCCGCCCCCATGGATCCAAACCATCACCGGGAGTTGTTCTGCCGTCTGAGCGGCATTTTCGGCCGCAGATCGCGGCGCCCAAACATTTAAATAGAGGCAATCTTCACTACCAATGATCGGGGTTTGGGGGTTATCTTGTGCTGACCAGACACTTAATGGCTGCGTACATGGCTGGCCAGGCTGCAGTGCTTCAAAGGTCGCGGTCCAAGATGACGGCATCTGCGGTGCGCGCCAACGCAAGTCTCCAATGGGGGGCTGCGCATAGGGGATACCCAACCAGACATGGGTGTTGCTGCGTCCGTTGAAGCCGATAACAGGCCCAGACTCGGTGACTCGGAGCGTGGCTGGATCAGATTTTCTCTGAGGGGGTTGTTGATTCCTTTGATCCTTAAATTTAAATGAGTGAAGGCCCCCGTCGTCGAGCATGATCCATGTGGTGGAGATCGCTATCAAGAGTGAAAAAATAAACAGGGACTTGGCTCGCTTACTGTCTTTCAATGGTCGTTTGCCTCCGTGAGATATTTAGCGGGTTAAACAAATACTTTGTATTCAAGTGTAGAGCGGCGAAAGCAGAATTCATACCTTGCTAGGCTGCCTTTGTACACGTTTTTGTGGGTCAATGCCGCCGTGTTTTGCCTTTTTTCAGTGGCATTTTTTGGCCTGTATGCTTTTGCTGTCTGTCATAAAGCGTCTGATGACACCCCATCAATAATAAAGCAGCGGATGGCGAAGGCCATCGTGCACGTATTGGGAGAGATCTAAAAAGGCGTCCTCTGGATACAGCGTGTTGAGCAGTAAGCTGGGGCCAGACATAACAGCTGCGGGTCCATGCGCGCTAACAGCACTGTTGACGCTAATAAATTTGTGCAATTGGCCGTTGAGACTGATCTGCAAGCGAAAGCTGGCCGTGGGCTCTAACTTCGCCGCCCTTTGCCGCCAGTCGGGGGGTACAAATTTCTGGCGGGCCAAACGATCTCGCCGCTGATGATCGCGGTGCTCATTACTAAATAACGCTCGTTGCTCGTAGGACATTAACAGCACTGAGAGGAAATCTTCGCGGCCTGTGATAAACGCACTGGCCCCTTGCGCGCTAAAAAAGAAGTCTGTGGTGTTCACCACCTCGTCAAGAACGCTCTTTTCGGTCATTTGACCGTACAAGGCCACCCAACCGCGGTTCACCATTAAAATGTCACTCGCGTCATTGGTTAGTGTGGTTGGATAAGGGTCTAACGCCCTTAACGCCAGCATCATTGATTTTCGCAGCCATTTTAGTTCTGGCGCATGGAAATTTAGCTCGTCATGATTCGGCAAAAAACCCGCCGCTATCAACAGATGATTACGATCACGTTGGCCCAAATTTAAGGCGCTTGCTATCTCTAAAAGCATTGTTTGACTGGGCCGGCTGATGCCGTTTTCCAGACGACTTATGTGTCTAGGTGAGCTATTGATTTGGGCGGCCAAATATTCTTGACTCATTTCGTGCACAGAGCGCCAGAACTTTAGAAAGCGGCCAAAGGCAAGGTTCGCATCATTGTCGGACATGGCTAAGGGGGAGCTTTCCTCATTTCTATATCCCTAATATGTTAGCCCTCTCGAGGATGATGCACAACTGCCGAATTTGCCTTACACTCCGCGCTCCTTGCAAGCGCACAATACCCTGACATTGCATGTCATGGTCATCGATGGCGTTGTTAGGCATAATCACGGGTTAGGTTTAACCCGAGAACGGGTGTGGTGTTTGCGGTTCGCTCGTCGCGTCACAAAGCCATTATCAATCGTCAAACACAAGGATATTCGCATGCCAAAGGTCGTCAAGAAATCCGAGATTGCGCAATATGCAGGCTACGTCTGCGAGCCCACTGATTGGTTCGAGGTCACGCAAGAGCAAGTCAATACATTTGCCGATTGCACGCATGATCAACAATTCATCCACATAGACCCAGCAGCCGCTGCAAATACGCCCTTTGGCGGTACGATAGCGCATGGTTTCCTCACCCTATCGATGCTGTCGCACTTTTCGACCAGTTACAATGTGATGGTTGAAGGCGTTTACATGGGCGTCAATAAAGGGTTTGACCGAGTGCGTTTTGTGGCGCCCGTCCGGGTGGGGAGTCGAATTCGGTGCCACGCTACAATCCTGGATATCAATGAAAAGCGCCCAGGTCAATTTGATTTTAAGGTTGAGGTGTCAGTCGAGATTGAAGGTGGTGATAAACCCGCCCTTGTTGCCGAGTGGTTGTCTGTACAAATGGCCAATTAAGTTTTTGAAGGAAGTGAATTTATGGGAGTTTTGAATGCACATTAATTTTAATGATCGGGTGGCCATTGTTACTGGTGCGGGGAATGGCCTCGGCCGCGCACATGCGTTGGCTCTAGCCAAGCGCGGTGCAAAAGTCGTGGTGAATGACGTGGGTGGTGCTCGCGATGGGACGGGTGCGTCATCAGATGCGGCCCTGGCTACGGTTCATGATATTCAGACCGCTGGCGGAGAGGCCATTGCTCACAGCGCTAATGTCGCTAATTTTGAAGAAGTGCAATCGATGGTGGCTGAAGCAATGGCGAAATGGGGGCGGGTTGATATTTTGATCAACAACGCCGGTATTCTGCGTGACAAGTCGTTCGGCAAGATGGATATCGATGATTTTCGACTCGTCATGGACGTTCATTTGATGGGTTCGGTCAATTGTACTAAGGCTGTATGGGATATCATGCGTGCGCAAAATTATGGTCGGATCGTGATGACAACCTCGTCCAGTGGCATGTATGGCAATTTTGGGCAAACCAATTATGGTGCTGCGAAAATGGCCGTCCTTGGATTAATGAATACGTTGGTTTTGGAAGGTGCAAAAAACAATATTCACGTGAACGCTCTAGCGCCCACAGCAGGCACTCGCATGACCGAGGATCTCCTGCCGCCGGCGGTAATATCGTTAATGGCACCTGAGTCAGTGACGGCTGGGGCCTTAATTCTGTGCGATGAGGAAGCGCCAACGAGAACCATTTTATGTGCTGGCGCAGGGGGTTTCGCGACCGCGGCGATGTTCGAAACGGACGGTATCTTTTTGCCGGTAGAACAGCAAACGCCTGATATCGTTCGTCAAAACTGGACGTCGGTATCAGATACAAGCGTCAATGAAGCACTTCAATCAGGTAGTAAGCAGACGGAGAAGTTCGTCGCGAAAGCAATGAGTTACATGCAAGACAACGCTTGAATTTGGCCTGCGCCGTAAACTCAGAACGCATACCCACAACATTTCACTTTAAACAGGAAAATATTATGAAAGAAGCCGTGATAGTGTCAGCAGCCCGAACGCCCATTGGTCGAGCTTACCGTGGAGCATTTAATAATCTTGAGTCGCCATCGCTTAGCGCGCATGCAATCAAGGCTGCACTTGAGAAGGGGGGCATAGACCCTGCTGAGGTAGAAGACTGTATTATGGGCGCTGCAATTCAGCAGGGTACGCAATCTGGGAACCTCGGTCGTCAAGCAGCGATGGCTGCGGGCATGCCTGTGAGTGTTGCCGGAATGACAATCGACCGTCAGTGTTCGTCCGGTCTTATGACCATTGCAACCGGGGCGAAACAAATTGTGATGGACGGAGCGCCGATTGTCGTCGCGGGTGGCTGTGAGTCTGTCAGCTTAGCGCAGAATGAGCATATGAATACCTATCGAGGCCTGGACCCATTAACAGTTAAAAATGCGCCAGCCATTCATATGCCGATGCTAGACACTGCTGAAGTGGTTGCTAACCGCTACAATATTTCCCGTGAGGCGCAAGATGAGTATGCGGTTGTGTCCCAAGCACGGACGGCGGCCGCACAAGAGGCAGGAAAATTTGACGACGAAATTGTGCCTTTGACTGCGACCAAAATAGTGACAAATCGCGATACAGGAGAGGTGACCGAAGAAGAAGTCACGCTTTCAAAAGATGAAGGCAACCGTCCTGGAACTAACCTCGCCGCGCTTTCCGGCCTTAAAGTGGTGCGTCCCGGCGGCACGATTACCGGGGGCAATGCATCGCAGTTATCCGATGGTGCCGCAGCGGTTGTGATGATGGATAGTAAACTTGCTGAACAGCGTAACCTTGAGCCGTTAGGCATTTATCGAGGCATGGCAGTTGCTGGCTGCGAACCCGACGAAATGGGGATCGGCCCGGTTTTTGCGGTACCCAAGTTACTGCAGCGTCACGGGTTGTCTGTTGATGATATTGGTGTCTGGGAACTCAATGAAGCGTTTGCGGTGCAGGTGATCTATTGCCGCGACAAACTGGGGATTGATCCAGCGCGCTTAAATGTCAATGGGGGCGCGATTTCTATCGGTCATCCTTATGGCATGAGTGGTGCGCGCATGACTATGCACGCGCTTATGGAAGCAAAGCGTCGTGGTGAAAAGTATGTCGTTATTACAATGTGTGTAGGCGGCGGAATGGGTGCTGCCGGCCTGTTTGAAGTTGTTTAACAGGCGGTTCTGGATATTTCAATCGGGCAGATTGCATAACACCTGAGCAAAGATCAAAAGTTGCGATAAAGGCGATGCAAAACGTCTCGGGTGGGGTAGCGGTGATTACCGGCGCAGGGTCTGGCATAGGCCGTGCTTTGGCCCTTAGTCTCGCTCGGCAACGCTGTCATTTGGCGCTTGCGGACGCGGATAAAACTGCGCTCAGCGCAACTGTTGCTCCGCTCGACTCTATTTAGCCTGGCTGGGGTCAGTGCTGTTGGCAGTCACATTAGTTCTGTGGTTTTGGCCGACAGTGATTTTTACCGCATCGATTTCTCCGCGGTCAAGAGCATGATTGCCGGGGGTACAGCATTGGTAAAAGAACTTCGAGAAGAGTGGGAATAGCGTACAGCTAGAAAAATTTGCAAAGGTTATGGGCTGTCAGAAACGGCTGCTGTATTAACCTATAACAGTCCAGATGCTAATCGATCTGGCTCCGAAGCGCATCCCATAATAGTGGAGGAATCAAAGCTGATTGACCACTGTGGCGAGGTTGTTCCGACAGAATATGAGGGCGAAACTTGTGTCAGAGGTTCGCAGGGGATCCCGGGTTGTTGGCAAAAAACCGAGGCGAGCGCAGCCGTGGGTGATGTTCATGGGTGGTTTCGAACTCGGGTCGTCGGGGTGTTGGACGCCGATGGGTATGTAAAAATTGTGGCTCGCTTAAAAGATATGGTGATTGTTTCAAGGTTCAATGTCTATCCAAGTAAAATTGAAGAAGTGGTCTATCGGCATAGCGATATTGTTGAGTGTGCGGTCATTGGTATCCCCGGTAAGCATACTGGAGAGGCCGTTAAATTGTTTGCGATGTCGAGCAACCCGAATATCAGGGCAGAGGACTTGAGGTCTTTTGTAGAAAGCAATTGACTGCGTATAAAGTTCCCTGTGTGATAGACTTTGCTAATAAATTAACTCAATCCCTAGTGGGTAAAATTTTGCGCAGAGAATTAAGAGACCGATGAGAGAAGACGGCCGTGCGGGCTTCAGTGATCAACCGACTAAATTTATAGAATCTAATGGGATCTCCATCGCTTATGAAACCTTTGGCGACCCCCAAAGTCCTGCATTAGTATTGGTTGCAGGACTTAATTGGCAGCTCGTCCGATGGCCAGTGGCTTTTTGCGATTTATTGGTTGAGCGCGGTTTTTTTGTGATTCGCTTCGATAATCGAGATATTGGTTTGACCGACCGAATAGACGATAGGCGCGCGCCTAGCTTGCTGCGGCAGTGTCTTAAGCGATATTTTGGTGTGCCTGTGACGGTTCCCTACACGCTTGATGATATGGCCAATGATACCATCGGTCTTCTGGATACTTTGGGATTGCCAGCGGCGCATTTAGTGGGTATGTCAATGGGCGGTATGATCAGCCAAATAGCTGCGGCCAAGTACTCGAGTAGAGTTCTCTCGTTGACATCAATGATGTCAACGAGTGGTACAGTGGGTAAGGGGCAGCCGGGTGTCCTTACAATGATTCAGATGTTAAAAAAACCGTCTAAATCTCAATCAGTTTTGGATGTTTCAGTTGAAACACTGCAGTTCATTGGTAGCCCGAGTTATCCTGTGAGTGATCGTGCAGTTCGAGCGACCGTGCTTGCCGAGTCGAAAAGGGCGAGAAGTCGAGCAAGTTATCCTCGTCAAATTGCGGCGATCAACACGGCGGGTAACCGCATTCAGTTGTTGAGTCAAGTTTCGGTACCCGCGCTGATCATTCATGGAGAGGAAGATCGCTTAGTCCCTGTCAGCGGGGCACTTGACACTGCGAGGCACATTCCACACGCAACGCTGAAACTTTTTGCGGGCTTGGGCCATAATCTTCCAGGCGAATTGTTGCCTGAATTTGCAGATTTGATCGCTGCAAATGCAGGCCATTAGTATAGATGTTGTCAACGATACTTGGCAGTTAGCCTTGGGACTTGAAGTGTTCTTTGGCTGCATGGAACTTCGTTTTGTATCTGTGTTTTTTACTATAGGATAATGAGTACTTTTTTAGGGCAAATCAGACTTTGACTTGATTTGCGCGCTAGGCTGGAGTCGGGTGTTGCTGAGTAGATAAACGAATAGTTGCATCACGACATTGTAAAAGGATTTTGGAGGGCGCGATGGGTGTTTCAAGCATTAAAGCAAAGGTTGCAGGGTTCGTCATTTTCCTTTGTGTAATCGTCAGCGGTATCTCTGGATTGATCAGTTATCAGTCCGCTAGAGTGTCTCTTGAAGACTCTGCATTTCGACAACTTACATCGATTCAGACTCACAAAGCGCATTAGGTCGAAAGCTATTTCAAACTGATCGAAGATCAATTATTAACGCTCGCGCAAAATCCGACCACGTTAGCCGCACTCACTGAATTCAAGGCGGCTTTTCGTTCACTTGACGGAGACTTAAACGTTGCGCACAACGCCGTTGAGGGGTCAGTTGATCTTGGTGCTCCATTGGAAGCTTATTATCGCGAGAACTTCTTATCCGCTTTAGAAAAGGGGTCAGGGATCAAGCAGGATTTGTTGGAGTTTTTTCCCAAAGACCTCTCTACGCGTTATTTGCAAAATCATTACATTGCGAGGAACGAATGGCCGGAGGGAGAAAAAAATAATCTAATGCGCGCGCCAGCAGATGACAGTGATTATGGCGATGTCCATACCCGATTCCATACGATTTTTAAGGACTACCAAAAACGGTTCGGTTATTACGATATATTTTTAATTGATTACGAAAGCGGTGATATTCTGTACTCGGTGTTCAAAGAGGTAGACTTCGCAACGAATTTGCGCACGGGTGCTTTTCGAAATAGTAACCTTGCGTTGGCGTATCGGAATGCTAAGGAATTAGATAGCAAAAATACCGTCGCCTTTATCGATTTTGATTACTACACCCCGTCTTACGGTGCACCCGCGGCGTTTTTTGCGACTCAGGTCTACTCAGAAGCAGTGCCCCAAGGAGTTGTGGTATTTCAGTTACCTGTAGATCGACTTAATACCATCATGACCGACAATTATCTTTGGCGCGAGAGTGGCCTTGGCGAAACGGGTGAGACGTATTTAGTGGGCGACGATTTTTTGATGCGCAGTGTTTCTCGATTTCTAGTGGAAGACCGCACAGCTTACCTTGAGGCGCTGCGGGGCTAAGATTATCCGGAGAGCACGATTGCACAATTGGACTATCTTAATACATCTATTTTGCTGCAAAAAGTTTCAACAGCCGCGTCTATAGACGCCATAGCGGGCATTAGAAACACCGTTGTTACGGAAGATTATCGCGGCGTTAAAGCACTGAGTGCCTATGGACCGATTAGTTTCGGTAATCGTCAGTGGGGGTTGTTGTCAGAGATAGACACTGAAGAGGCCTTTTTTGCGGTTCATCAGCTCAGCCGTTCATTGTTGCTGTCGGCTGTGATCCTTGCCTTGGTCATGGGGATGCTTGGCGTTGTTGTGGCTCGGAAGATGCTGCGACCGTTGGTCGATTTGTCAGCAGCGGCAGCAGATGTCGGCATGGGGAATCTCTACGTCGAATTAGATGTGAGTTCCAATGATGAAATTGGGCAACTTAGCCAAAACTTCAATAACATGGTGGTGAACATTCGCGAGCAAACGGACACGATTGCCGAAGCCGATGCAGAAAACGATAAATTGCTGCTCAATGTACTGCCGCAACCCATCGCGGAAAGGCTAAAAAGTGGCGAGACGCAAATTGCTGACGCATTTCAAGGGGCAAGTATTATCTTTTGCGATTTAGTGGGTTTTACTCGCTGGTCTCGTGGACGTGAGCCGATGGAGGTGTTGGCGTTTTTGGACGAGCTGTTTACCTCTTTTGATAAGGTCGCAGTCGAGTTCGGGGTAGAAAAAATAAAGACGATTGGAGATGCCTATATGGCGGTGTGTGGACTGCCAAAACCTAATGTAAATCACGCACAAGTCATGGCGCAATTATCACACCGGATTCTCGGTTGCCTTGATGAGTATAACCAGCGGAATGGGACGCAAATTGAAATGCGTATCGGGTTGCACTGTGGCCCTGTTGTTGCAGGGGTGATTGGTTCGTCCAAATTTATTTATGATTTATGGGGCGAGAGTATCAATATGGCCAGTCGCATGGAGTCAACGGGTATTCCAAATAAAATTCAAGTTTCCGACGTTTTTTATGCGGCGTTAAATGGGACTTACGAAGCAACGCCCCGAGGAAAAATTGATATTAAAGGGGTCGGCGAGGTGTTCACGTATATTTTAGGTGAACGTGCCGTGATATCAACAGTCGATTTATAGGTAAGGCCGCACGTTGATCAAGCAACGTCTGCAACTGCTTTCCACACACGGTCTGAGCACCGCTGTAGTCGTCTTTAGTGGGTGTATTTTGTGCGGATGCAATGTTTCGTTTGTGTGCTTGTTACGACGGACTGATGCGGGCAACTTCAGAAAGTCATGCGCGTTTACTTAGGTACGCAAGAACGCCCAGCACACGAAATCTAACGTATCCACAATCCTGCAATAGGCGGTGGTGCTGCCTTAGTTAGAGACCTAATGCAATTCGTCGTTGAGTTCTACGGCGCTTTTGTTGGTCAAACACTCGACGCGTCCGCTGACTGAGTTGCGTCTGAACAACAAGTCATTTTTGTGGGCGAGTTCCCGCGCTTTCACTGCCTGTGTCTCGTTATTATTTTTATCGATCAGGGTAACCACCGAGCCCGCGGTGACGTAAAGACCCGCTTCGATAGTGCAGCGATCGCCCAGCGGTATTCCTAGCCCAGCATTCGCCCCCAATAGACATTGTTTGCCCAATGATATAACCATCTGGCCACCCCCCGACAGCGTCCCCATAATCGACGCGCCCCCGCCGATATCGGAACCTGCAGCACAAAAAACGCCCGCTGAAATTCGCCCTTCGACCATGTTCGGGCCCTCGGTACCCGCGTTGAAGTTAACAAAACCTTCATGCATAACGGTCGTGCCAGCGCCTAGATAGGCGCCGAGTCTTACGCGGGACGCATCAGCGATTCGCACGCCAGATGGGACGACGTAGTCCACCATCTTAGGAAATTTGTCGATGCAGTTGACGGTCAAGCTTTGGCCTCGCAATTTGGCCTCGACAATACGACCTGGTAATTCCGCAATATCAATCGGGCCCGCACTTGTCCATGCGATATTCTTTAATGTGGCAAAGATTCCATCAATATTAGTTTGGTGCGGCTTAACCAATCGATGTGACAACAGTTGTAACTTCAAATAGGCCTGTGGTACCGAGACGGGTGCGTCATCGCTGATGAGTAATACTGCGACTAATGGTTGGTCAGATGCAGATAACATTCGCAGACTGTCGGCAATGAGCGTATCACCGCTGGTGCGCAAGGCTGATTCTAGTGCGATAACCTGACCATTGTTGAGCTCGATATCAGCTGTCTCGTGACCTAATACAGCGCGTAGCACGCCGCTTATTTCTGGGTCGGGTTTGAACTGTGGCGATGGAAAAAGTACCTCTAACCACTCGCCTTGGGAATTTTTACTGCCAACCCCGATTCCAAAGCTGTAAATTTTATTCATAGGGAGACATCCTTATAGTGCGTTTTACGGCTGTTATTGGCGACCACAACGCAACAAGCTGTGATACGTTGTGTCGCTGAATCCGATGGCCATTTTGTCATCGTACTCGAGCACAGGCCTTTTTATAAGAGTGGGGTGTTCGCAAAAAAGCGGCGTAATGGTGTCTTTCGACACCGCACCGTGCGTGTTGGCATCCAATTTCCGCCAGGTCGTACCGCGCCGATTTAGCAAGGCTTCCCAGTGAACACGTTCGAGCCACTGCTCTATAAGCTTCGTTGTTACACCGTGTTTGCGCAGGTCATAGAATTGAAAGTCGATCTGACTTTCATCGAGCCACCGGCGAGCGCGCTTGACTGTGTCGCAGTTACTGATTCCGTAGAGAGTGTGCAAAAATGACAATATCCTAGTAGCAATGCGCGTAAGCATAGCAAAGTTGCGCGGTGCAAGACCATAGCAGCAATGACTATGATGCGTTAACTAGGCTTTATATGCGACGAATGGCTTTTTTCTGGAGGGATAACAATACCGGCATATATCGCATGCGCGGCCATCACAGCCGCGAGCGGTACAAAATTCGCGCCCATAAAAAATAATTTGCAGATGCAGTTTATTCCAGCTTACCTTTGGAAATACTTTTTTTAGGTCGCGCTCAGCTCCCGCGACTGTTTTTGATCGGGTGAGTCCCCACCGTTGGGCAAGTCGAAAGATGTGTGTGTCAACGGGAAAAGCGGCTTGCCCAAAGGCCTGCGCTACAACCACGCTAGCGGTTTTGTGACCCACGCCAGGAAGTTGTTCGAGTAACCCTATGTCGGGTGGAACTTCACCCTGATACTCGTTGACCAGAATTTTGGAAAGCTCTGAAATCGCGCGAGATTTTTTCGGCGCTAGTCCACAAGGTCTGACAATCTGGTAGATATCACCCACAGCTACGTGCTGCATATCGTGTGGGTTGTCTGCCTTTGCGAAAAGTTTGGGCGTAACTCGATTCACCCGTTCGTCGGTACATTGCGCACTCAATAATACGGCGATTAAGAGCTGGTAGTGGGTCTGATGGTCAAGTGGTATAGGCGTGTTGGGATAAAGAGCTTCGAGTTTTGCGTGAATGAATTCGGCGCGCTCAGATTTCAGCATTATAAGGTCCTCACATGCCTTGCTATTCGCTCGGCCGCTTGAATGCATTCAGTGATATCGGCCACGAGAGCGAGTCGAATGCGATTTTCCCCTGGGTTACTCGCGTTGCTAATTCTCGACATATATTGCCCGGGTAGCACTGTAATATGTTGAGCGTTAAACAGACTTCGGCTAAAAGTGACATCATCTATTGGGGTCTTTGGCCACAGATAAAAACTCGCTTCCGGCTTTGGAAACTCCAATGCGGGCGCTAATATCTGCGTGACAGCAGCGAACTTGTCCCGATAAAGTTGGCGATTTTGAATGACGTGTTCTTCGTCGTTCCATGCCGCTATTGACGCCGCCTGGACGAGCGGCGACATGGCGCATCCGTGATAGGTTCGATAGCGCATAAATGTCTCGATAAGTGATCGGTCTCCAGCCACAAAGCCAGATCGAAGCCCAGGTAAATTAGACCGTTTTGAGAGGCTGTGGAACACTAAGCAGCGCTTAAAATCGTGGTGGCCTGCCTCCCTTGCGGCCTGGAGCAATCCGTGTGGAGGCTGCATTTCATCAAGATAAACTTCTGCATAGCATTCGTCGCTAACGATGGTAAAGTCATAGGTATGTGCTAGTTCAATGGCGCGCTGCATCGCCTTAATGCTCATTACTGCGCCCGTTGGATTTCCAGGGGAGCATAAGTGCAGCAGTTGACAGCGGTGCCATACGGCTGCAGGTACGCTGTCGAGATCAGGAACAAAATTATTCTCGGCAAGACAGTCAAGGTACCAAGGCTCAGCGCCTGCGAGAAGCGCTGCACCCTCATAAATCTGATAAAAAGGATTACAGGAAACGACCAAGGGCGCACATGTTGGGTCAATGTGCGATTGTGTAAAAGCAAAAATACCTTCTCGAGTTCCGTTCACTGAGAGTATCTGTGTTGCTGGATCTATGCCGCCGGGAGCCAAAGAATAACGCGTTTGCAACCAACGTGCGATTGCGTCTCGAAGTTCAAGACTGCCCATTGTGATGGGATACCGGTTGACCCCCAAAAGATTCGCCCGCAAAGCTTTTAGCACGCACTCCGGTGGTGCATGTTTGGGCTCACCGATGGAGAGAGATATAGGCGCTAAATCTGCAGGCGGCTGACACCCTGACAAGAGATCTCGTAGCCGTTCAAATGGGTATGGTTGAAGGTCATTAAGTGCCGGATTCACAGATTACAATACTCCCTTTTTTCAGATGCATCCGCACTGTTGACATTGCAGTGATTTCGGCGCGCCTTCACACCGGATTTCTGTTGAGCGCGAGCTTAATCATTGCACGTGTCTAGCTCTTGGCAAATAGCTGCGGTCACTTGACTGCAAAGTTCCTGATCATAAATGGGGCAATGATTAGCATCTGTCAGGTAAAAAATGTCTTCGACGCGCTCCCCTAAAGTAGAAATCTTAGCAGTTAGTAGTCGTAGGTTGAAGCGGAAAAATATGTTGGCAATTCGCGCTAGTAGACCCGGCCTATCGGGTGTGAGGATCTCTAACATGTTGGTGTTCGTTTCAACGTCGGTGCTAAACGTGGCGATGGTCTTGTGCTTGAAACTTTTTAGCTGTCGCGGTGTTCGCCGTGTGACATTGAAATCGACAGTTTCTGGCGAAACAATGGCTTTTAGCAGGGCTTTGGCGATAGAGCGACTTAAGCGACTATTTTCGTTGATAGGATCACCGTGACTGTCCAATACATAAAATACGTCAAAGGAATCTCCCGTACTATTGGTGTGCAGTCGCGCATCTTGAATATTGAGGTTTAGCTTGTCCAAGACCGCTGCGGTAATTGCCAATATGTTGTTGCGCTGCTTTGCGTGGACGAATATCTGCGTCGCGATTGGCACTTCGATACCAATGTTGCGTAGGAGCACGATGGGCTTGGCTTTTGGGTCCTTTGAATCCCGATCTGCCCGATCATTTATGATCGCTTGTGTATAGCGGGCGATGTCTTCGACTGTTTCTCGCAAGAAAAACTCGTCCCCCAGATCGCCCCAGATTGCCTGAACATTAGCCGTGTCTGGACATATCTCGCTGAGACGTTCGATGATCGCATTCTTTGCGTTGGCCGACCAACGCGATTTATCGACTGAGGTGCCCAAGCCGCGGCGGAGCGCCCGTCGAGTTTCCAAGTACAAGTTGTGCATTAGCGAGCCTTTCCACTCTGTCCACAGGTTTGGATTGGTTGCGTTTATGTCGCCCACCGTTAGAACATAAAGGTAGTCAAGGTGCATGGTGTCGCCGACATGCGAGGCAAACTTATGAATCACTTCTGGGTCAGATATATCCTCTCGCTGCGAGACGGTAGACATCAGCAGGTGATTTTGCACCAACCAAGTCAATAGATCGACTTCGTCATCACTGAGTCCATGCGCTCGGGCAAAGAGCGACACTTCACGCGCGCCCAAGGTGGAGTGATCTCCGCCGCGGCCCTTGGCGATGTCATGATAGAGAGCTGCGATAATGATCAGTTCGGGTTTTGCCAGATTTTTAAACAAGTGGGATGGCACAGGGAATTGTTTGGCAACGTCGGGTCGGGCAAGCCGGCGAATATTTCTGATCACCTGCAGAGTATGGACGTCGACGGGGTAAATATGAAAAAGGTCATGTTGCGTCTGCCCGACGATTTTCGCAAATTCTGGCAGGTACTTGCCGAGTATGCCGTAACGATTCATCCGGTTAAGTTGCAGTGATAACCGATAGGGCGTCCGCAATAATCGGATAAACAGTTGCTGATTCGTTGAGCTGTTTCTGAAGGCATCATCAATTAATGACGCATAATGCCGAATCTGTCTAATTGTCGAGGCCCTAATGCCCTCGATCTTATCGTTTTCACCAAGGATAACAAAAATTTCAAGTAGCCCTGACGGATAGTCTACAAACGTTGTATCGGAGGTTGTGTCGAGAAAATTATCACGGAGGATAAAATGTTCACTTATGGGGGTGTTGACGCGAGTTTTGCCACCGCGATATATGGCTTCGACAAGGTGTTGGTGCAACACATCAGTGAGCCCTCGAATGGACAGTACCGTTTGATAGTAGCGTTGCATAAATTTCTCGACACCAAGCTTACCGTTCCCATCGCGATAACCAAGTAGCGTTGCTAGTTTGCGCTGGTGATCGAACAGCAAACGTTCTTCGGGGCGTTCGGCAATAATGTGTAAGCCGTATCGCACTCGCCACAAGAACTCTTCGTCCTGATATAACTTTAAATATTCTTCCTCGAGCAAGAACTCTTCACGAATTAGATGCGAACGCCTGTGCACATTAAAGTGACGTTTTGCGGTCCAATTAATTAATTGGATATCACGTAACCCACCGGGCGCATCTTTAATGTTGGGCTCAAGGTTGTACTCGGTTTCGCCATGCTTGCGGTGACGTTCTCGCTGCTCTTCAAGCTTCCCGTGGTAAAATTTGGTTGACGGCCAGATTTTGTCTGGGCCCGTATTTTTTAGGAGTTTTTCAAGCATATTGGGAGTGCCGATGACCAATCGTGTTTCCATAAGGTTGGTGGCGATACTGATGTCGCCGCGGGCGGCTTCGACACACTGAGTGATCGAGCGCACGCTGTGGCTAATTTTTAGGTTTATGTCCCAGAGAAAGGCTAAAAATTGTTCGATGCTAGAGCTGTAGGTCTGCGTTTTATCGCTTGCTGTGAGTAACAAGAGGTCAATGTCGGAGTGTGGATGAAGTTCGCCACGACCGTAGCCCCCGACGGCGATCAGGCTAATGTTTTTATCCCACGCGTACCGGCACCAGGCGTATCCGAGTATTAAATCAATAAATTGCGCGCGCTCTCGCACCAGTCGATGGGCCTCGTCGCCCTCGTTAAAACGATTATCAAAGTGCCGGTCTGCGGCATGTAGTGCGTTTTTAAAGACCTCTGTCGGATTAGAATCACGCAGATCTGAAAAAAAACGATTTCGATCAAAGAAAAGGGGAATAAGATTTTGCTCTGCAAACATGTTTAGGGCCCTTAAAAACGTTCGTCTGCGCGAGCCGTCAGAACCTCACAGCCCGCTGCGGTGACTGCAATAGTATGTTCCCACTGCGATGACAGCCGTCCATCGCTGGTTTCCACGGTCCAACCATCGCGCTTAAGTTTCGTTGCGGCGCGCCCAGCGTTGAGCATGGGCTCAATAGTAAACGTCATTCCTTTGACCAGTTCGATCCCGCTATTAAGTTTGCCATAATGCAGCACTTGCGGCTCTTCATGGAAATCACGCCCTATCCCGTGGCCGCAGTACTCGCGCACTACTGAGTAGTGATTTGCTTCTGCATGTGCCTGAATATGATGCCCCAAATCGCCGAGTCGAACGCCCGGCTTTACTCTATCAATACTCAGATAGAGGCATTCTTGAGACACAGCCACTAAGCGCTTTGCGTGATTTGACACTTTGCCTACGAGAAACATTCTGCTGGTATCGCCGTGCCAACCATCTTTGATAACCGTGACATCGATATTAATGATGTCCCCACTTTTTAATATTTTTGCAGGCGAGGGAATGCCATGGCAAATGACTTGGTTAATCGACGTGCACACCGAATTTGGAAAGCCTCGATAGCCCAAACAGGCGGGGATGGCTTGCTGAACATCGACAATGTGCTCGTGGCATAAGCGGTCCAGCTGAGCAGTAGACACACCTGGGACGACGTGCTCCTCGATCATTTCGAGGACTTCAGCGGCTAGGCGGCCTGCAATACGCATTTTTGAGAGGTCGTTTTCAGACCTTAAATTTTCGCTCATAATGGATCCTATCGGTACTTCGTTGCACTGTCGTAATTGTACCGCGGCTGGCGTCATAGCGGGGAGTTTTGCTAAATATTTGTGCTTCCCAGATACACTGATCTTGCGCTGCGTCAATCGCACACGCATTATTGGTATAATCACCGGGGGTGCACGCATTTTTACTTTAAATCGCATGGCAAGTTGTGGTATAAAGCCCGCCGATGTGCATAGGTACATCGAGGAACATAAACTAACGACGCACACGTTTCGACACAACAGTTAGGGTGCTTGCACTTACGCCTCACTGGGTAATTGCGGGTTGGCTGTTGGGAAGCGTGGAGGCCTAACCCCCACAAGGAAACCACTATGTCTACCGTCAGTATGCGAGATATGTTAAGAGCGGGCGTGCATTTCGGGCATCAAACCCGTTTTTGGAACCCCAAAATGAGTCAGTACATCTTCGGCTCTCGAAACAAAGTTCATGTTATTAACCTTGAAGTGACAGTGCCTGCGTTTAACGATGCATTAGACATCGTGCGCATTGAAGCCGCTCGTGGCAATGAAATATTGTTCGTGGGCACTAAGCGCGCAGCCCAAAAGATCGTGAAAGAGCAGGCGGAACGCTGCTCGATGCCTTATGTGAATCACCGTTGGTTGGGAGGTATGCTCACGAATTATAAGACGATTAGAGCGTCTATCAGACGTTATCGCGAGCTTGAACTTCAAGAAAAAGATGGGACCTTCGACCGGCTCACTAAAAAAGAAGTACTCATGCGTATGCGCATGAAAGACAAACTAGAAAACGCCATCGGTGGTATCAAAGACATGAACGGTCTACCTGACATGCTCTTTGTTGTCGATGTGGACCACGAGCGCATCGCGATAAATGAAGCGAATAAACTGGGTATTCCTGTGGTGGGTATTGTTGATACCAACAGTAATCCCGATGGCGTGGATTACATTATTCCCGGGAATGACGACTCAATTCGAGCGATCAAGTTGTATGCGGCATCGATTGCTGATTCCGTTCGAGAGGGTCGTGCTGAGTCCGCAACAGTTTCAGATAAAGATGAGTTTGTTGAAGTGGAAGCAGCAGCCGAGATGTCTGAAGAAACCGCTCAGTCGGTTGATGGTGCGGCGAGTTCGATGGCTACCGAATAAGGCCGATAGGAACACGCACGTTAGCTAAGTAAAAGGGGGCAGCCGCCCCCTTTTTTATAAAATTTAATGGTTATGGAGGCCGATAATGGCACAGGTACCAACATCACTGGTTAAAGAACTCAGAGAGCGAACGGGACTGGGCATGATGGAATGTAAGCGCGCGCTGGTTGGGGCTGGCGGTGATATTGATAAGGCAATTGAGGATCTGCGGAAGTCCAGCGGCCTAAAAGCTGCCAAAAAGGCAGGTCGTACTGCCGCAGATGGCATGGTGGCCGTTCGCGTAGAGGGTACGCGCGCGATGATTGTTGAAGTGAACAGTGAGACCGACTTTGTTGCTCGCGACGAAAACTTCCAAGGGTTCGTGAAGCGAGTTATTGATGCGGCTTTCGATGCCGGACAGACAGACTTAAATGTTCTGTTTGAAGACAGTGAACTGGAGTCTCTGCGAGGGGATCTCATTCAAAAGATCGGCGAAAATATTTCTCCTCGTCGCGGAGCGAGCATCGAAGCCCCGGTTGTAGGCGGCTATGTCCACAGCAACAATCGGATTGGCGTTCTGGTGGGTTTGTCGGGCGGGGACGAGGCATTGGCTCGGGATGTGGCGATGCATATTGCAGCTGTAAACCCTCCCGTCGTGCGCTCAGATGACATGCCGAGTGATCTAATTGCGGCGGAAAAAGAAATTTATGCTGCGCAGGCACGAGAGAGCGGCAAACCTGAAGAGATTATCGAGAAAATGATTGGCGGTCGGGTGAAAAAATTCTTGAAAGAAAACAGTCTCGTCGACCAGCCTTTCGTGAAAGATCCCGATGTTACGGTGGGTAAATTGGTGGCCAATGCTGGAGCTGATGTCGTAGAATTTGTTCGTTTTGAAGTCGGAGAAGGCATTGCCGTTGAGGAAGTTGATTTCGCGGCCGAAGTGGCGGCACAGGTCGAGAGCGTCAGTTAACCAGACAGCAAGTACCGGCGAGGATTGCTTATGCATCACCAGGCTAAAGAGAATCAATACAAGCGTATTTTATTAAAGCTGAGCGGTGAAGAACTGATGGGCGGTCAGGGCTTTGGGATAGACCCAAAGGTATTAGATCGCATGGCGCTTGAGATCGGTCAACTCGTAGGTATTGGCGTTCAAGTAGGGCTTGTTATTGGCGGCGGGAATTTATTCCGCGGTGCGGCGTTAAGTGCTGCAGGCCTTGAACGTGTGACAGGTGATCACATGGGGATGCTAGCCACAGTGATGAATGCATTGGCCATGCGCGATGCGCTGGAGCGAACGAATATTGCATCTCACGTAATGTCGGCAATCCCGATGAGTGGTGTTGTTGAACACTACGATCGCCGTCGAGCTTTGCGTTACTTAAAAGACGGCGATGTGGTCATCTTCGCGGCGGGTACTGGCAATCCATTTTTTACGACCGACTCTGCAGCGTGTTTACGCGGTATTGAAATTGATGCAGATGTGGTGCTCAAAGCCACCAAAGTCGATGGTGTTTATTCGTCTGACCCCGTTGTCGATAAGCAAGCGACTCTTTTTGACCATCTGACGTATGATGAAGTGCTTGACAAAAAGCTTGGGGTTATGGATCTTACCGCTATCTGTTTGTGTCGCGAGCACGGCATGCCTCTGCGTGTTTTTCGCATGTCAAAGCCAGGTGCGCTGCTTGCTATCGTCATGGGGAGTGCGGAAGGTACGTTAATTGAAGAAGGGTGATACGGCATGATTGACGAGTTAAAAAAAGACGCGGAAATGCGCATGGAAAAGGCGCTGGATGCGCTGGGTAATGCGTTTAACAAAATACGCACGGGGCGGGCCCACCCGAGCTTGCTCGATGGACTTTCCGTTGATTACTACGGGGTAGACACGCCGTTGTCGCAAGCCGCTCAAGTCTCTGTAGAGGACGCTCGAACACTCTCTGTCACGCCCTGGGAAAGAAGCTTGGTGCCGCAGATTGAAAAAGCTATTTTAAGATCTGACTTAGGTCTTAATCCAGCGACCGCCGGTACGGTTATTCGTATACCACTGCCAGCGCTAACAGAAGAAACGCGCAAGGTCTATGGGAAACAGGCAAAGCAAGAGGCCGAACAGACGCGCATCTCGATTAGAAATGTGCGCAGAGAGATACTGTCTGATGTCAAAGAGCTCCAAAAGGCCAAAGATATTAGCGAAGATGACGAACGTCGTACGCAAGATGAAATACAAAAAATGACCAATTCGTTCATCGCCAAGGTGGATGCGTTACTGGCGTTGAAAGACAAGGACTTAATGGAGATATAATCTCTTTCGAAATAAATAACTATGACTGACGAAGATACTGGTAGCTCGCCGCACCCGCTCCGACATTTGTCGATTATTATGGATGGTAATAATCGCTGGGCGGCGTTGCATGGGTTGGCGGGGATTGCCGGACATGAAGCCGGAGTCGAGCGGATTCGAGGTGTTTTAGAGTCTGCGAGAGGGCACAATATTGAGGTGGTGAGTCTCTTCGCCTTTAGTAGTGAGAATTGGCAGCGCCCGGAACTTGAGGTGATTGGCTTGATGACGCTATTTGCCAATTATCTAAGAAAAGAGATTGAAGCGTTGCGCAGTGATGGCGTGCGTCTTTTGGTGATGGGTAGCCGAGCGAATTTTAGTGACAGTTTAAAGGAGCTTATCGTCGAGGCTGAAACGGCGACTGCGAGCGGTAGCCTGACGTTGGCGTTGTGTGTTGATTATGGTGGGCGTTGGGATATCGTCGAGGCGAGTCGAGAGGTGGCCATGCAGGTGCAACTCGGTCGATTAAGAGCCTCTGATATTTCCGAAGGCATTTTTTCAAGCTATTTGCAATTTAGAGGGTTACCTGACCCTGATTTGTGTATTCGTACCGGCGGCGAGGAACGCATCAGTAATTTTTTATTGTGGCACCTCGCATATACCGAGCTCTATGTGAGCGAATGTTTTTGGCCGGATTTTCGTCCAGAATTACTGGACGAAGCGGTCGAAGAGTACTATCGTCGAAAACGCCGTTTTGGGCAGCGTAATAGCGAGTTGCAGCCGCAGCTGTCAGATGAAGCCGAGCGTGCTGAGACTTAGGGTAGCGACCGCTGTGGTCATGGCGGCCGTCTTCGTTGTTAGCCTTTATTGCCTTTCTGCGCAGGCCTTTGCGGCCTTGCTTGTTCCGTTGATACTCGTAGCTGGCTGGGAATGGTCGAATCTCTGTCGGCTTGAAACGCCAATACTCAAGACCGGTTTTTTACTGCTTCTCTTTGTTTGCCTAACGCTAACCGGATTCTGGCTAGATTTCTTCGGTAACGTGGATGAGCAATCGGCCCGACAGGTTTTGCTGTTGGCAGTAGCGCTTTGGGGCCTCAACTTGTTTTTGCTGATGAGTTATCCGAGGAGTCAACGCTTTCTTTCATGGCGCCCACTCGTAGCGTTGATTGGATTACTTGCGCTGTCAGTTACGTGGGGAGCTGTGGTGGTGCTGTTGTCAATGCAACAGGGGACTTCAATCCTGCTGTTGGGCGTTGGCGTCGTGGTATGTGCAGATGTAGGCGGTTACTTTGGAGGTAAGTTTTTCGGACGCCGCCAGTTGGCGCCGAGCGTAAGCCCTGGAAAAACATGGGAAGGGTTGGTGTGTGGCTTGTTGGCACAAGTTGTTGTTGTTGTGATCGCAGTGGCTGCACCACTGGGCATGCCGCTTGAGCTTCTGCTGTTGTGGGTGTTGCCGGTCGCGCTTTTTTCAGTGTTGGGAGACCTCTTCGAAAGTATGTTGAAGCGCCACGGTAAGATAAAAGACAGTAGTCAACTGTTGCCCGGTCACGGCGGGATTCTCGACCGTATTGACGGCATTATGGCCGCGCTTCCGCTGTATGCGCTTCTCGTCATCATGCGGCCGGTCTAGATGTCACAAATGATTACGGTATTGGGTGCGACGGGTAGCATTGGCGTGAGCACGCTCGATGTCATTGCAGGCCACCCTGAACGATTTAAGGTGTTCGCGCTGAGTGGCAACCGGCAATTCCAACGGTTGGCACAGCAGTGCATCACCCACCGGCCTCGCTATGCTGTAGTGATCGATGCGCAGATTGCCGACCAGTTGCGCGCTCTTCTTGAGGCTTCGAACTGCCTTACGCAGGTGCTCTGTGGAGAGCAGGCACTGATTGACATTGCCAGTGATTCTGAAGTCGATACAGTCATGGCAGCCATTGTTGGCGGCGCGGGATTGCGATCTACGTTAGCGGCCGTGCAGTCGGGAAAAAAGGTGTTGTTGGCAAATAAAGAAGCGTTGGTGATGGCCGGTGCGTTGTTCATGGATGCGGTGGCGCACTCTGGAACGACCTTGCTTCCCATTGACAGCGAGCACAATGCGATTTTTCAATGTTTACCCCAAGCATATTCGAATGCCGATCGTGGCGGGGTTTCTAAGCTGATATTGTCAGCTTCCGGAGGTCCTTTCCGGGGTTGGGACCTGCCGCAAATGACGCCGGTAACACCGCCTCAAGCCTGCGCACATCCCAAATGGGATATGGGCGCCAAAATTTCTGTAGATTCCGCCACCCTCATGAACAAGGGGCTGGAAATCATTGAAGCGCAATGGTTGTTTAAGATACCTGCGAGTCAGATAGACGTTGTTGTACATCCACAAAGTGTCGTCCACTCTATGGTACAATTTGTTGATGGCTCGGTACTGGCACAGCTTGGAAATCCAGACATGCGTACGCCGATTGCGCATGCCCTAGCTTGGCCAGAGCGCATGTCGTCGGGCGTTGGCGATCTCGATTTCGTGGCGTTGTCGCGTTTAGATTTCGAGGATCCAGTCATCGATAATTTTCCTTGTTTAGGTCTGGCCTATGGCGTGACTGAGGCCGGTAAAGACGCAGCAATCGTTATGAACGCCGCCAATGAAGTCGCCGTGCAGGCATTTCTTGACCTGCGCATTGGGTTTACGCAGATCGCCGACGTCGTAGAATATGCGTTAAATGCGAGTTGTTTTAATGAACCGCAGTCGTTAGCTGATGTCGAACACACGGATAAGAGAGCTCGTGCAATGACTTCGCATCGGGTAACCCAACTAGAGCGCTGATTATGCATTTACTTGAAACACTTTTTTATACCTTTGTTGCTTTGGGCGTGCTAGTGACGATCCATGAGTTCGGGCATTTCTGGGTGGCGCGGCGTTGTGGCGTCAAAGTGGAACGTTTCTCGATCGGCTTTGGCACTCCGATCGTGCGCTGGCGCGACAAGTTCGATACGGAGTTTGTGATTGCGGTGCTGCCACTGGGCGGCTACGTCAAAATGGTGGATGCTCGCGACGGTAATGTTGCAGATGAAGACCTGCCTTACGCGTTCAGCAGCAAAAGTGTCTGGCGTCGGATCGCGATCGTGAGTGCAGGGCCACTGGCGAATTTTGCGCTAGCAATTGTGGCCTTCTGGATGATTTTCTTGTCGGGGGAAGTGGGCGTGAAGCCGATCGTTGGGGATGTCGAGTTAGGCTCTGACGCTCAGCAAGCGGGCTTTGAATCGGGTATGACGATAGTGTCTGTAGCGGGTCGGCCCACGCCAAGTTGGGGTGATCTGTCAAAATTGTTGTTTGGGTATATTGGCGATACGGGGAGTATTTCATTTCAGGTTGCCTTACCTGATTCTTCGTTGACTGCTGATTTAGACGTCCCGATTGAACGTTGGTTGCGCGAGGCAACCGACCCAATACCTTTGCGGGAACTTGGGATTACGCCTGCGTATGAGCTGCAAGCTCTGGATCTCGCGATGATCGAGCCAGACAGTGCCGCAGACCGCGCGGGGCTGATGGCAGGCGATACGGTGACGCAGGTGAATGGCGAGCCGATCGAGCGTGTCGACATATTTATCGAAGAAATTTCGAGGAATGCCGGGCAGACCGTGGTGTTTCAAATACTGCGTGGCGAGGCTCAAACAACCATTGAAGTTATTCCCGATTTTGTTGACCGCAACGGGGAACAGGTAGGGCAGATAGGCGTGCAACTCGCGCCGCGCGGCAAGTACCCAGACGCTGCTGTGTTTCATATCCAGCATGGTGTTTTCAGCGCCATGAAACGCAGTTGGGACGAGACCGCGGACTACAGCGTCTTTATCGTAAAATCGCTGGGTAAGCTTTTGACCGGGGACCTGTCCCCTAAAAATTTAAGTGGTCCCATTACCATCGCAAAGGTGGCGGGAGACTCGGGCCGAGCGGGCTTTGATAATTTTATTCGTTTTGTTGCAATTCTCAGTATAATGCTTGGAGTCATGAATTTAATGCCTATACCAGTGCTTGATGGTGGGCATCTTGTCTACTTTATGGTGGAAGTTGTAAAGGGGTCGCCGGTATCTGATTCGGCTCAGATTGCGGGCTATAAAGTGGGGTTTGTGATGCTCGTGGGGTTGATGCTCGTTGCCACTTTTAATGATCTGACAAGGGCTTTCTTATAATGCCGAAACCGACTTTTCACTGGATTATTATATTTTAATGATAGCTTTTCACCAACGTTACCTCTCGGGCGTTCTTCTGTTGCTAGTCAGCTTTGCGATGCACATTCATGCCGACCCCTTTGAAATACGCGACATCCGCATTGAGGGTTTGCAGAGGGTGTCTGCAGGCACTGTATTCGCCTCTTTACCGTTAAGCGTCGGTGACATCGCAGACGATCAGGTAATCCGAGACGCCACCCGAGCACTATTCAGAACAGGTTATTTTTCGGATGTAGTCATGGCACGTGATGGTGGTGTTTTGGTCGTGGGTTTGGGTGAACGCCCAGCGGTCACAGAAATAAACTTGGAAGGTAACAAAGCCATCGAGACCGATCAGTTGTTGTCGGCACTGCGTGATAATGGATTGGCCGAGGGGCAGATTTTTCGCGAGGTCATTCTCGAAGGAATGACGCAGGAATTGCAGCGCCAATATGTCGCGCAGGGACGTTATGGTGCGATTGTTGAAACTGACGTGCAACAACTCCCGCGCAATCGTGTCGCAATTAACATTGACATAGACGAGGGTGACGTTGCAAAGATCCGCCATATCAACATAGTGGGTAATAAGGCCTTTACTGAAGAGGCGTTACTGGAGCAGTTTGAGCAACGAAAAACGGGTTGGTTGTCGTGGATAAAAAGCGATGACAAGTATGCTCGGGAGAAGTTATCCGGCGATATTGAGACGCTCGAATCGTGGTACCTCGACCGCGGTTACCTGCAATTTGAAGTGGAAAGCACTCAGGTCTCGATTAGTCCAGAAAAAGATTCGGTTTTCATCACCATCAATCTCAGTGAAGGCGACGTTTTTACCGTTGATGCCGTCGAGTTGTCGGGCGAGTTGAAAATTCCCGAAAGGCAGGTAAGAGGTCTTGTCATATTGCGCGAGGGAATGGTTTTTTCTCAAGGTCTGATGACTGCATCGAGTGAATACATCACCAAAAGATTGGGCAATGAGGGTTATACCTTCGCCGAAGTGAATGGCTATCCCGAACTTGATGTGGAAGAAAAAACAGCGAAAATAACCTATGTGGTAAAGCCGGGTATGCGCGCCTATGTGAGGCGGGTTGAGTTTCGAGGAAACACAAAGACTGCGAATACCGTTTTGCGACGAGAAATGCGTCAAATGGAAGGCGGGTCAGCGAATAACGCACTCATAGAACATTCGAAGTTGCGCTTAGAGCGTCTTGGCTTCTTCAAACAGGTTGAAGTTGAAAATATTCCGGTATCCGGTACAAATGACCAAATAGATGTTATTTATACCGTCGAGGAGCAACCTTCTGGCTCGGTGGGCGCTAGTTTGGGTTTTGCGCAAGGAACGGGGCTAATTTTGGGCGCCAATCTAAGTGAAAATAATTTTATGGGTACAGGTAAGCAAGTCGGTGTGGGTCTGAATCGCAGTCGTTACCAAACGTCGTTAAATTTCAGTTATACCGAACCCTATTTTACTGTTGATGGTATCAGCGTAGGTTACTCGGTATTTGGTCGAGAAACTAATTACGACGAAATTAATGTCGCCAGCTTTTCGACTAATAGCTATGGGGCAAGCGTTAACTGGGGTTATCCAGTATCGGAGGTTGAGCGTATCGGTTTTGGTTTTGGGTATGAAAACCTGAGTCTTAGAACAGGAAGTTATGCGTCTTCAGAAATAGCCGAATTTGTGGCGCAAAATGGGACAGATTTCGATACGCTTAACTTTAATGTGAACTGGGTACGCTCAACATTAAATCGCGGCATTTTTGCAACACGCGGCACCTCGCAACGCTTAGGTATCGATTTTGCGATTCCAGGCTCGGGTCTTGAGTATTATAAGATGACCTACTCGACCCAGTACTTACGTGGCTTGACGCGCACATTAACCTTGAAGTTACGGGCTGATCTAGGGTACGGAGAGTCCTATGGCGATACGACACAGTTACCGTTTTTTAAGAACTTTTATGGTGGTGGGTTTGGGTCCGTTCGCGGTTTCAAACGCAATACCCTAGGGCCGCAGGATACACCTCCGCAGTCATCGTCTGGTGCCTATTTCGACGATCCAGATCCCATCGGTGGTAATATTCAGGTGGAGTTTGGCGCTGAGGTTATTTTTCCTGTGCCGTTCCTCAAGGATCAACGGTCGGTGCAACCGGCCTTATTTTTTGACGTAGGCAATATATTCAATTCAAAATGTGGTGCGACGCAAGAAAATTGTTTTAAACCTGAAGTGGGCGAGTTGCGGTATTCAGTGGGCGTGGGTGCAACATGGCTGAGTGGGTTTGGGCCCATTACATTTAGTCTTGCTAAACCATTTAATCGGGGAGCATTTGACGAGACAGAAGTTTTTCAATTCTCCCTTGGAAACCAATTTTAATGATAGTTAGGAGATGTATTGTGCGAAAGATTAAGGCGTTAGGTGTGTTATTGGCGACGGTTATGATCAGTGTTCCGGCAGCAGTATCGGCTGCTGACAAGATTGCTGTATTCGATTTAGGAACGGCCATTATGGCGTCAAAGCCGGCGCAAGAGCGTATTAAGGCCGCATTGGAACGGCCAGACATCGTGGCACTTAAGGCCAAAGTAGAAGGTCTGACTGCCGATTTGCAAGCGCTCGGGAAGGAAGGCGAGGCAAAGCGATTGACGTGGTCAAAAGAACAGTCAACGGAACATCAGAAAAAGATCGAATATGCGCGAGCTGATTACGAGCTGGCGACTCGTAAGTTGCAGGCCGAGCAGCAACAAATCCAGCAGGCAATCGTTCAAGAATTTCAGCCTAAGACCGTGACAGCCCTTGAAGAAGTCATTAAAGAGGAAGGCGTCACACTTGTGTTTAGAAAAGAGGCGATTGTGTATGCAACACCTCCGTCGGATATCACAGCGAAGGTGGTAGATGTTCTCAATAAAACAGCGCCCCAGTAAGTTGCGATGAGTGCGGGCTATCGCCTTGCTGATATAGCGGATTTTCTGGCTGTTGAGTTGATAGGGTGCGGTGAAGCGCGAATTACCGCACTCAGTAGTATCGATACCGCCGTTGAAGGGCATGTCAGTTTCTTGTCGCGTCCGAAATTTGCCGAAAAGCTGACAAATTTCAAAGGCAGTGCGATTATTTTGTCCAGTGATGTAGTGGGTATTTTTGACGGCCCCCGACTCGTCAGTCCTGATCCCTATTTATCGTATGCAAGACTGTCTGAATGGTTTTCAACAGCCCCTCGGACGGGTGAAGGTGTGCATGCGTCTGCTGTGGTAGACCCAACGGCAACCATTGGGGGGCAGTGCACGATTAGCGCTAATGCCGTAATTGGCCCCGATGTGGCCGTGTCTGATGGTTGCTATGTGGGAGCGAACAGCTCTGTGGGGGCGAGGTCGTCACTCGGCCGAGACTGCAGAGTAGAGTGTAATGTGTCTATTTACCACGATGTGCATATCGGCAATAACGTCACAATCCACAGTGGTTCTGTGATTGGTGCGGACGGGTTTGGTTTTGCGCCTGACGGGTCTGGTGGTTGGCAAAAAATCTTCCAAAACGGTGGTGTGAAAATCGGCGACGGTGTTGAGATCGGTGCATGCACAACGATCGATCGAGGGGCGCTTGACGATACGGTTATTGGGTCGGGCGTTATTCTCGATAATCATGTGCATTTGGCGCACAATGTTCGTATCGGCGATGATGTGGCGATGGCGGCATTTGTTGGCATAGCGGGAAGCACAGTCATAGGAAACAACTGTATCTTGGCGGGTAATTCGGGTGTAGTCGGGCATTTGACCGTAACCGACAATGTCCACCTAACCGTGCGGACCACGGTGACCAAATCGTTGTCTGAGCCGGGTTCATACTCGTCTGCGGGCTTACCTCTATTGCCTTCGTCGCGTTGGCGGCGCAATGCCGTGGGCTTTGGCCGGTTGGCTGAGATGGAACGACGGATGAGAGCATTAGAGAGCACCGATTAATAAGCCTTTTGCGTACGATGGGCGATCAACGGTGAACACATTTTTTTTATGGGAACAGGTAAATAGCTAATGAATATCAACGATATTATGGCGCTTCTTCCACACCGTTATCCTTTTCTTTTGGTTGATCGCGTCACCGCAGTGGTTCCTCACACGCGAATTGCTGGCTATAAAAATGTTAGCATTAATGAAGACGTATTCAATGGGCATTTCCCGGGAGCCCCGATATTGCCCGGTGTTTTTATTATTGAAGCGATGGCGCAGATTTCCGGTGTTCTGGGTTTTGTTAGTGCGGGGCAGAAGGCTGATGACGGCATGCTATACCTCTTTGCAGGTGTCGATCGAGTTCGTTTTAAGCGTCCTGTTGTACCGGGCGATCAACTCATGTTGACCTCCGAAGTTGAGGCCGTAAAACGTAATATATGGCGTTTTCGCACATCTGCCATGGTCGACGGCCAAGTGGCCAGTGAGGCAACTCTTCTTTGTGCCTACCGGGAGAGAGAAAATTTTGCGTGATTGATGCAACGGCAATCATCGACCCCAAGGCAACGATCGGCGAAAACGTCAGTGTAGGCCCGTGGACGCTGATTGGCCCCAATGTCGTCATTGGGGATAACTGTGTGATCGCCTCGCATGTTGTAATTAAAGGGCCGACAGTGATCGGTTCTGGCAATAAAATCTTTCAATTTTCATGTGTTGGCGAAGATACGCCAGATCTCAAATATGCAGGTGAGCCTACATGTTTGCGAGTCGGTAATGATAATGTGATTCGAGAAGGTGTCACTATCCACCGCGGTACGGTGCAAGACCGCGGCGAAACGGTGATTGGCAACAATAATTTGTTGATGGCGTATGTCCATATTGGCCATGACTGCGTCGTGGGTGATCATACAATTCTTGTCAATAACGCAAGTCTTGCCGGCCACGTTGTAGTGGGTGATTGGTCCATTCTCTCGGGGTATGTTTTGGTGCATCAATATGTTCACATAGGGGCGCATTGTTTTATTGGGCCCAATGCCTTTTTATATCATGATGTACCGGCATTTATCACCGCTTCAGGCAGTCCAGCTGAGCCGCGCACGATCAACCGCGAGGGTTTAAAACGGCGAGGCTTTAGCGCCGACCAAGTGGCGTTGGTCAATCGCGCCTACAAAATACTGTACCGTCGGGGCCTGCCCTTAGTTGAAGCGACGGAAGAAATTGTCATGTTGGGTGATGACCCAGTGATTGCTCTTTTCCTTGAATCTCTCAGCCAATCAACGCGCGGTATTATCCGTTAGATGAACACCTGTGTCGTCTTTGCCATTGTCGCAGGTGAGGCGTCTGGGGATCTTCTTGGCGCAGACTTAATTAAAAATCTTCGAGAGAGCTTTCCCAGCGCCCGTTTTGAGGGCGTTGGCGGTCCTTTGATGCAAGCGCAGGGATTCACGTCGCACCATGATATGGAGCGTTTGTCGGTAATGGGCCTGGTTGAACCGCTGAAGCGGTTGCCCGAGTTACTGCGTATGAGACGCGCGCTTATAGATCGGTATCGCAGATCACCGCCCACCGCGTTTATTGGTATTGATGCTCCAGATTTCAATTTGCATATTGAAGGGGTGCTGCGCCGAGACGGCGTTAAAACCATACACTATGTGAGCCCTTCAGTGTGGGCGTGGCGACAAGGCCGTATTAAAAAAATTCGGCGTTGTGTTGACTTGATGTTGACGCTGCTGCCTTTTGAAAACGCGTTTTATCATCAGCATGATGTACCTGTTTGCTTTGTCGGCCACCCGTTGGCCGGGGAGTATGCTCTACTACCTGATACCGGAGGCTCGCGAAGTATATTGGGCCTGTGCCCCGACGCACCTGTATTGACTTTGATGCCGGGTAGTCGCGGATCAGAGGTGACCTTCATGGGTGACCTTTTTCTGGATGTGGTAGAACGGATTAAACAAGCGAAACCGGAGCTCCAAGTGCTCATACCCGCGGCAAATGACGCGCGTCATGCACAAATTACAGACGTGTTATGTCGTCGTAACATCGACGGTATACGGTTATTGAGGCAGCAGAGTAAGCTCGCGATGGAAGCGTCCGACGTGGTTTTGTTAGCGTCGGGAACCACGGCTTTGGAGGCAATGTTGCTAAAGAAACCCATGGTTGTGAGTTATCGTTTGGGACGGTTTACTTATCAACTACTGTCACCTTTTATTAAAACGCCTTTTATCGCGTTGCCGAATTTATTAGCGGGCCGTGCGCTCGTACCTGAGTTGATTCAGTCGGATGCCACCGTTGATCGTTTAAGTGCAGCAGTTATAGAGGCGTTCGACCCAATACGCGCCCGGCAGTTAGAAAAAGAATTTACTGCCATACATCACGAACTCGCCATGAGCTCTGGACAAATAGCGGCATCGGCGATCCATGATTTGGTGCAAAAATGCTGAGTTGGCAGGCTCCGCAATGGGTCAAGAAATTAGCCGGTGTTGATGAAGTGGGGCGCGGGCCGCTTGCCGGAGACGTTGTGGTGGCCGCAGTGATACTTCCCCTAGATCACGACGTGATGGGCCTGGATGACTCAAAACGATTGTCGTCTAAACGTCGTGAAGATCTTTACGAGCAGATCATCTCGGCGGCGGTGAGTTACTCCGTTGCCCGAAGCACAGTCGCTGAAATCGATCATGTTAACATTCTTCAGGCCACCCTGAACGCGATGGTGCGCGCTGTACAAGGATTGAGCGTTCAGCCTGACTATATTGCCGTCGATGGGAACCGTTTGCCCAAGTGGACGTATCCCGCAGAGGCAGTGGTCGGCGGCGATGGTCACGTTGAGGTCATCAGCGCGGCGTCGATTATTGCTAAAGTGGTGCGTGATAGAGAAATGGTGCTGTTTGCCGAACAGTATCCGGGATACGGTTTTGCCGCGCATAAAGGATACCCGACGGGGGCCCATCTGAAGGCTTTGCAAACATTGGGCCCCTCACCGATTCATCGGCAATCGTTTGCGCCGGTGCGCGCGGCGGCGTTGGCCGACAAACAACGTAATGAGTGTCTTGCGCTCTCCCAGAAGCGCTCAGGGCACGATTAGTGCTTGTGATCAAACAGTTGAGGGCTTACATTGCAGGTACACTGAACAGATTTAGGTGGCATCATTTTGGGTTTCGCAGAGGTCGTGGGGTGGGGCCGATATTTACCGCCCCTGATTGTTAGTAACGACGATTTAAGTGAATTCGTCGACACCTCTGATGAATGGATATTTTCGCGTACCGGTATTCGCCAGCGGCATTACAGTCACGTTTCGACGGGTAAGATGGCGTGGTTGGCTGGAGAGCGTGCTTTGGCCGCCGCGGGCAGAACGGCGCAAGACCTTGATCTGGTTCTTTTGGGTACAACCACCAGCGAAGACCTGTGTCCAAGTACCGCAAGTTATATTAAGAACGAATTGGGTGCAGATCATGCGGCTGCGTTTGATTTGAACGCGGCCTGCACCAGTTGGTTTTATGGACTGACAATTGCAACGGATATGATACGCGCGGGTACAATTGAACGTGCGCTTGTGATGGGTGCTGAACGTTTGTCGTTGGCAATGGATTGGAATAAGCGAGAATCTTGCTGTCTGTTTGGTGACGGCGCGGGCGCTGTGGTTTTAGAGCGCAGTGATCAAGAGAGCGGTTTGATGGCTGCACAAATGGGCTGTATCCCCAATACGCGAGAGGCCCTAAAGATTCCTCGATGGGGAATCCAACCACAACTGCACAGAAATGAACTGTATTTGTCATTAGACTTTGACGGGTCAACGATCTTCAAACGGGCGGTCACAGCGATGGCGATGGACTGTGACAAAGCGCTAGCTAATGCAGGCCTGACTATAGAGGATATTGATTTGTTCGTGCCCCATCAGGCGAATATTCGTATTATCGAGGCGATGTCGCGCAAGCTTCATTTTCCAATGGAAAAAGTGGTTGTGTGCGTTGATCAGTACGCTAACACGTCGGCCGCTTCGATCCCCATTGCGTTATGCGAGGCGCTCGAGAGCGGTCGGGTAAAAGCGGGTATGCGAATTTTGGTTGCGACATTCGGGGCCGGTTTAAGTCACGGTGCTGGCGTGATTCATTGGGGCTCAAAGATCACAGTAACCAAACGCTCAGACGCCTTAATTCCAGAGTATCAGGGTGACTTGCGAACGTTAATGGCAGACAGCTTTGCATATCATGGAATCCTCATCAAAGATAAAATACGATAATATGAAAGCACGATTCGTTCATCTGCGACTGCACTCAGAATATTCACTGATCGACGGATTAGTGCGTATAAAATCGCTGGTCAAAGCGGTTGCTGAATCCGCAATGCCCGCGGTAGCGGTGACAGACTTTACCAATTTTTTCGCGCTGGTGAAGTTCTATAAAGCGGCGCAAGGGGCGGGTGTTAAACCCATAGCGGGAGCCGATATTCGGGTCGTCGATGACGATGGCAACGTGGGAGAACTACTCCTTCTGGTGCAAGATGCACAGGGTTATCGAAATCTCACTGAACTGATATCTCGCGGGTATTCGGAAGGGCAGCGTCAGGGTACGCCACATATCCACATGCGCTGGTTAGCTGAGTGTAACGAGGGTTTGATTGCTCTTTCGGGGGGCATCAAAAGTCACATGGGTATTGCAATTACGTCGGGCCGCAAAGACGATGCCGCAGCGTTGTTAACCGCCTTTATGCGTATGTTCCCGCAACGCTTCTATCTTGAATTACAGCGTGTTGGGCGCGCGAGTGAAGACCTGCTCATTGAAGTAATGATTGATTTGGCACGTCGTTACACATGCCCCGTTGTAGCCACTAATGATGTGCGCTTTATTTACACATCGGAATTTGAAGCTCATGAAGCGCGTGTATGTATTCAGGAGGGGCGAACTTTAGACGATCCGCGCCGTGAGAGGCGTTATTCAGAGCAACAGTATTTGCGCACAGCCGATGAAATGATCGCCTTGTTTGAGGACATCCCCGAGGCGATTGAAAATAGCATTGAGATTGCTAAGCGCTGTAATCTCGAGTTGCGGTTGGGAGACGTGTGCTTGCCCGCCTTTCCGATACCTGAAGGAATGACGGAAAACGATTATTTTAAGCACTTATCAGAGCAGGGGCTAGCCGTACGTTTAGCTCACCCAACGTTAAAGCATCTCTCAGAAGACGTGCGACAGAGCTACTGGGATCGATTAAAATTTGAACTTGAAATTATTATGCAAATGGGTTTCACGGGTTATTTTTTAATCGTGATGGACTTTATTTTGTGGGCTAAAGAGCAAAATATTCCGGTGGGTCCAGGCCGAGGTTCGGGTGCCGGCTCGCTGGTGGCCTACGCGTTGAAAATTACCGACATTGATCCGCTGACTTATGATTTGTTATTCGAACGATTTTTGAATCCAGAACGTGTGTCGATGCCTGATTTTGACATCGATTTCTGTATGGATGGGCGCGATCGGGTTATCGCCTACGTGGCCGAGCGTTACGGTAAAGAAGCGGTCTCGCAAATTGTGACTTTTGGCACGATGGCCGCAAAAGCGGTGGTTCGGGACGTGGCGCGTGTGCAGGGAAAATCTTATGGTCTTGCAGACAAATTGTCGAAGATGATTCCGTTTGAAGTGGGTATGACGCTTGAAAAAGCCCATGAGCAAGAGTCAGTGTTGCGAGATTTTTTAAAGCAAGATTCGGAGGCAGAAGAAATATGGAGTTTGGCTCTGGAACTTGAGGGCGTTGCGCGAAACTGTGGAAAACATGCCGGTGGTGTGGTTATTGCTCCCACAAAGATCACTGACTTCTCGCCCATTTATTGCGATGAGAGTGGCTCTGGGACGGTAACGCAGTTCGATAAAAATGATGTCGAAGATGCGGGTTTAGTGAAATTCGATTTCCTGGGTTTGCGGACGCTCACGATTATCGATCGAGCTGTTCGAATGATTAACAAAGAGCGATCGGTAACGGACGAAACGCCGCTACAGATCGACCAGATTCCGCTGGATGACGAAGCCACGTTCAAGTTGATGCAGCGTGCCGAGACCACAGCAGTCTTTCAGCTTGAATCGCGGGGCATGAAAGAGCTGATCCGCAAGTTAGGCCCTGACCGCTTTGAAGACATTATTGCATTGGTGGCGCTTTTTCGCCCAGGCCCACTGCAATCTGGAATGGTTGACGACTTCATTAACCGTAAAAAAGGGCGTGCCGAAGTGAGTTATCCGCACCCTCAGTATCAGCATGACTGCCTTAAGGCGAGTCTTGAGCCAACCTATGGAATTATTCTTTATCAAGAACAGGTGATGCAGATAGCACAGGAGATGGCAGGCTTTACGTTGGGAGGCGCTGATTTATTGCGTCGAGCAATGGGTAAGAAAGACGCCGAAAAAATGGCAGAACAGCGCTCTATCTTTCTCGCCGGCGCTAAAGAGAAAGGTTTTAAGGAGTCATTAGCGTCCAATATTTTTGAGTTAATGGAGAAGTTTGCAGGCTACGGCTTCAATAAATCTCACTCCGCCGCCTACGCCTTGGTGGCCTATCAAACGGCGTGGCTCAAAGCCCACTATCCCGCTCAATTTATGGCTGCAACTATCTCTGCTGATATGGACAAAACGGACAAGGTGGTGGGGTTTATTGATGAATGTCGCACTATGGGGCTGGTGTTGTTACCCCCGGATGTGAATGCGGGTGAGTTTCAGTTCAGTGTCGATGGCAATAACCAAGTATTGTACGGTTTAGGTTCGATCAAGGGACTCGGTGAAGGGCCTGTTAACAGTATTATCGAGGCCCGTCTTGTCGGCGGAGCGTTTGTTGATCTGTTTGATTTTTGTGCGCGAGTGGATGCTCGAAAGGTCAATAAGCGAGCTTTGGAGGCGCTGATTCGAGCGGGCGCTTTAGACACTATCGCGCCAGAGGGAGAGGTGGGCTATCGGCGCGCGGTGATGCTATTAGCGTTGGACGAAGCGGTTAAATTATCGGAACAGCAGGCGCGTAATAACAGCAGCGGCATGGTGGATTTGTTTGGTGATTCATTAGCTGAGAGCGCCGTGGAGATTAACTATGAGAGTTATCGACAGGTGCGACCGTTGACGTCAAAGGAACGTCTGGGTGGCGAGAAAGACACGTTGGGTTTATTTTTGACAGGGCATCCGATCGACGAGTATTACGACGAATTGCGGCGAATGTCATTGACGCCGGTCACCAGAATTCGTTCTGGGAAGGAATCATGCACTGTAGCGGGAATGGTTGTTGGATTGCGGATTATGAAGAACAAACGCGGTGAGAATTTTGCATTTTTAACACTTGACGACAAAACCGGTCGGCTTGAAGTATCCGTCTTCGCGGAGAAATTCATCGCTTACCGCGATATTCTAGTAAAAGACGCCATGCTCGTCGTTCAGGGTGTTGTTTCTGAAGACGGATTTACCGGCGGCATGAAGATGCTAGCCGAGTCGGTGCAATCGGTTTACTCAGCACGCTGTGCAAAATTGAGGACCTTAGAAGTTCGTATTGATGCCGCCTCAGCAGACTGGGTTAACCGCGTACAATCATCGCTTGGCGATTACCGCGATGGCATCTGTCCGGTCATCATAGATTACTGTGCGTCTAATGTGGCCGCCAAGCTGGCACTAGGTGACGACTGGCGTGTTCAGCCTCGCGATGAATTGATCGCACAATTACGCGATGAATTCGGGGTCAATAACGTGACCTTAAATTACGCGTAAAAGAGGCGCCAGTAACGGAGCAAAGGGTGTGATCGTCGTGGAGAGAGATGCTAGAATATAGCTCTGTCCAACGCCGAGTCCGCACAGCGCCTTATGAATCTTAACTATTTGTCTTTTGAGCAACCGATTGCCGAACTGGAAGCGAAGATAGAAGAGCTACAGTCGGTGGGCAATGACAACAACGTCAATATTGCAGAAGAAGTTGCGCGCCTGCGCGATAAATCACAAAAGCTAACCGACAAGATATACAGTAAACTGACGGCGTGGCAGGTGGTGCAAGTCGCTAGGCATCCGCATCGACCCTACACGGCTGATTACATACCGAGACTGTTTAGCGATTGGGAGGAATTGCACGGTGACCGTCACTTTGGCGATGACCGCGCGATTATCGGTGGTGTCGCACGTTTGGACGGCAAGCCCGTGATGGTGATTGGCGAGGAAAAGGGGCGCGGGGTGCAACAGAAAGTCATGCGTAACTTTGGTATGCCGAAGGCAGAGGGTTATCGAAAGGCATTGCGGCTAATGGAGATGGCCGAACGTTTTAAAATGCCGGTCTTAACACTGATCGATACGCCGGGCGCCTATCCAGGCATTGATTCTGAAGAACGTAATATCTCTGAGGCAATTGCTCGCAACTTATCCGTTATGTCGCGCCTAAAAACACCCATTATTTGTACCGTAATTGGCGAGGGAAGTTCGGGAGGTGCGTTGGCGATTGGTGTGGGTGATCAGCTAAATATGCTGCAATACAGTACCTACTTTGTTATCTCACCTGAGGGATGCGCAAATATTATCTGGAAAACCGCAGAAAAAGCGCCGCAGGCTGCAGAAGCAATGGGCGTGACGTCAGCGAATCTGCAGAAGTTAGGCATTATTGACGAAACGATCCCCGAGCCGTCGGGCGGCGCTCATCGCGATATAGAAGCGATGAGCCATACATTGCAATCACGGTTAATTCAACAACTTTCAGAACTGCGAGCAATGCCGATGGAAGACTTACTTGATCGCCGGTATCGCCGGTTAATGTCTATTGGCCAACCCTAACATTACCTAAATCCACCTGCCGCTGCCTAACGCTAAACGTCTGCTGCGATAAAAGTCTGCTGCGATAAAAGTCTGGTGCGATAAAAAAGCGGGTGCCACTTTTGAATGCATTTCTTTATTTTGTCCAACGGCAGTGGCCGATCTTCAGCCACGGCCTTCATCGCGTCATAGCAAGGCTTGTCCACGGCTTATGTTTACTAAGCCAGATCGCTCGTCTGACCGTCTTCGTCTTTTTTTAGCGTCAGTGTTGGCACTTGTCGTTTGAGCTGATTGGCCACATGATGCTGAAAAAAATATCTGAAGTTTGGGTTGTTGTGTGCTGGGTAGAGACAATCATCTCCCGGTAAAACGGGTGTGTAGTCGACCTTGTCGTCGTCCGCCAGCATTGCACTCAGGTTACCGTTGTTCAGTAGCCGCCAACTGACCACAGTTTTGAAGGTGATGTCGGACAAATGGTCGTGCGCGATCGCTGCATGTGTACCGATGCTGTCGGGGATTTCCTGAATGATTTCAAGCTCGCCTATGCACTGGTACTCGAAGTAGTCGGCGGCTGTCTCAAGCTCAATGACCTTGTGAAGAGGTGCTGCATAGAAAATCTCGTCCAGCCCTTGGTCATAGTAGCCCTCCCACTTGCCATTGAAGTCGTCTTTGATACTATCGCACGCTTGTAATTCGTCTAACCAAGGGACGAGTCCAACTACGTCGCCGTTACGCCTTAAACCCCACGCAAGAACCTTGATCGAAAACAGTTTTTCGGGGGCCTCCGAATTGCTATATAACATCTCCAATCCGTCTAGTTCGGGGGCAATTCGTATCACTCGGTTGTCGAGTGCGTTAGAGAGAGGCTTGCGAGTAAACAGATCTACGACGTTGTCTTTTTTCGGCGGTATACCAGTGCTCGTCATGGCGGCGAGTCTCCTTAAACGCGTGGCGGTGGTTGCCGAAGCAACACTATATAAGGTACCTGACTCGTAGAAAAAGCACAACAGTTTGTGGCAGACAAAATTATCATTTTTTTACGCACGCGGTTTTTTTTACGATTGATCTTGCAATACAGCGTTGTTATCGTCATATTTTCGGGGTCTGTCCGCTCTGTTTTTATGGTCGGATTCAAGGATGTTATGCGGTGGGATTACAGTAAGCGGGTGTTAGGGCAATGGTAAAGTAAATGGCATGGTGACAGCTAGGTGTACTGATGATCGGACACTCGCGCGCGATCCCCCGAAAGGCGCGGTCGACACCTGCGCGATTGTGTCGCTCTTTAATGCAGAATTCACGATCACCGAGCACACAGAATTACGCGGCGGAGCTGTCGAGCCCGTTTATATACCGAGTCAAAAGGCGGGTGAATACAGTATTATTTACTTTCGTGAAGACTACATTGCGAGCGCACTTCATGAAGTTGCACACTGGTGTTTGGCTGGGGCGAAGCGGCGTCGACTGGAAGATTACGGCTACTGGTATGTGCCAGAGCGGTCGAGCGAACAACAGCGCCTGTTTGAGCAGGCTGAGGTTAAACCTCAAGCGCTCGAATGGTTATTTAGCGTTGCCTGCGGGCACGCTTTCCACGTGAGTCGTGATCATTTTGGTGTGCAAGAATCCACTGCAGATTTTCCTCGCGCTGTGGCTTTGCAGGCGCAACAATGGTGTGCGGGTGAGCCCTTGCCATCGGTGGGTGCACAATTTATCAGGGCACTGAGTACGTATTACCAAACCGACAATATACTGCAGAGAGCGCATTATTGTGAAACGGTTGTTTTATAAAATCTTATCGTTGACGCAGAGGACTAGCCGGGCGCTATGATGACTATTTCGGGAGGACACCATGCGGGTCGTTGCTGATGAAAACATACCGAACATAGAGCGGCTTTTTGGCGTTTATGCACAGATCAAGCGCGTGCCCGGTCGGTCTATCAGTTCCGCCGATATCGCTGATGCGGATGTGCTGTTGGTGCGCTCCGTCACTCGAGTGAATAAAAGCTTGTTAGAGAATACGCGCGTGGCATTTGTGGGCTCCGCAACCATCGGCACAGACCACATAGATATAGAGTATCTGCGTGAGCAGGGTATTATCTTTGCGTATGCGCCGGGTTGTAACGCAAGTGCGGTTGTTCAGTACGATCTCTCCGTATTTGCGAGACTACGGCCCAACTGGCGCAATGCGCGTATTGGTATTGTCGGTTGCGGCAACGTTGGGGGTCGTCTATATCGCGTGCTCAAGGCACTGGGCGTTGACGTGCAGGTGTACGATCCTTTTTTGACGCGAAATCAGGTTCCAGATCTGACCGATTTAGGCCGTGTGGCGGAGAGTGATATCCTCTGTCTGCATACGCCATTAACGCGTAATGGAGCGCACCCCACCGAGGGTATGCTTAATCATGAGTATATCGACGCGCTACCGTCAGGGACAGTGCTGATTAATGCCGGTCGTGGAGAGGTGATTGATAATGATGCATTGTTACAACGTCTACTGGCGCGCGCAGACCTGCATGTAGCGCTCGATGTTTGGGCCTGTGAACCGCATATTGATCGAACCTTGGTGCAGACTGTGAGTATAGCGACGCCACATATTGCGGGTCATAGTCAAGAGGGTAAAGAGCGAGGGGTGCGTATGTTGCACGATGCATTTCTTACTTGGCAGCGTATACCAAAGTTGGATGATGAGCCGATGAGCAGCACCGCCCACATAAACACGACCAGCAGTGATGAGGACACGGTTAACCGCGCAATTTTGGCGTCGTACGATGTTTTAGAAGATGACCGACGATTTCGACACGCAGTTAATCAGGCTAACGCGCTCGCCCCCGCTTTCGATGCTTTTCGCAAAGCGTACCCGGTTAGGCGGGAATTTACCCATTATCGGTATAACCCAGCAAGCCCGGACGCAAATAGCTTGAAAACCTTAGGTTTCTTGCCGAATTTACCCGCAACCAACTAACCTCGCATGCGCTCTAAAAATGCTGCGAGTCTGGAAATCGCTTCGGTCAACTGGGTTATGTCGGGTAAAAATACGATTCTAAAGTGCTGTTTTCCCGGCCAGTTAAAGGCGCTTCCTTGCACAAGCAATACGCGCTCTTCTTTCAAAAAGTCGAGAACCATCTTTTGGTCATCTAAAATGGGATAGACTTTTGGGTCTAGCTTGGGAAATAAATACATTGCTGCTTGCGGCTTTACGCACGAAACACCGGGTATGTCTGTCACTAAGTTATAAGCTAAATCACGCTGGTCACGAAGTCGGCCACCGGGAGCAATAAGATCTTCAATGGTTTGGTATCCGCCGAGCGCCGTTTGCACAGCAAGCATGGCGGGCACATTGGCGCATAACCGCATTGACGCGAGCATGACTAGACCATCCCAATAGTCGGTGGCGGTATGTTTAGCGCCACTGGCAATTACCCATCCGGCACGAAAGCCTGCCAGCCGGTAGGTTTTTGAAAGTCCATTAAAGGTGAGGCATAGAACTTTCTTAACTCGTTTTGCCAGGGGTTCATGGTGCGCGCCGTCATAGAGTATTCGATCATAGATTTCATCGGCAAACACGATTAAGTTGTGCTTTTCTGCGATCTCAACCAGCTGATCTAAGATCGCCGGTGTGTAGACAGCGCCCGTGGGGTTGTTGGGGTTGATGACTACGATGGCACGTGTTTTAGCGCTAATTTTTTGCTCGATGTCTGCAATGTTGGGTTGCCAGTCGTCGTCTTCATTACACAGATAGTGTACCGGCTTGCCACCACTGATCGATGTGGCTGCCGTCCATAGCGGATAATCAGGTGCTGGGATTAGCACCTCATCACCATTGTTGAGTAATCCCTGCATGGCCATCACAATGAGCTCACTCACGCCATTACCCATGATAATGTCGTCAACTGACGCATCGCTGACGCCTTGCGCTTGATACCTTTGCATTACCGCTTTCCGGGCGGCGAACAAGCCTTTGCTGTCGCTATAGCCCTGCGCAGATCGAAGGTTATGAATTACATCATAGAAAATTTCATCGGGCGCATCAAAGTTAAAGGCGGCGGGGTTACCAATATTGAGCTTGATGATTTTTTGGCCTTGCTCTTCCAGCCACGTCGCATGGTCGAGAACAGGCCCGCGAATATCGTAGTGCGCATCATCCAGTTTTCTCGATTTTAATATAGTCATTGTAAGTTCATCGCGGCAAAGTGTTAGGCATACGTATTGTAACGGATTTTATATTGGGGTGTTCCGGTGTTTTAGAGAATCAGTAGATCAATGCCTAGACAAAACGGGTGGTGCGAGTACGGGTTTTATGGCTCAAAAGTGTGGCTTTTTTGGGTAGAGAAGCTGTGAGGTGCAGATTATTTGATCACCGATGCGCGCAGTGGCGACCGCAAACGTGCCGGCGACTTTTTTATGGTCGCACGTATATTGACGCACCTCTGCAAATCGCTATAATGTGCGCCCTTGCAAGAGGATATGGCTTTAGGTTTTTTTCGCGGGAGAGCAAGCCTATTGGTAGCGGTTTTTAGGCTAGCAATAGAGTGCAATCTCAAATGCTTACAAAAACCAGCATCATCAAAGTCCCGTTCGTCTAGAGGCCTAGGACACCGCCCTTTCACGGCGGTAACAGGGGTT
>CAJWCO010000016.1 GCA_913031145.1 uncultured Cellvibrionales bacterium | reverse complement strand
CCGCGAATACGTTCGCGCTAAACGATAAAAATACCACGGCTATCCACTCTTTTCTGAACATTTATCCCTCCTCGACGCACCGCTTCCGATCAGCGTGTTCGTCTTATATGTTTGTATTTTTAGTTTTGTTTTGTTTAATTTAATTTAATTTAAATTTGCATGTGTTGTAAGTTACCGAGTACGAATCGAGTTATGACATTTTTTTTGTTAAAAGTACATCAAATCCGTATGAATAAATAACACAGCCATAAAGATATTCGCGCTTCGGATCACCGCGGGCGATCGGTAACCCTTGTTATGCGGTGATGTCTTCGTGAATCGCATGCCGCCAATTTTCAACGACCATGCAGTAAGATTAAAACCGCTCGTATTTTGTGTGCCTACCCGTAGTGGCAAACAGTAAATAACGAGCGTACTCAGTCACTGTAATTCTTAGCCGACGCGTCTCTATACGGTGCCTCCTGTGGAATACAGAGGCGCGTTTTAGCTCACAACGAATCGCGCGCGCGCAATAGCAATTAGGGATGGACAACGCCCGGTGATGACCGCCACCATACAACAATCAACAAAGGTTTAGTGATGAGCTTTGGGCTATGCGAGATCGATCTAAGTCTGCCCAGCATACCCATGATGCTTGGCATCATACTGACGCCGACGATTTTAGAAAATGGCCCTTATAAGTGATGTGACAACACGCGCTTTATTCTCTTACTCAATACCGCCCATGCACAGGTACTTTATATCGAGGTAGTCGTCCATACCGTATTTAGATCCTTCACGACCACTGCCTGATTCTTTGATCCCTCCAAAAGGCGCCATCTCGTTAGAGATGATTGCTTCATTAATTCCGACAATCCCGTATTCCAAGCGCTCTGCAACTCGCCACACACGGCCAATGTCGCGCGAATAAAAATACGCCGCGAGACCAAATTCAGTATCGTTGGCCATGGCAATCACTTCTTCCTCATCTTCAAAACGAAAGATAGGCGCTACAGGTCCAAAAATCTCTTCAGAAAAAACCCGCATATCGCGTGTCACTCCCGTCAGCACAGTGGGCTCTACATAACTACCGCCCATCGTACTTCGCTTACCGCCAAGTTCTACCCGAGCTCCTTTGGTCACGGCATCATCAATTAAAGAGTAGACATCATCCGCTGCTTTTTGATCGATCAGTGGGCCAATTGTAACGCCAGTATCAGTCCCGTTGCCAACCCTAAGCTCGGCCGCGGCAGCGGTCAGTTTCCGCGTAAATTCATCGTAAATATCCGCGTGGACGAGCAATCGATTTGAACAGACACAGGTCTGTCCGGCGTTGCGAAATTTCGATGCGAGCGCTCCTTGAACAGCTGCGTCAACATCTGCGTCATTAAAAACAATAAATGGTGCATTACCGCCAAGCTCCATAGACGTACGCTTTACCGTCTGGGAACATTCCGCCATCAATTGCTTACCGACCGGAGTACTGCCGGTAAAGGTGAGTTTTCGCACCATCGGATTAGACGTCATTTCCGCGCCAATAGCTGCCGTCTGGCCCGTAACGATATTAATCAACCCGGGGGGAAAGCCCGCGCGTTCTGCCAATGCCACAATCGCAAGCGCAGAGAGAGGTGTGGCATTGGCAGGTTTGCAGACCACCGCACACCCGGCTGCGATCGCTGGCGCAATCTTTCGTGTCAACATGGCATTCGGAAAATTCCAAGGTGTTATACACGCCACCACCCCGACGGGTTGTTTGATAACAACGAGTCTTTTATCGTTAGACGGATGGGGAATGGTATCGCCGTATATGCGTTTCGCCTCTTCACTGAACCATTCCACATAATTTGCGCCATAAATAATCTCACCTTGCGCTTCAGCGAGCGGTTTGCCTTGCTCAGATGTTAATATCAAAGAAAGATCCTGCTGATTATCCAGGATCAGCTGATACCACTTACGCAACAAACCGGCCCGATGCTTGACCGTTGATTTTGCCCACGCACGCTGTGCACGCTCCGCCGCGGCAATCATCATGCGCGTTTCATCTGCCCCGCACAGCGGTACAGATGTAATGCGTTCGCCCGTTGCCGGATTGTTCACCGGCAATGTCTTACCGTTATGGGCGTCGATCCAGCGACCGTCAGCATAAACCTGAGAGCGCAGTAATAGGGGGTCTTTGAGGGTGAGTGTCATTGATTAAGATCTTCTAAACAATTCTGTAAGTAAGAGTCAGGCGCCGTGTTTTTTTGTGCAAGATCATGGTTAAGTAGTCAAACAAAACGTATAAACCGCATATCACCGAACCGCGCCGCCGCGCTTGCGAATGGTGAACGGGCTCAGAGCTAATTGCAACCCGTTAAGAGTTTGGAATGACCTCGACGATACTTTAGGGGCAGAATGATACAGCTCACAACGGTGGCTCTTAGTCCTCGCGAAGCTAAGCTCCCTATGCGAAGCGTATCATGTCGGCATAGCCAAACAGTCAAATTACCGCAATAATCCTGTTGGGCAAAAAATATCAGAGCATGAAAGAGATGAGTAAAACGTTCAGAAACGCCGCGGTGGACGGCTTTCACACAGCCGCCATAAAGAGGTCGATCTTTGATTTTAAAATCGCGAGATTGATATTTACACAGATGACCCAATCTATAGGGAACTGCAAGAAGGAGATTACCATTGGAACAGTACAGAGGCACCACAATTTTATCAGTGCGACGAAATGGCATTGTCGTGATTGGCGGTGATGGCCAAGTCAGCATGGGCAATACCATCATGAAAGGCAATGCGCGTAAAGTCCGTCGTCTATATAAAGATCAGATAATTGCAGGATTTGCGGGTGGCACAGCCGATGCATTTACGTTATTTGAACGCTTTGAGGCGAAGCTGGAACAGCATCATGGACACCTAATACGTGCGGCGGTGGAGCTCGCAAAGGACTGGCGAACAGACCGGATCTTACGCAAGCTCGAAGCGCTTTTAGCGGTTGCCAACCACGAGGCTTCGTTGATTATTACTGGAAATGGGGACGTCATCCAACCAGAAGATGATCTCATTGCAATCGGTTCTGGCGGGCCTTATGCACAATCCGCGGCCCGAGCATTACTCGACAATACCCAACTCAGTGCTAAAGATATTGTCGCGCAAGGGTTAAAGATTGCCGGCGATATTTGCGTGTATACCAATCACAACCACACTATTGAAGTGCTTGATCCCGCTGACCCCAAGACTGAAAAGGAATAACAACGACCATGTCTCATATGACACCGAGAGAAATTGTGCATGCATTAAATCAGCATATCATTGGCCAAGATGGGGCGAAGCGTGCAGTCGCTATTGCGCTTCGAAATCGCTGGCGTCGGGCCCAGCTCGACTCCGCACTTCGCAATGAAGTCACGCCTAAAAATATTCTAATGATAGGTCCTACGGGTGTGGGTAAAACCGAGATTGCTAGACGTTTGGCGCGACTTGCCCAAGCGCCTTTTGTAAAAGTTGAAGCCACTAAGTTCACTGAGGTAGGCTATGTGGGTAAAGATGTCGAATCAATCATTCGCGATCTTGTAGAAACTGCCGTAAAACTGAGCCGCGAGCGGGAAATACAAAATGTTGCGCAGCGTGCCTTGGATGCCGCAGAAGATCGCGTGCTTGACGCCCTCCTTCCGCCGGCTCGAAATGCCGAGCAAGCCGAGTCGTCGACACGACAAATCTTTCGCAAGAAACTGCGTGAGGGTCTATTGGACCAAAAAGAGATTGAGATTGAATTACGACAAACATCCGTCGGCGTGGAAATTATGGCTCCGCCGGGAATGGAGGAAATGACGTCGCAGCTGCAGAATATGTTTAGCTCGATGAACAAAGGAAAAACCGCCAGTCGCAAAGTCACCGTCGTAGAAGCGTTAAAACATCTAAAAGAAGAAGAAGCCAGCAAGCTAATTAATGAAGAGGAAATCAAACAGCAAGCTGTGGAATCCGCTGAGCAGCATGGCATTGTGTTTTTGGATGAACTGGACAAAGTATGCCGTCGATCCGAAGGCTCTGGCGGCGATGTCTCACGTGAGGGCGTACAACGTGACCTACTGCCTTTGATTGAAGGCAGTACCGTTTCCACTAAGTATGGGATGATAAAAACGGACCATATTCTTTTCATCGCATCTGGCGCCTTCCACCTTTCCAAACCCTCAGACCTAATTCCAGAATTGCAGGGTCGGCTGCCAATAAGAGTGGAACTGTCGTCCCTGAGTATTAATGATTTCGAGCGTATTCTCACAGAACCGACCGCGTCTCTCACCAAACAGTACACCGCTTTGATGGCGACCGAAGATTTGACCATAGAGTTTACGTCTGACGGTGTTCGACGCATTGCCGAAATAGCCTATGAGGTCAACGAAGGGACAGAAAACATTGGGGCGCGACGTTTACATACAATTTTAGAACGCTTGCTCGAAGAAGTATCCTTTACTGCAGCCGACCTCGGAGCTCAAGGCGAGCAGGTACACATAAACAGAGAGTTTGTAGAGAAACACCTGGGCGAGTTAGCGAGCAACGAAGATCTCACCCGTTTTATCCTGTAATGTTCATTAGTTGACCACGCAACACCATATTTTAGTCACTACAAGAGTTGTGAACAGGAGAGTTACCTTGCCGGTACCCAAAAAAATCTCGCTCAACCGGCAAAAGAATCAGTTATCGTTACACTATGAGCATGAGCCCAAGCACCAACTGAGCGCTGAGTATTTGCGAGTCTTATCTCCCAGTGCAGAGGTCCGTGGGCACGGCATTAGCCAAGGTACGCTGCCCACGGGTAAACGCGACGTAACTATTTTAACACTCACTAAAATTGGGCATTACGCGTTGCGTATTCAATTTAATGACGGCCATGACTCCGGCATCTATAGCTGGGATTATTTATGGGACCTCAGCTACAATGTCACGCACCACTGGGAGCAGTATCTAGCACAACTCAGAGGACAAAATAAATCTCGAGATTCCCACACGCAGATACTTAAACTTAGCGATGACGACTAGGCATATGACTTCAAATATACCTATCTGCCTCAGGTATCGCTACAATGGAGGGCCTTTAGGTCTGCGGCGGTAATGACCATGCCCGAAAAAACCACACACTTTGGCTTCGAAACGGTCCCAGTCGACACGAAAGCCGACCGCGTGGCTGGCGTTTTTGACTCGGTGGCAAACAAATATGACCTAATGAATGACCTGATGTCAGCGGGTATTCACCGCGTTTGGAAACAAATGACCATTGAAATGTCGGCAGTCCGCAAAGGACATAACGTTCTTGATATTGCCGGGGGCACAGGGGATTTGGCCGCAAAGTTCTCGGCCCGAGTGGGTTCTGAAGGCCTTGTGGTACTTGCAGACATCAACGCATCGATGTTGCATATGGGGCGTGATCGCCTCATCGATCAAGGCTGCGTTGAAAATATTCGCTTCGCACAAGCCGATGCGCAAGATTTGCCGTTCCCTGATAACAGTTTTGACATTATCAGTATTGCGTTTGGACTGCGTAATGTCACCGATAAGGAACGTGCCTTACGTTCGATGTTACGCACTTTAAAACCGGGCGGTCGATTGTTGATTTTAGAATTCTCAACACCGCCAAATCCGCTGGTGGCGAAAATATATGATGCCTATTCCTTTAGCATACTGCCGAAACTTGGTAACATTTTTGCGCGTGATGCGGCAAGTTATCGCTATCTTGCAGAGTCAATTCGAATGCATCCCGACCAACAGACCCTTCAGGAAATGCTCAATGATGCGGGTTTCGTCAACACTGATTACCATAACATGACGGCCGGAATTGTCGCGCTACATCGAGGTGTAAAGCCTTAACAATGCTCGATATTCTATCCAATGCAGTTTTCGACCAGATTGCCTCGCTGATTAATTCAGCGTTACGTTATGATGATGCTTCAGTGCGCGCTCTAAATGATTTGTTAGAAACACGAATCATGTTTGAAAGCGATGCGCCCGCGTTGGTCATTACTGTCGTCATCCTAGACGGGCAGTTAAAACTCCAGCATGATGCTTGCGTAGAGCCCTGCATCAGTATCAACGGCTCGCTTGTTGCGCTTTTAGCGCTGGCAACTCAGGCGGAGGGTTCGCTAACACTTGCTGACAGTGGCGTTACGGTGCAAGGTGACGTGCAAAAGTTAAAGCGGTTAGAACACCTCATAAGGCGCCTAGATATCGATTGGGAGGCCGCCCTCGCGGACGTTTTAGGCGATGTGCCTGCACAAATGCTCGGCCGCACCCTTCGACATGCAGCGCGCACTGCTGCCGACAGTCGGCAACGTGTCACAGCAACCGCTGTAGAAATTGTTCAAGAAGAATGGCGTTTGGTGCCAAGCAAACCCGAGTTTGAGGATTTTGCGCACCAAATACGTCAATTGGCGTCCCATTCAGACCGCGCTGAAGCACGTTTACGCCAACTAGAAATGTTATTAAAAAAATGACCCAGATTCGGCGCGCTCTGAAAATTATCCGTATTGTTGGTCGTTACCGACTGGACTTGTTCCTAGAGCGCGCAGCACTCCCGCTGGGCCTGCGGGTGCTGCTGGCTCCAGCGTGTTTGTTTGGCGACAACCAAGACTCCCGAGGGGTCCGCTTAAGGATGGCGCTTGAGGCACTGGGGCCCATTTTTGTAAAATTTGGTCAGCTATTATCCACCAGGCCCGACCTCGTCCCACAAGACCTTTGCTCCGAATTAGCAAAACTGCAAGATAATGTGCCTCCTTTTTCCACCACATTATTTGTTAGCGCGGTCGAAAAAGCGCTCAACGGGCAGATCGATACCCTGTTCAAAAGTTTTGAGCACGTGCCGCTCGCATCTGCTTCAATCGCACAAGTTCATGGCGCCGTCACCCTCGACGATCGCGATATCGTGATCAAAGTCGTGCGCCCCGACATTGAAAAAACCATTCGCGAAGATATCACCTTGATGTTTACATTGGCCCGGTGGATTCAAAAATACAGTGTCGATGGGCAACGTCTCCACCCGCTCGAAGTAGTTGAAGACTACCAAAACGTCATACTAGACGAATTAAACCTGCAATCAGAAGGTGCCAATGCATCTCTACTGAAGCACAATTTCAACGACTCAACGCTGCTGCATGTTCCCGAAATATTATGGCAATACTCGAACCAAAGTGTGCTCGTTATGGAGCGTATTTACGCCACACCGGTCACCGATATCGAAACCCTTAAAGCCGCCGATGTAAATTTTAAAGTGTTGGCTGAGCGCGGGATCGACATATTTTTTACGCAGGTATTCGATCACAATTTTTTCCATGCCGACATGCATCCCGGAAACATTTTTGTCGATACCAGCAACCCCGAGGCACCCACTTACCTTGCCATTGATTGCGCAATTATGGGCTCACTCAGCAAAGAAGATCAGTTTTATATGGCGCGCAATCTATTAGCAATTTTCAAACGGGATTACCGCCTAGTCGCAGAACTCCACATTCGGTCGGGTTGGGTCGACCAAGCAACGTCTTTAAATGAATTCACGGGCGCGATTCGGTCCGTCTGTGAGCCTATTTTTCAGCGGCCTCTCCATGAAATCTCCATGGGTTATATGATGATCCAACTATTTGACACAGCGCGCCGCTTTAACATGGAGGTCCAACCGTCACTGGTACTTTTGCAAAAGACGCTGATCAATGTGGAGGGGCTCGGACGACAGTTGTATCCAGAACTTGACCCATGGACCTCTGCACGGCCCTTTTTAGAGCAATGGGTACGCAGACGATACTCCCCAAAAGGATTGTATGCCCAACTAAAACACCATGCGCCGGACTGGCTTGAGCAACTGCCGCAAATACCTCCCATGATCTATGCCGCATTGGATAATGCGCAGCACAAACAACAGCGTACAGAATCTACTGTAAAACCCGCTAAACTGCGCGTTTCAATTAACAAACCAAAGTCCCTCGGCGTCGTGCTGTTAAGCATCGGACTCTTAACCGCCAACCCCGATGGGTGGCAGTGGATGCAACAGGTGCCTTTGATCAATCTCATGTGCATCGGCCTTGGCGCTTTACTCCTCGTCGTGCGTTAGACAAGGTTGTTTTTACACAAACGGTACTGCCATAATTCAATCGTAGTCATAATAAGAGCGTAATAATGTCATTCACAGACGAAATAGCATGGAACAGCGATGGATTAGCGCCCGCTATTGCCCAAGACGCCCAGAGCGGACGAATTCTTATGCTTGCATGGATGAATCGTGACGCACTTAAAGCCACGGTCTCTGAACAACGTGCCGTCTACTGGTCCCGCTCGCGTCAAAAGCTGTGGCGCAAGGGTGAGGAATCTGGCCATATTCAACAGGTACGTGAGTTGCGATTGGATTGTGATAACGATGTTATCTTATTACAAGTCGAGCAATTAGGCAGTATTGCCTGCCACACAGGTCGAGAGTCCTGCTTCTACCGCGTATTACAAGACGGTCTATGGCAAATCGTCGATCCGGTAAAACTCAATCCCAAGGACATTTATACATGAGCAATGATATACTCTCCCGCCTGACGGACACGTTGACACAACGAAAAAATCAGCCGCAAGAAAATTCGTATGTGGCATCGCTTCACCAGCTTGGCCTCAACAAAATTCTTGAGAAAGTCGGCGAAGAAAGCATCGAGACTATTTTAGCGGCGCGGGACGCGGAGATCACAGGCGACACTGGCCAACTCATTAGCGAGACTGCAGATTTATGGTTTCACAGCATGGTCATGCTCTCGCATTTGGGGACAGACGCCGATGCCGTCTTGGCCGAGCTAGAACGGCGTTTTGATAGCTCCGGACTGACAGAAAAAGCACAACGCCATCAGAATAAATAAATCAGGAGAGCTCACATGGGTTTTGGTTGGCAGGAACTCTTAATTATATTGGTTATCGTAGCGCTGGTGTTTGGCACCAAAAAATTGCGCAGCATTGGCACGGATGTCGGCGGTGCGGTGAAAGGCTTTAAAGACGCCATCGCCCCAGTCGCCGCAGAGACTGAGCGAACATCGCCGCCAGAAGTCAATGCCGGCGACCCGAAAAATACCGAATAACACAGCGCCTTAGCATAGGCATTCGGACAATAGGGTCGCGTGTACAATCATGTTTGACATTGCCTTCACAGAGCTTCTCGTCGTTGCCGTCATAACGCTGGTAGTGATGGGTCCTGAGCGACTTCCAGAAACCGTACGAAATATGACCCTCTGGGTGGGACGCGCGCGAAGGGGACTTACCCGCGCGCGAAAGGAGCTAGAGGGAGAGGTAGGTGTTGACGAAATTCGCCGGCAGTTACACAACGAAGAAATTATGCAGAACCTTCAAAAGACGCAGCATCAAGTCGAAACGTTAATCACCGAGGCTCAAACGCCTATCGACGATAACAAGTCACGATGAGCGACGAAGAGTTACCAAGCCAGCCGTTTCTTGCACATCTCGCCGAATTCCGCGATCGCATGCTACGGTGCGTCATCGCGGTGTTAGTAATTTTTGCTGGCCTTTTCTCATTTAGCAACGATATCTATTTATTCGTATCGGAGCCGATTCGAAAATTTATCCCGGCATCATCCAGTATGATCGCGACCGAAGTTGCCTCCCCTTTTCTAACGCCTTTTAAGTTAACACTCGTGTTGTCCATGTTTGCTGCAATGCCATATATCCTTTTTCAGATTTGGAGTTTTGTCGCTCCCGGCCTTTATCGACGAGAGAAAAAAGTCGCGATCCCGCTCTTCTTTTCCAGCGTATTACTCTTTTATGCAGGTATCGCTTTCGCCTATTACGTAGTCTTTCCTCTGGTTTTTTTGTTCTTTGCGCGGATTGTGCCCGACGGCATTACCATTATGCCCGACATACGCAGCTATCTAGATTTCGCTTTGAAATTGTTTTTTGCCTTTGGACTCAGCTTCGAAATTCCGATCGCGGTCGTTATTTTGGCGTGGGTAGGCGCCTTGGACCCAAATAAATTAGCCCGAAAACGCCCGTATGTGTTTATTCTTTGTTTCGTTTTCGGCATGTTACTGACGCCTCCCGATGTTATTTCACAAACCTTGCTGGCCATCCCCATGTGGCTGCTTTTTGAGATCGGAATTATTTTTGGTCGTTGGGTATACCGAGGGGAAGACACCTAAAAATCACTTCAACGAGAGCTAGAGAGTTCGTCCGCAAACAGCGCTCGTCGCAACGCGATGTAATATCCGTTCACTGTCACCTTTGAAATATAGGCGTCTGGCGCAATAACCTCAAAACCGTGAAATGCGCCAGGAATTACTGCAAAATCTGTTGGCACGCGGGCCGCAGTTAAACGGGCCGCATAGTCACAGTTTTCATCGACAAACAGGTCCTCAGACCCGACTCGCATATATAGCGGTGGCAAACCTGACAGGTCAGTGGCGCGCGCGGCTGCAGCATAGACAGAGGTTGCCGAACTTTCCAGCTGACTGCCCAAGTAAGCAGCCCAACCACATAAATTACTCTGTCGGTTCCACACGCGAGTATCGGTAATACTATAACTGGATGGGGTGGAATTGCGGTCGTCGAGCATCGGACAACACAAAAGCTGAAAAATAAGTGGAACATTACCGCGATCGCGAGCAGCTAAAGCCAGTCCAGCAGCTAATCCGGCACCGGCGCTCATGCCCCCGACGGCTAAACGACCTTTATCGAAAGCAAGTTCGCTTGCATGAGTATGCGCCCATTGAAGTGCCGCATAGGCATCATCGAGCGCCGCGGGAAAAGGTTGCTCGGGGGCCAAACGATAATCGACCGACACTACCGCGCAACCTACCGCCTGAACTAATCTGCGAACCCAGTCATCATCTTGATCTAAGCTCCCCACGCAATAACCACCTCCGTGTAAGCAGATTAACGCGGGCAACGGCTCATCCAATTTGTCGGGTCGGTAGACACGAACCCGGACTGTATTTTGATCATCAACCCTGACGGTGTCATCACCACTGATAACATTTTCGATCACCGGGTGCGTCTCTGCCCTTTGCGCTGCCCACTGCGCTAACCGCTCACGAAAAGCAGGCAAATCGTCCCACAGATTCAAAGGTGACAGCGTATCCAAACACGATGCGAGTTCAGGGTCGACGCGCTTAGAAAGCATCAAATAATCTCCTACTAGACCTCTAATGGGCCGTTGCTGTAAAGCGAAACTGACCGCTAGAATTCAATCACACCCATGAACCGAAAGACAATCAGCCTAACCGTTTACAACCTCGCCGCCAATATATAACCAACGTCCGTCGATGCGCGTAAAAATAGATTTCTCATGCATCACGCGGGCGACGGTCGCATCAGATAAATCTGTGAAATGTGCATTAAGCTCGGCCCAACCGTCGTCACCCTGGACACCCCAACCTACGATTTCCAGCCTGTTCCAACGACGAGACACGTTTGAGAGGTCGATCTCAGTAAGCCCTTTTGCCGTGGCTGGAAACCAAGTATTCAGCAAGTAAGCGCCTTGATTCCCCCGCGCAAAGGCGGTAAAACGTGAGCGCACCAGCTGCTCTGGTGACTGCGCCACGGCAATGCCGTCAAAAAACGGTTTACAACAAATACCAAAGGCATCACCGCTACCACATTTACAGGGTTGGAGCATAAGACTAGAGGTACCTGCCTTGAATAGTTTAGAATTGAGATACTAACGTGAAGAGCCGATATTTACTATGCCGAGTTTAGATATTGTGTCCGATGTAGACACCGCCGAAATCACCAATGCCACTCACAATACTACGCGAGAAATCTCAACGCGCTTTGATTTTCGCGGTGTTGATGCCAGCATTAGTTATAACAAAGAGCAGGTGCTAATCAGCGCTGAGGCCGATTTCCAATGCCAACAGCTTCTGGACATTTTCCGCGATCAATTGATCAAAAGAAAGATCGAACCGAGCGTCATGACCTATGACGACAAAGCATTACACAGTGGTAAAACCTTTTCCATTCCCGTCACCTTTAAACACGGCATTGAAAGCGATGTGAGCAAAAAAATTGTCAAATTGATCAAGGAATCGAAAGTGAAGGTTCAAGCGCAGATACAAGGAGACCAAATACGTGTAACCGGGAAAAAACGCGACGATTTACAGAATGTTATGGCTATGGTGCGCGATGCAGAAATGGGGCAGCCCTTTCAATTCAAAAATTTCAAGGACTGACATAAAGCTTTACCTCAAGTGATCTTTAGTCCTCAGGAACAAAGCGCATCGACAGTGAATTGACGCAATGGCGGGTATTTTTTTCCGTCATTTGTTCGCCCTCAAAAACATGCCCCAAATGGCCGCGGCAGGAAGCACAGACAATTTCAATACGCCGACCATCTGCGTCGACCTCGCGGTAGACCGCTCCCGTAATTTCGGCGTCAAAGCTCGGCCAACCGCAGTGAGACGAAAACTTGTCGTCTGAACGGTACAACGCGGCTTCGCACTGTTTACAATGATAGATCCCCGTATGGAAATGGTCATTGTACTGTCCAGTAAAGGGCGGTTCAGTTCCTTTCTGAAGTATAATATAGCGCTCCTCTGGCGTGAGCGACTTCCAACGGTTGTCCATAATTTACCCTCTTCGATCATTGTCTCGTTTGCGACTATCCTGCACGGCAAACCACAGTTTGTCGATCCCCCGTTGCAGATAGGCCAGCGTTTTTAGCGTCTCCAGAGAGAACTGCCCCTCAAGACGGGCAACAACCGCCTTACACGCTCCATATAAGCGCACCCAATCGAAGGCGGGATGTCCTAGTGCTGCATATTCCCAGTCAATGAAATACACCCCTTGCTGCGTCATGCGTATATTCTCGGGTACAAGATCATGGTGACACAGCCGCGGCGTCCATTCAGACAAATCGATGCTTTTGGCCGCTTCGCAAAGTGCAGGCCAATCCACGCACTGCAATTGCTTCGACGTCAATTGCGCGGCCAAAGAGGAGCAATGATCGCGGTAACAAAACCGTGATTCATCGAGCAACGTCACTGCCTGTATCGTTGTAAGGTGAAGGCTGACGGCCGCTGCAACTTTAGGGTCCTGCAATGCACGAGGCGTTACTGAAGTTCCCTTTAGGTAAAGGGTGACCAGAGCATCATCGTCTTGATAGAGAATATCCGCCATATACCCAAGGCGAGCAAGCGACCGCAATATGCGTGCCTCGCGGTCACGATCAATACCTAATTGATCCTCGTCAGCGCAGTTCAAACGAATAACCGCTCTGGCATGATCTGAGGAGACCAAGAAATTCTTATTGGTGAGACCCTCCGACAATTCACACACAATGCGCGGCCTACTCTCGGGGTGCCAATCAGTGGTCTTTTTCCAGCTTTTCCAATTCGCCAGTGCCCTGTCGAGACGCTTTGACGTTCTGTTTTCTATAGGCCTTGCTCCACTGTAAGTAACCTAATAGGGCGAGTAGTAAATAAAGCGTAAATAATCCAGCCGTCTGGTACAAGCCTCGATCAATATATAAGTAGATTGAGAGACTGTCGATGACCAGCCAATACAACCAATTTTCCACTACCTTACGTGCCACCATAAACGTGGTTAGTACGCTACCCCAAGTTGTCAACGAATCCAAATAAGGAAAAGGCGCGTCGGTACTTACCGCCAAAATATAACCCGACAGCGCACTTGCCACAAAAACGCCTGTGATCATCATAATATGACGCTGGCATGACCACTGACAAAGAGCCACGCCGTGGCCCTGTTCACCGCCGCCGCGCCATTGGTGCCAACCGTACACTGCCATCACCATGTAGTACGCATTCAATGCCGACTCCATGTAAAGGCTCACGTCACCAAAAATCCACACATACAAGGCTGTACTGACAAACGCACAGTACCAGCAAAGGCTATTTTCACGCATCGCCAAAACCAAATAAGCTAGCGCCAATAACATCGCCAAAGTCTCAAGCGTAACCCCGTCGAACACGGCTTACAGGGCCTCGTAACCGGGAATTATTTTGACCACATAAACCGCCATATTATAGGTCTGGTAACAAGAGAGGATCGTTTCCTGAACGGCCTGCATCGCGGATGCGTACTCTCCCTGCACCACTGTACTAGTTGGAAAGGGAGTCACCTTGAGATGCTTGTAAGTGCTTATCTTTTCAATAAACCCCTTAATCGGCGGAATAAAATCTTCGCGATTTGGGTACATGCTCACATCAATCGTCACCTGCATAGTGTTTTCCTATTGCTCCGATGGCCGTCGACGACCATTAAAAATCTAACCGAACGGTGAGCCCTAGAACTCGCGGCGCGCCTAACTGCTGATAAGACTGCTCATCGAACCCGTCTCCGCTGCGCGGATCCGCATCCCAACCAGAGAAACCGCGCACACCATAGTCCTCATCAGTCACGTTGTTGGCATACACCTGCACTTCATAAGCCCCCGTCTGGTACCGTAATCTTAAGTTAATGCGGTGCGTGTCAGATGCGCGATAATTGTGCGAATCAGAATAGAAAAACGCATCGCGACCCTCAAACTCAAGCTGAGCATTCAACCTCTCCGCGGGTTTATATTGTGCAGAGACCGCATACGTGTACTCGGGTGCATGCGCTCCCTCTCGGCCCGTAAGATTGAAAGCAGCCGGACGTAACTGGTTATGCTCGGTAATCTCTGTTTCCAACCAGCCAAAACTCCCCAATATATTGAGCGACTCTGTAAACTGCAGCTGAAGTTCCCATTCAAGGCCATAACTAATCCCCGCACCTGCATTATCGGTGTAGTCAATCCAACTCGGATTGCCCGCGGCACTGTAAATGACCGAAGACGATTTCAGTTGTAGATCTTTACGATCGGTATAAAACGCGCTTATTCGGTTGCGAAGGGACCCACTGAGCGCGATAAATTTACCTCCTAACTCATAATTAATCTGGAACTCAGTGTCAAAATTGCGTAATGATTCACTTGGCAGGTCATCGCCACCATTAAAACCACCCGCTTTATAGCCCCGCGTAATGCTCGCATACCAAAGAGCATTCTTGGACGCCGTATACTCTATCGCTAGTTTCCCTCCGAACAGGTTTTCATCATTGTCTCCCGCCAAATTCTTGCTATCTGCATAGTCAGAGGCCCAATGCTCAATGCGCAGGCCTGATGTCAATCTCAAATTATCGCCAAGAGCGGTCGTAATGTGCGTAAACAGCGCTCGTGAAGCCGTGTCATACTGACTGTTAAATACTGATGCATAGGTGTATTCTCGAAGCAAATCAACCTGCGAATTTTGATAATACAGACCCAATAACCAGTCGCTGTTCGCTATTCGCCCTTCCTCATTCGAAAGCCATCGTAATTCAATCGATTCTCTACTGACATTGCGAAGGTAGTTGTCAAAGGCTTGATAATCAGGCTGGAACTCGGCGTATGTCCAATCTTCATCATAACCATAGTCGGCGTCAGTACGACTGACATTGACTCTTCCTTGAACATTAAATCGCCGCGCCGCGCCCCAATCCGCTAGCAACGTGGTGGCACGACTTATTTGGCGATCATGACCGGGTTCATCCGACATCGTCGTGCGGTTTTGATCAAGAGAAAAAGCATCGTACCCGTTATCCACATCAACGTAGAGAGCGGACAGATCAACCGTTAAATTATCGGCAACCGCCCAGTGTATTTTCGCGCGTCCCGTGAACTCATCGATGTGGTTCGTGTTATCCTGCTTGAGTGCGACATTGTCAATGTAGCCGTCGGAGCGCGTCTGACTCATCGCGACGCGATAAGCAACATGTTCACTGACTGCACCGCCATGAGCGCCCTCGAAACCGCGACCCCCATAACTGGTAACGTGCGATTTAATATAGCCCGCTTGCTGATTCGTAGCATCTACAGACTTTAAACTGATGACGCCCGCAAGGGCATTGGCCCCAAACCGGGTGCCTTGTGAGCCTCTCAGAACCTCGACCTGAGCAACATCCAGTAACGTGGCGGCCCCACCAAAGCCGGTGAAATCAACCCCATCAACGAAGGTTCCGACCGATGGATTCAATGGCGCCACAAATTGGCTACGCTCGCCTATGCCTCGAATCTGGAAGTAACGGCCACGCGACGCGCCCGCCGCGTAATTCACATTGGGAGCCAGCGCCAGAAGCTCTTCGACATGCCGGGCATTGCGCTGGTGAATCACGGCTTGGTCGATCACTGAAACGCTAAATCCGGCGGATTGGACAGTCAAAGGGCGAAAATCTGAGGTTACGATCACCTCATCAATCGAACTCGCAAACGATGAACCTACACAACTGAGCAGGACAAAAAGAGTGGCATTTCTTATATTTCGGTCGCCGTAACAGGCAACACCCTTGGGGACAATAGCGTGATACAGATTCATCGATTCAAGCTCCGCAATCTAAAATTGAAAGATCCGGAAGCAAGTAAGAGGCTACGTATGAAAGAAACGTTGCAGACCCTATTCCTACGCCGGAATTATCCGGATCAGGTTCAAAGGGTACATCTCAGGCCTTGCGGCCGCCCCTTAGGAGCACGAAGCTTAGCATTTGGCAACGATGTAAAGCAATTGTAGATTCAGAGCGGAGAATTCTACTGAGCCAAAAAATGCGGACACCAAAAATGCGCCGAGGACACAAGCGCTAACGAAAAAAATTTCAGGCGGCTATTCGCTACTCCAAGTAAATAGTCACCACGAAGAAATCGGCGGCTTACTTAACGACCACAATTTCCACTAACCGCTGTAATACCTCCGACCTCTGCAAGGAGGTTAAGGACATCACACGTCGACAAATCTCTTCAATGGGATTAGCTGACGGTTGAGCAGCAACGGAACTGCCTAATCGATCATGACTGACATTGATATTACCCTTGGAGCTGTAGAGTGATTCTGGGGTCACATCAAAGTAGGCCGCTATACGCACTACCGAGTCGCGCCGAAGATTAACTGTAGTTTGGCTCAAGATACGATTAATTGTCGGTTGCGGCACACCCGTTGCTCGCGACAGGGCACTTTGAGACAACTTCTTTTCTCGCATTAAGCGAGCTAACTGCTTTCTTATGCTGGGTTCCATGTTCTATGACTCCTTACCTTTGTCTATCCATGACTGTATTGTAAATTCCCTGGTGCATTTATAGTATAAAAAATGTAGAAAGTTTAATTAAATTTAAAGAAACACAGTGAAACTGTCAAAAAGACACGTTTGTTTACCCTAATTCGTCCGAGGTTTAATCAAATCATCAACCACTTCCGGATCAGCAAGCGTTGAAATATCACCCAAATTTTCTAACTCATTCGCCGCTATTTTGCGCAAGATACGCCGCATAATTTTACCCGACCGAGTCTTTGGCAAGCCTGGCGCCCATTGAATAAAGTCAGGTTTAGCGATGGGCCCAATCTCGCGAACACACAAAGCCTCCAGCGCTTCGCGCAACTCATTATCTGGTGTGACTGATGCCATTGGCGTTACAAAACAATAGATACCCTGACCTTTCAACTCATGTGGACAGCCGACAACGGCAGCCTCCGAGATTTTTTCGTGCAACACCAGCGCACTCTCAACTTCCGCCGTACCCATGCGGTGACCAGAGACATTGAGCACATCATCAACACGACCCGTAATCCAATAATCACCATCACTATCGCGGCGCGCGCCATCGCCGGTAAAATAATAGCCAGGAAAAGCAATAAAGTAGGTGTCTATTAGACGCTGATGGTCCCCAAAAACTGTTCTTATCTGTGAGGGCCAGGAAGCCTTAATCATCAAAAGCCCCTCGCCCTCGCCATGAATTTCAAGGCCGTCGGCGTCGAGTAATACCGGCTGCACACCAAAAAAAGGTTGCATTGCAGATCCGGGCTTAAGCGCATGAGCTCCAGGCAGAGGTGTCAACATATGCGCTCCCGTCTCAGTTTGCCACCACGTATCGACAATTGGGCAGCGCGCTTGACCTACCTTGTGATAGTACCAGTGCCAGGCCTCCGGATTAATCGGCTCGCCCACCGTGCCGAGCAACTTTAAAGACTGACGTGAAGAGCTCTCAAGCCAGTGATCACCCGCTCCCATAATAGCTCTAATCGCCGTGGGTGCCGTGTAAAATTGGGTGACCTGATGCTTATCGATGACGTCCCAAAAGCGAGACATATCAGGGTAATTAGGGACGCCCTCGAAGACCAATGACGTGCCCCCGTTACAAAGCGGCCCGTACACAATATAACTATGACCCGTCACCCAGCCCACATCCGCTGAACACCAAAATACGTCACCGTCGCGGTAATCAAAGGTGTACTTGTGGGTCATCGCTGCCATGAGCGTATACCCTGCTGTACTGTGCACCACGCCTTTAGGTTTACCTGTGGATCCTGAGGTGTAAAGCACAAACAACGGATCTTCTGCATCCATCATTTGCGGCTCACAATACGCCGACAGGATCTCGGTCGCTGCTAGATAATCAACATCGCGGCCATCATGCCAGCCGACATCTGCCCCCGTTCTCTTGACGACAATACACGTGTGTACGCTACCACATTGTTCAAGGGCGCGATCCGCATTGATCTTTAGCCCAATTTTTTTACCGCCTCGCACGCCCTCATCGGCCGTAATCAGTACTCGACAATCAGCATCGAGTATGCGGTCCTTCAGCGCTTCGGGAGAGAAACCACCAAACACAACTGAATGCACTGCTCCAACACGCGCGCAAGCCAACATGGCGTAAACGGCCTCTGGGATCATCGGCAAATAAATACAAACTCGGTCGCCTTTTACAACCCCTCGTTGCCGGAGAAGATTGCCGAGCTTCGATACCTTTTCGTGTAACTCCGCATAGCTTATGCGCAGTGCACAATCAGGTTCGTCGCTCTCCCAGATGAGCGCAGTCTGATTCGAACGCTCACTCAAGTGACGATCGATACAGTTGACTGACACGTTTAACCGAGCATCCGTAAACCACGACACGTAACCCGCAGAAAAATCATAATCGCACACCCGCGCCCAAGGCTTATCCCAGTACAAAAACTGGCGTGCCTGACCCGCCCAAAACTCCTCGGGATCATCTATTGATTGCTGATACATCTCTTGATAGGTGGCTGGGTCGATTAGCGCATTAGCTCGCCATTCAACCGGTATCGGATAATTAGATGTACTTGTCATGATGCAACTCCCTAAAAAATCGTGCAGATCACCGCTAATGTTAAAATTATTCGACATGAATGTCTGCATATCTAGGCCAATGTAGTAAAATTACATTCTTAGCGTTTAAAGATCGTCGGAACTCCACAAACAAACATTAAATCACTTTAAGTTTGTCGAGAATTCCCTATAATTAGTGTAGTTTTATTACAAATATGAGGCCCTCAACATGATACGGATCGCTATTAATGGCTTCGGCCGCATCGGACGCAATGTTTTAAGAGCGTTTTATGAGCGCCCAGAACTAAAAGACCAAATTCAAATTGTAGCAATTAATGATTTGGGTAATATCGAGATAAACGCCCACCTTTTGAAATATGACACAGTGCATGGGCGCTTTGGGCATCCTGTAACGCATACGGAAAACAGCCTAAGTATCGAGGGCGAGACTATTCACTGGTCGTCGGAGCGCGACCCTTCGTTGTTGCCGTGGGCCTCGCTTGACGTCGATGTCGTTTTCGAATGCACCGGGGTTTTCACCCAACGTGACAGTGCGGCAAAACACCTCGATGCGGGTGCCAAACAGGTTTTGGTCTCAGCCCCTGCGAGTAATGCAGACGCCACCATCGTGTATGGAATCAATCATGACATCCTCACTGATGAACACCGAGTTGTGTCCAACGCCTCCTGCACTACGAATTGTTTAGCGCCGCTCGTCGCTCCACTTCATGCGGAAATAGGACTGGTTTCGGGATATATGACCACCATTCACGCGTATACCAATGACCAACAACTCAGTGATGTCTATCACTCAGACGTGTACCGAGCGCGCTCCGCAACGCAGTCAATGATTCCAACAAAAACTGGTGCTGCCAAGGCGATTGGCTTGGTACTTCCAGATTTGATTGGTCGACTCAACGGTTTAGCCGTGCGAATACCCACCATTAATGTGTCATTGGTAGATCTGACCTTCGTTGCTGAGCGAGACACCAGCGTAGAAGAAGTCAACCAACTGATGAAGTCTGCTGCTCTCGCAGACACCTTGGGCGTTCTCGACTACTGCGACGAGCCACTGGTGTCCAGCGATTTCAATCACACCCACTTCTCATGCAACTTCGACGCGTCACAAACCGCCGTTAATGGCTCCCTCGTTAAAGTCATGGCGTGGTACGACAATGAATGGGGCTTTTCTAACCGCATGCTCGACACCAGTCTGGCGATGACAGCCCAGAGCGAGACTTAGTCGATATGGCTCGACGGACGAAAATTGTCGCTACACTCGGCCCGGCAAACGGCGATGCCCGAGGAATTCGCGGTTTAATTGAGGCCGGCGTTAATGTTTTCCGTTTGAACTTTTCACATGGTGACGCCTCAGAACATCAGGAGCGGGCCCAGACAATTCGAGATATCGCAGCAGAAACAAAAACACCTATTGGAATTCTTTGCGATATGCAGGGACCCAAGATTCGTATTGGCAGCTTCGTTGATAGTATGAAAATTGACTTGCAAAACGGCGGCCTGTTTTGTCTGGACAGCACCCTGGCTTTAAATGGAGGGACTGCCGAGCGAGTACATATCGAACAACCCTACATCGATGATGTAAAAAATCATGACCGCTTACTATTAGATGATGGGCGTATCGAGTTAAACGTTATCGAAAAATCCGCAACGTCATTAACGTGCCGTGTCACCAGTGGCGGCATATTATCGAGTAAAAAGGGGATTAATAAATTCGGTGGCGGACTGTCTGCCGACGCATTGACCGACAAAGACCGCAGTGATATTAAAATCGCCGCCGCGCTAAACACCGACTATCTCGCTATTTCGTTTGTGCGCTCAAAAAGCGATGTCGAAACGGCTCGACAATTACTGAAAGAGGCTGGAAGCAATGCGCATGTTATCGCTAAGATTGAGCGCGCCGAAGCGATCACCGAAGCCTTCTTACCGGGGATTATAGAAGCCTCGGATGGTTTAATGGTGGCCAGAGGCGACCTTGGTGTCGAAATTGGCGATGAAAATCTGATGGCGGTTCAAAAACAACTTATCGACGACGCCAATCATGCAAATCGTGTGGTGATTACCGCAACCCAGATGATGGAGTCAATGATCAACTCCCCCGTACCCACTCGGGCAGAAGTGTTTGACGTCGCTAATGCAGTACTTGACGGCACTGACGCCGTTATGTTGTCTGCAGAAACCGCCGTGGGCGATTATCCTATTGAAACGGTAAGGGCGATGGCAAGAGTCATCGAGGGTGCCGAAAAATACCCTCTCGCGCAGCGCTCAAAGCATCGAATTGACGAAACCTTTCAGCGTATTGACGAATCCATCGCATTAGCCACCATGTATGTTGCGAACCATTTAGAAGACGTTGCGGCTATTATTTGTATGACAGAAACAGGCGTCACTCCGCTCATCATGTCTCGAATCAATTCCCATATGCCCATTTATGCAATGGCACAAAAGCCTGCGACCTGTGCGGTCACCGCTCTCTACAAAGGCGTGATACCCATTCCTTTTCAAACGACGGCACTAAAGCCTGCCGAAATTAATCCGCGCGCAATCGCCGAGTTGGTCGCGCGAAACGCGGTGGTAGAGGGAGATCTTGTTTTGATTACCCGAGGAGATATTGTCAACTTAGAGGGCGGCACTAACAGTCTAAGAATCGTGCGCGTTGAGGCCACAAACCTCTAGTTGAGTTGACGGTGTTACCCAAGCCGCGCGCACTGGCTTCGGAGATCAGCCCGCGTAATAAATTTCGATGGGCGTTGTCTGTTGTTGCAAGACTGCACGCACAGGGTACTCAGACGCGTCGGTTCCAGCCGCAACTTGATTCAACATCTGCGCCTTCGACTCCCCAACAATGTGTAAAAAAAGTTTCTGACAATCCAAAAGACGTGGCAGACTCAGGCTCATGCGCTCATGTGGCGCGTTTACGGGCTGAACAGCCAAGCAGGAAAGACCTGAGGATAAGTCTAAACCTGTAGCCAGTGATTTCGTGCCTGGGAATAACGACGCCGTGTGGCCATCGTCTCCCATACCCAAAATAACGGCACTAAACGACCCCAAATCACCCAGCTGCTCTGCGCAAACGGCTTGGCCAAGTTCCGCGCTAGATGCACTATTTTTCAACGACAGAAACCGCGCCGATATCGCCTGATTAATACACAAATGCTCTCGCACTAATTTTTCGTTACTATCCGCATGATTTGCATCGACCCAGCGCTCATCGGCGAGCGTTATGATCACCTTTGACCACGCTATGCCCGTCTGCGACAACGCGTGAAAAAATCCTTGCGGCGTGCGACCGCCTGAGACTACCAAGGTCGCGCAACCCCGCGCGATAATATCGTCCGCCAGTAATGCAGCAACGTTGTCCGCTAAGTGGTGATCTAATTCTGTGCGGCTATCAAATGTTTGCTTTTTCATTCGCTTCCATACCAACTGCGATCATCGCGTTCGATTAATATTTCGGCCTTTGAAGGCCCCCAAGATCCAGCCCCATAGCTTTTTGGGTTGATATTTTTATCGTACCAAGCGGCCAGTAAACTATCACACCAATGCCACGACGCCTCAATCTCGTCACGACTGACAAACAGCCATTGGTTTCCGGAAATGACCTCGAGCAATAAACGCTCATAAGCGTCAGCGATACGATCTTTTTTGGATGTCTCAAAAAAATCAAGGTTAAGAACGCGTTTTTCCAAACTCAAGCGCTCTTTTAAACTCTGTTTCTTAGAGACCATTTCCAACTGGATCCCTTCATTAGGCTGTAGACGAATCACTAGGCGATTACCTGAGGTGTGGCCAGACTCAAATATGGAGTGGGGGCTGTCTTTGTAGGTAATGACCACCTGTGTCAACTTCTCACCCATACGTTTACCGGTGCGCAGGTAAAAAGGCACGCCGGTCCAACGCCAGTTATCGACATACGCTTTGAGCGCGACAAACGTCTCCGTATTGCTGCTCCCTTCTCTGCTCCCTTCTTCTTCCATATAACCTACCACGGGCTCGCCATTGATCCACCCAGCCGAATATTGTCCACGAACTGCGTCATCTGACACAGAATCACCGGTTATCGGTCGCAGAGCACGCATCAATTTCACTTTTTCGGCACGAATCTCGTCCGCCTCGAGGGAATTTGGCGGTTCCATAGCCACCATGCACAGCAGCTGCAAAAGATGATTTTGCACCATGTCGCGAAGCTGGCCTACGTTATCATAATACCCCCACCGCCCTTCGATACCGACGGTTTCCGCGGCCGTGATCTGCACGTGGTCAATACAGCTATTATCCCACTGCGAGTGAATCACCCGATTGGCAAAACGTAACGCCAAAAGATTCTGCACAGTCTCTTTTCCCAAGTAGTGGTCGATGCGATAAATATTTCGTTCATCAAAATATTGACCCACAGTGTCATTGACGTGCCGCGAGCTGGCCAAATCCTGACCAATCGGTTTTTCCAAGACAATACGCGACAAGCGGTCTACGCACCCGGCACTATTAAGGTGGCTACTGATAGGCCCAAACAAACTGGGTGGCGTCGCTAAGTAATAGATCGCCACGCGTTTTTCGACCAACCAACTTTTGAAGTTAGCGTAGTGTCGCTTATTCACGAAATCTAGCTGCATGTAGTGCAGCCGGCGCGTAAAAGACTGCCATTGACTGTCTTTAATTTCGTCTTGGCCGAGCATTTTTTGTAGCGACTCTAGGGTCGCTTGAATAAACTCAGCATTGGACATATCTGCACGGGCCAAACCCATGATGCGCACGTTGTCCTCAAGCAGCTCCGCGCAGTGCAAACGGTAGAGCGCGGGGAATAGCTTTCTATTCGCCAAATCACCCGCCGCCCCAAAAATGATTAAGTCAGTGTTTTTTGCCATGATTGACCTCGACGTTTACCTTTCTTTGGTTGAAGTTATGTACATAACGCAACGGCATCACGCGCCAAATTTTCAATCTCATCCCACCGTTTATCCCTTATCAGCCCGACAGGCGCAATCCAAGATCCGCCCACAGCAAGCACGTTTGGTAGCGCCAAGTACTCACCAATATTGTGCACGCCTACACCGCCTGTTGGACAAAATTGTACGGCAGGAAAAGGACCTTGCAAGGACTTGAGGAACGTAACGCCGCCGCAAGCGCCTGCTGGAAAGAACTTAAAGTCCCGATAACCGAACTGCATTCCATTCATCATCTCTGACACGGTCGATACACCGGGCAAAAGCGGTATAGATGCCCGCTGCCCGGCCTCCAGCAACTCGTTCGTAGCGCCGGGCGATACCATATAGCTGCAGCCCAGATCTTCCGACAATGCGACTTGCTGAGTGGTACACACGGTCCCCGTGCCAACAATGGCCTCTGGCACCTCGCGAATAATATTGCTGACCCCTTCAACGGCAGCATCCGTGCGCAACGTCACCTCAAGTGCACACAAACCGCCGGCAACCAACGCCTTAGCCAAGGGGACCGCATCATCACTACTCTCTAAGGTAATAACTGCTACCAATCGATGGCCCGACAATAACTTACGCATGTATCAATTCCTCATCACGTTGGAGTTTTTTCGCTGCACCGAGCAAGCCTAAATTCGCTCGGGTAACGAGAAAAATGGGTATTGGATTTAGGTAGGTAGAAAAACGTCCCTTGTTTTCGAACGCTGACCTAACCGAACTCGCAAGTAAAAAATCTTGAAACCGAGGAACAACACCCCCAGCAATGTAAACACCACCCCGCGCGCCATAAGTCAAAGCCAAATTTCCGGCCGCAGAACCCAGCACGTCACAAAATAATGATAGCGTCTCCTCGGCCACCGAATCGGTGCCCTCAAGCGCTTCAGAGACCACCTCGGCCGGAAGCTCCAACTGTCGCGTTTTACCGCGTATTTTCGCAATCGCAGAGTAAATATTGACTAAACCTACCCCCGACAGCACACGCTCGAGTGAAACTCGCGGATATTGCTTAAGAAGATGCTCGAGAACCGCCATTTGAAGGGCGTTGTTGGGTGCAAAATCGACATGCCCGCCTTCTGTATCAACAACATGATAACCGCCGCGTGAGGGTACCAGAGCGGCCACGCCAAGGCCCGTTCCCGCGCCTAAAATTGCCACCGGTTTGTCTGCGCGCGGCGCATCGCCTCCAATCTGAATCCGATCGTTGAACTGTAATTCAGTCACGCCGTGCGCGACTGCTTCAAAATCGTTGATCAAGCTCACTTGCCGACATTGAAATGCAGCCATTAGCTGTTCCCGGGAAAACTCCCAATGACTGTTAGTAAAACGAATCATGTCAGTATCAGGTGGACAGGCTACAGCGAGGCAAACGCGCTGTGGCGGAGAAGCCCAACCCGTCACACGCGCAATTTCTTCTCTTAAGATGTCGATTAACTGGCTGAATGCGGGATACTCTCGAACCGAATGGTGAAACTCATAGGTAGACGTTAAGTCCCCTTTTGCAACCGCTGAAAAACGCGCATTTGTGCCGCCAATGTCCGCGACCAGATCCCAAGATACCGGCATGCTTCCTATACCCCTGGAAAAAGAAAAGAGGCGCCTTGTTCAGCGTCACTGATCATTGCGCGATTTCCTATGAATAATTCTCTGCCACAGCCCCGCTGACCGCCAGTGGGGCACGGCGCCGACGGTCGCGCGGCAATCGCTTCAATATCTCCCAAAAGCGTCAGGTCACCCGTATTTGCATCCACTCTAACCATGTCCCCATCACGCACCTTTGCCAATAGCCCGCCCGTCAGAGCCTCAGGGACCAACTGAATCGCTGCAGGGACCTTTCCAGAGGCACCTGACATACGCCCATCCGTCACTAACGCAACACTGTGGCCCCGATCCTGCAAAGTGCCTAAAAAAGGTGTCAATTTATGTAATTCAGGCATACCTAAGGCTTTCGGCCCCTGAAAACGCACAACCACCACACAATCTCTGTCTAATTTGCCCGCTAGGAATAGTGCTTCAAGGTCGTTCTGGTCTTCAAGCACCACAACAGGCGCTTCCACGACCCGATGCTCCATTGCCACTGCCGAGACTTTAATAATGCCGCGGCCAAGGTTACCCTGAAGCAAGCGCAAACCGCCCTCATTAGCAAAAGGTTGCTCTAACGTGGCCAACACCGAAGTGTCCAGAGATACCTGTGGCGATTCACGCCACCGCACGACACCGTTTTCCAAGACTGCCTCACACGTAAAGTCCTGCAAAGACCCTCCCCATACTGTTTGCGCATCCGCGTGCATGTAGCCACCAGCTAACAGCATTCTAAACATACAGGCCGTGCCACCCGCGGCATGAAAATGATTGACATCGGCGTGACCGTTGGGATAGACCCGAGCAAGTAGGGGTACCGCCGCAGACAGCTCTGCAATATCCGACCAATCCATTAGAATGCCTGCGGATCGCGCTATTGCGATCAGATGCATCGTGTGATTTGTGGAGCCCCCTGACGCGAGTAACGCGACAGTGGCATTGATAATAGAGCGTTCGTCCACGACTTTTCCCACCGGCCGGAAATCTTGTCCCAGCACTGTGATACGGGCGAGTTGCTGCACCGCTTCGGTTGTAAGGGCGTCGCGTAATGGATTGTCAGGATTAACAAACGAGCTTCCCGGTAATTGCAACCCCATCGCTTCCAATACCACCTGATTGCTGTTGGCTGTCCCATAAAAAGTACACGTACCATGACTGTGGTAAGAGTCTGATTCGGCCTCAAGCAGTTCATCACGGCCTATTTTTCCCTCGGCAAATAATTGCCTGATACGCTGCTTTTCCTTATTTGGCAATCCCGATTCCATCGGTCCAGCTGGCACGAAAATGGCTGGCAAATAGCCGAAACTTAACGTGCCTATTAACAATCCTGGAACAATTTTGTCGCAGATGCCGAGAGCAACTACGCCGTCAAACATTTGATGCGACAGGCTAAGCGCTGTGCATTGAGCTATCAAATCACGGCTCAGCAGACTTAATTCCATACCATCTTGGCCTTGAGTGACCCCGTCACACATAGCAGGCACTCCGCCGGCTACTTGCCCTGTACATCCCATTTCCCGCAGCGCCTGCTTGATTTTGTTGGGATAATCCGCATAAGGCTGATGGGCCGACAGCATGTCATTGTAAGACGTGACAATCGCAATATTTGCCGCCTGCATCAGCCGCAGACTTTCTTTGTCTTCTGTGTTGCATGCAGCAAAGCCATGAGCAAGGTTGCCACAACTGAGCTTACCTCGCTCCGGACGGTTGCCCGCGTCTTCATCAACGTGCCGCAGATAATCAGCACGTAAAGACCGACTGCGATCAATTAATCGATCCGTTACAGCCCTTACAATCGGGTCAAGATTCTGCATACCGACTCCCGCAAAATGGTTTGAGTCTGAGTAAATTGTAGCAAAACTACTTTGAAATTCGCATTTTACCCACAAGTTAGCGTATTATAACGTAATCTAATGTGTTTGTTTATCCCTAAATATTTATCTTGTAGAAAAACTACATTGTCTGAGCAATAAAATCATCGCCAGGAAAAATCCTTCGTAAAGATCGCTTTCGCTCGGTGATCTGCCTATAATTTTACTAGACGAGGGCCTGCAAAGTCGCGGCATTTAATCTCTCAACTCGATGAGTACGTGGCTCCTGTGCGCGGCTCGGTTCGCTGCATAACATGAGTAGCCACTATGAAAAGCCAAGAATATTCTCCTTGTACCACGCCCGCATGGCAGCAACTCCAGCGTTGTGCAAATGCCCCTCGCATCAACATACTTGACCAGCTAAAAACGGACAGCCAACGGGTGGACGATTTTTCAATCACATGCGACGAGCTGTTTTTAGATTTCTCCAAGAACAGCGTCGACCGCGAAATTTGGGGGCAATTACTCGCACTGGCAGAACAATCGCCGCTCCTCGCACATCGACATGCAATGTTTTCTGGGGCACCGATTAATACCTCAGAAAATCGTGCGGTTTTGCATACGGCTCTCAGAGACAATGGGTCAGAGCCTGCTGGCGAGAGTGCGCCAGAACGCGCCGCTGTCGTCCAATCACAGCTCTCTCACATGGCACTCTTTAGCCAGAAAATTCGCACGGGTCAATGGCTCGGCCACACCGGCAAGGCGATTACCGATATTATTAATATCGGTATCGGCGGATCTGATCTGGGCCCCAAGTTAGCGTGCCAAGCATTATCGGAATATGCCCAACCGAACTTAAATGTATATTTTATTGCCAACGTTGATGGCGCTGAGATCCTCACAACACTCGCAAAACTCGACCCTGAAAGAACCTTAATTGTGGTTGCGAGTAAAACATTTACAACCCAGGAGACGTTACTCAACAGCGCCACAGCCATCGCGTGGTTTGACCGGGAAATGGGGCTCGCCGACGCACAAAAGAGCCCTCACTTCGTTGCACTGACGGCTAATCCAGCGAATGCTTTGGCCTATGGTATTGACGAAAAAAGAATACTCGAATTTGCCGATTGGGTCGGCGGTCGATATTCACTCTGGTCCAGCATCGGGCTTTCAATCGCCATAAGTATAGGCCACGAAAACTTCCAAGATATGCTGTTGGGCGCTCGCAAAATGGACGCGCATTTTCAAACCGCGCCGCTGGCACAGAATATGCCGGTAGCACTGGCGCTACTTGGAATTTGGTACAGTAATTTCATGAACTTACAAACCCATGCGGTCATCCCCTACTGCGAGCGCTTACAATTACTCCCAGCGTACCTCCAACAGCTCGACATGGAGAGCAACGGCAAAGCGACCACCCTTTACGGTGATCCAGTGGACTATACAACCGGACCGATTATTTGGGGTCAAACAGGTACTAATGGGCAGCATGCTTTTTTTCAGTTGCTACACCAAGGAACCCGCTGTGTACCCATAGATTTTATTGCTGCCGTCAAGGACCCGCTGAGTGATCCACAGCATCATCGAGTCCTGTTAGGAAATATGCTCGCACAAGGGTCCGCGCTAATGGCTGGGCAAGCTGCCCCGGACGGCGAACCCCATCGTTATTATCCGGGCAATAAGCCCTCTAATACGCTGTTGATGGACCGACTATCGCCGCAAAATTTTGGCGCCCTTATCGCGCTTTACGAACACAAGGTCTTTGTCCAGGGGAGTATTTGGAACATTAATTCGTTTGATCAATGGGGAGTTGAGCTCGGCAAAAAAATGGCCAATCAGCTACTCTCTAACACAGCCTCTCGACCTATCATGGATGCTTCAACGGAAGCACTTTTTAAACATCTCGTCAAGCCACAGCAGACCGACGGCCGCTAAGAAACCTGCGCAGATCGCAATTCTTTGGGCAGGCTGAATGTGATATTTTCTACGACACCCGACAACTCATCGGGTCTGCTTGCACCGAGCTCAGTGAGTCTGCAAATGACCTCTTGCACCAATATGTCAGGTGCTGAAGCACCTGCGGTAACCCCGATAGAGGTGACATCTTCCAGCCATTCCGTGTCTATTTCATCTGCGTTGTCTATCAAGTAAGATTGACACCCGCAACGCTGTGCAAGCTCGCACAAACGGTTTGAATTTGAACTCGTGACCGACCCAACCACTAAAACCAACTCGGTTTCCATGGCGAGTTGGCGCACCGCGTCCTGACGATTTTGTGTCGCATAACAAATATCATCTTTACGCGGCCCTACTAAATCGGGAAAGCGCGCTCTCAAGGCATCAATCACCATCGCTGTGTCATCCATTGACAACGTTGTTTGTGTTACATAAGCCAGTCGCGTTGGGTCCTTAACCGCTAACGCTTCCGCGTCTTGCAAATCTTCAACAAGATACATGCGCCCTCCGTTAGACGTATCATATTGGCCGAGAGTGCCCTCGACCTCAGGATGTCCTGCATGACCAATAAGGACACACTCCATTGCGTCGCGGCTGTACTTAATGACCTCCAAATGCACTTTAGTTACCAATGGACAGGTGGCGTCAAAAACCTTGAGCGGTCGTCTTCGCGCTTCGTCTTGTAAGGCTTGTGACACCCCATGTGCACTGAATACGAGCACCACATCGTCGGGCACGTCACTGAGGTCCTCGATAAAAATAGCCCCTCGAGCGCGCAAGTCCTCAACCACGAATTTGTTGTGCACCACCTCATGACGCACATAAATGGGGGCGCCAAACAACTCCAATGCTCGTTCCACCATATCGATCGCGCGATCCACTCCCGCACAAAAACCGCGTGGGTTTGCCAATTTGATTTCCATTAATGCATACTCGCCGGTTGAACATCAATAATCTTAACGCGAAAAACGATCGTCTGTCCCGACAACGGATGATTGAAATCCACAGAGACTTCGTCGTCTGACACCTCTACAACCACACCTGGCAACTCACCGTCGCCATTTTTAAACGACAACACCAATCCAGGCGTCATATCCTCTTGCGCAAATTCATGTCGAGCCATCGTCTGAATATTCTGTGAATTGTGCTGGCCAAAGGCCTTTTCGGGAGGAATCAAAAATTCGCCCTCATCACCAGGGATCAAACCCACAAGGCGCTCCTCAAAACCCGCCAGCAAGTTGCCATCACCCATTGTGAATGTGACAGGCGGCGCGTCAAAGTTCGAATCCACGACATCACCGGTCTTAAGCGCCAAGGCAAAGTTCAACGTTACGCGCGTTCCCTTGTCTATTGTAATAGTCAAATTTTCTCTCCATCCGAGGGCACGTTAGGTTCGCCGTCTGGAGTAAATAATGCATCGAGAATCAACAATACGGCTCCAATAGTGATGGCGCTATCGGCCACATTAAATGCAGGAAAATGCCAACCCGCCCAGTGAAAATCTAAAAAGTCCACAACATAACCTAACACCAACCGATCATAAAGGTTACCTAACGCACCGCCCAGAATCAAAGTAAGCGCTAAACACTCAAGCCATTTAGAGCGCGGCAGACGAGCGATCCAAACCACGATAGCCATACTGACAGCTGCTGCCAAGCCACTCAAGAACCAACGCTGCCAACCCCCCGCGTCACTTAAAAAGCTAAACGCCGCCCCTGGGTTATGGACCCGAACCAGATTGAAAAAAGTTGTTACGGTCACGCTATCACCGTGCGCAAAACTCTCCAATATCGCAGCTTTAGTGACCTGATCAAAGGCGACAACTATTAAAGCTAAGGCATACCAGATAGTGAGTCGCGACCGCTGAGACGGGTCCTTAGGCATAGCGTCGATCCTCGCCAACACCGCTAATATTGTCCACGCACCGTCCACAAATATCAGCGTGATCGATGCGACTACCCACGTCAGCTAAAAAGTGCCAACAGCGAACGCACTTATCGGCACTTGACCGCCGGAGCGCAACATTTAACCCCAGTAGTGTAGAACGTTCCCCTTCCGTACCCGAAGTCAGTGGTAACAGATGCGCTGTAGATGTAATGCTCACAAATCGTAACTCGTCACCGAGTTTAGCGAGGGCCGAATAAATCGTTTCATCCGCATATAAAATGATTTCAGCCTCGAGTGATCCTTTTATCGCCCCTGCGCTACGATGACTCTCAAGCACCTTATTCACGGCTTCTTTAGCTTGCATGATCAGAGCCCAATCAGCTCGCTGAATAGTGTCGTCAGCGGCCAGTTCGGGTAACGAATACCACTTTGCAACAAATATAGACTCAGTGCGTTCCCCCGGCAAAAAGTGCCAAATATCGTGTGCAGTAAAACTCAAAATCGGAGCGATCCACCGAACAAAGGCTTCGCTAATGTGATAAAGCGCGGTTTGCGCGGAACGCCGTGGCCGCCCGTCTGATGCACAGGTATAGATACGATCTTTAATGATATCGAGATAAAAGCCGCCCATATCTCGCACACAAAAGTTGTGTAACTTCTGATAGATCTGATGAAACTGGTATTGCTCGTAAGCCTCCAGTATCTCTTTTTGTAACTGCGCGGCACAATCAATCGCCCACCGGTCTAAAGCAAGCAGTTCTGACATTTCGAGGGGGTCTTTCTGGGGATTAAAACCATCGAGATTCGCCAAAAAGTAGCGCGCCGTATTGCGCATGCGTCGATAGGAGTCACCTGCCCGCTTGAGAATTTCGTCGGACACCGTCATCTCACTACTAAAATCTGCTGAGGCCACCCACAAACGAAGGACATCTGCCCCCAAGTCCTTGATCACACGCTGGGGCGATACGACATTACCAATCGATTTAGACATTTTTCGGCCATGTTCATCCACCGTAAAGCCATGTGTTAAAACCGCCTTGTAGGGTGCACTACCATTCATAGCGATCGCTGTTTTTAAGGATGACTGGAACCAACCTCGATGCTGATCTGAGCCCTCCAAATACAAATCTGCGGGGTATCTGAGTTGATCTCGTGATGCCAGAACTGACGCATGAGTCACGCCCGAGTCAAACCATACATCGAGCGTGTCGGTGACTTTCTTGTAGTCTTTTGAATCATCTCCCAGCAATTCAGAGGCGTCTAACTCATGCCATGCCTCAATACCTTTAAGTTCAACGCGCGCGGCCACCTGTTCAATCAGTTCAGCGCACCGCGGATGAATCTCACCACTCTCATGATGTACAAAGAGGGCGATCGGAACACCCCATGTGCGTTGTCGTGAAACGCACCAATCAGGGCTGTTTTCCAGCATCCCGCGAATTCGGGCTTGCCCCCAATCTGGATGCCAACTCACCGTTTCAATCGCTCGCTGTGCTTTCGCTAACAAATCATTTTCGTTCATAGAAATGAACCACTGCGGCGTCGCACGGTAGATCAGCGGTGTTTTTGTACGCCAACAATGCGCATAGCTGTGGGTGAACTGGGTGCTAGACATCAAGCGGTGTTGTTGCTCCAAAACTGAAATAACGAGTGGATCAACGCGGTAGACATGCTCACCCCCAAACAGTTCGACCGAATCGCGAAATAAACCATTGTCCATCACGTAATTGAGAGTCCCGATCGCATAGCGGGCAGCAACTAAAAAGTCGTCCATACCGTGGTCTGGCGCTGTATGCACGCAACCCGTCCCAGCATCATCTGTGACGTGGTCACCTGCCAACAAGGGAATAGCGCGAGCATAAAAAGGATGCTGTGCCACCACTCCTTCAAGCGCAGCCCCTTTGCAATGTCCGACTTCGTCAAACACTTCGATCTGCAATCGCTGCATCACTGAGGGCACTAACGACTGTGCACAGATCAAACGGAATGTTCGCTCCCCTTTACGGCACTGAAGCAAACTGTATACCAAATCAGGACCTACTGAGATCGCCTGACTACTTGGCAGTGTCCATGGTGTTGTGGTCCAGATCAGCACCTGTATCTCGCCTTCGCCCGGCGTTCCAGCAAAAGCGTCTGATAATTTCTCCAGTTGCGACTCCTCGATGACGGGGTATGACACATCAATCGCAAAAGACACTTTATCTTGATACTCTACTTCGGCTTCGGCGAGTGCAGACCCTCCTACAACGCTCCAATAAACAGGTTTATAGCCTTTTACTAAGTGACCATTTTCGACAATTTTTCCAAGCGCCCGAATGATATTGGCTTCGACTTTATACTGCATGGTTAAATATGGATTCTGCCAGTCTGCAAAAATACCAATTCGAACAAAATCTCTACGCTGTCCCTCAACCTGTTTATTGGCATATTCCCGACACTTTTCACGGAAAACCGCGGGATCGACTTTACTACCCGCCTTGCCGATCTTCTTCTCGACATTATGCTCAATGGGCAAACCATGGCAATCCCACCCTGGAACAAACGGCGCGTCGAAGCCACTCAGCGTGCGTGCCTTAACCACGATATCTTTGAGGGTTTTATTGACCGCGTGGCCTAAGTGAATATCTCCATTTGCATAGGGCGGGCCGTCGTGAAGAATGAACATCTCGCACCCGCGACGCGCTTCACGAATCTGCCCATAAAGGTCGCTATCGTCCCATTCCTGCAATATTTTAGGCTCGCGCTGTGCCAGGTTAGCACGCATCGGAAAGTCGGTATTAGGCAGGTTGAGTGTCGCTTTGTAATCAGTCATGGGTATCGCTTGTCTGTGATGTAGGGGTCATATTAGCAGTGCGGGGCTGATGTTTGGCAAACCAACGTGTAATTTCTTGTATATCCTTACGAATACGGCATACGAGATCGTCGAGGTCATTAAACTTCTTCTCATCACGGATTTTACGAACAAACTCAACACTGACAAATTGCCCGTATAGATCACCAGAAAAATCTAAAAGATGGACCTCCAGCAAGGGTTTTAGACCCTCTCCAATGGTCGGCCTTACTCCGACATTCGCGGCACCGACAAAGGTCCGATTAGCCACAGTGACAAAGACCGCGAACACACCGGACAAAGGCGCGCGATAACGATGCAGTTGCACATTCGCCGTGGGAAACCCCAGTTTTCTGCCAAGTTGCTGACCATGAACAACACGGCCTTTAATACTGAAGGGCCGCCCAATGAGTTCTGCAACGCGCTGAAAGTCACCCTGCTCAATGGTCTTGCGCACTAATGTGCTACTGATTCTCTCGCCCTGCGTTTCTAGCGTCTGCGTATCCTGTACTGTGAAATTGTAACGCTTACCATAATCGCACAACATACCGAGGTCACCGCTTCGGTCACAGCCAAAACGGAAGTCATCGCCCACAATGAGGTGCTTCACTCGCAACCCGTCCACTAAAACGCGAACAATAAACTCATCGGCACTGAGGCCGCGCAGTGCTCGGTTGAATTGTAAACAGACGACGCGATCAAGGCCGAGCGCAACGAGCGCTTCTATCTTCTCACGCAACCGCATCAAGCGGGCCGGCGCGCGCTCTTCGGCAAAAAACTCGCGAGGTTGCGGCTCAAAAGTCATCGCCACCGCGGTAAGGCCAAACTGCTCGGCGCGATTAACCACTGCACGCAACACCGCCTGATGCCCACGATGCACCCCATCGAATGAGCCGACACTGACGACCGAGCCTTGAGTCTCCACCTGCAACGAATTCAGGCTGCGAACAAACGTCCAGTTCCCGTGTTGCACGAATGTGATCTTCCTGTGAATATCAGCCTGTGATTATACCGAGCAATCTACCCAATGCTAACAAAAAGACACGTAGCACGAAGAAAGTCACTCCGAAGAGCAATCTAATGCGCGTCGGTCCGAGCCGACTGCGGGCCTCTCACGTCGGCGAAGCGCAGCCCACTTGCCAACAAAGTAAGCGCGAAGCACAACGCGCCCACAAAACATACAGACAACAGCCGACTACTGCGCTGCCAAGCATCAAACATTTTCCATACTTCAATATCAAGAGCTCCCACAAAATGTGCCATAAAAATTACTGCAATTCCCATAGTCGACACTGACACCAGCAAACGTGCCATGAACAACCACCAGCCCTGCGTATGCTGATAAATCGTTTGCTTTCGCAACTGCCTAAAAAGCAACGCCGCATTCAAAAATGCGGCAACTGAAGTCGCCAACGCCAATCCAACATGTCCTACTTTCCAATAGACGTGCAGGGGCACCAAAAATACAATATTAAGCACCATATTGACCACCATCGCGATGATGCCAATACGCACAGGCGTCCGCATGTCCTGGCGCGCAAAAAACCCCGGGGCCAACACTTTAATTAACATAAAAGCGACAACACCAACGGCGTATGCACGCAAACTCAATGTCGCCATTTCCATGTCCCGCCCCGTCATCAAATCTCCATAAAAAAACAGGGTGAGCAGTATCGGCTCAGCCAAAATAACCAACGCAACCGTTGCAGGCACCGCCAGTAAAATGACCATCCTAAGAGCCCAATCAAGCGTTGCCGAAAACACCTGCGACGATTGCGACACATAATGACGAGATAAGTTTGGAAGGATCACAGTGGCAATCGCTACGCCAAAAACGCCTAAAGGCAACTCCGCCAAGCGATCTGAGTAATACAGCCAAGAGACACTCCCAGTGGGCAAAAAAGTCGCTAATACACTGTCGAGTAATAGGTTGATCTGACTCACGGATACGCCAAAAATAGCTGGGACCATTAACCGTAATATCTTCCTGACACCCGGGTGTTGCCAATCAACCACAGGCATGGGCAACATATGCATCCGCTGTAAAAATGGCAACTGAAAACTGAACTGCACAGCGCCAGCGATCAGAACCCCCCACGCCAGAGCAAATGCCGGTTCTGCAAAGCGGGGCGCCGCAAGCAAAGCCGCGCCAATTAAGGTCAAGTTGAGTAGCAAGGGCGTGAAAGCGGGAACGGCAAAACGGTCATAGCTGTTTAAGATGCCCGCCGCAACGCCCGTCAATGAGATGAACAGTAAATAGGGAAAGGTTATCCGCAACATCGTTGCCGTTGCAGCAAACTTTTCAGGTTGGTTCATAAACCAACTCGGCGCAAACAACGCTGTGACCCAGGGCGAAAAAACCACAACAACTAAGGTGACAATGAGTAAAGTGAAACCCATTGTACCCATTACGCGACTCACCAATTCACGCACCGCTGCGGGGCTTTCGCGCTGCCTATACTCACCGAGCACCGGAACAAAAGCCTGTGCAAATGCGCCTTCGGCAAACAGCCGGCGAAACAAATTAGGGATTTTGAAGGCCACAAAAAAAACGTCTGCAAACGCGTCCGCGCCAATGGTCCTCGCCAACAGCACGTCTCTAACCAACCCCATCACGCGCGATAACATCGTAAAAAAACTGACAATGCCCCCCGAACGCAGTAAACCGCCACCTTGACCAAGGGACTTTTGCGCGTCACCCTTCGCTTCTAGAGCCTCATTAGATGGCTTATCTGCGCCCACACTCACCTCGTTGCAATTGAACCGCCCACCGCACCCCTATGTAGTTTACGCACATCCCTGCACAACACCAAATCAAACCCAACAGGTATACAGCCGGCGCGCCGTCAGATTCGGTACAACGCGTTTGCACAGAGCTCGCAGGAAGCGAAAAAAGCAATGATTTCAGTGCACGGAGGACTTGAATAGTCTCTATAAACCTTATATAGTTGCGCGCTTTTAGCGACCCGTCAGACACAGGAGATTTTACCGTTGGCTAACTCACCACAAGCAAAGAAGCGCGCGCGACAAAACGAAAAACGTCGTCAGCACAATGCCAGCCTGCGCTCCATGGTTCGCACGTACATTAAAAAAGTGGATGCGGCAATCGCCGGCGGCGATCATGCGGTCGCGCAATCGGCCTATCTCGTGTCGGTTCCAATTATAGATCGCATGGCAGATAAAGGCATCATTCACAAAAATAAGGCAGCTCGTCATAAGAGCCGCCTTAACGCTAAGGTAAAAGCTTTGACTGCTACTTAACAGCCGGCGTCGTTGACGCGGTTCAAGGCACAGAAAAAAACCAGCGTAAGCTGATTTTTTTGTGCACCCGACAGCGCCGCGAGAATAAATACGCGCTACTTCGCTAAGAAATTTCTAGCCCAAAGACCACTAAATTATCGCGATGAATGAGTTCATCTTCCTCGCAACAACCCAGTTGGTCAAGAATTTGGGTGGTCGTGAGTCCTTTAATGAGCTCAGCCTCGCTCGCACTATAGTTGCTTAACCCGCGAGCCACTTCAACACCGGCGCTGTCGATGCAGCTTACCAGATCACCTCGCTCAAAATGACCCTCAACCGCCACTACGCCCACAGCCAATAGACTGCGGCCACGCGTTTTTAAAACACGAACGGCACCCGCATCCAAGTGCAATATGCCGCGAACTTGTAGCTGTCCAGCCAACCACTGTTTTCGTGCGGCGAGTGGCTTCTTGACCGCCGTTAACAGCGTGCCCAGCTCTTCAGCAGCGCGAATACGCGTCAAGATATCAACGTTATGTCCACCTGCAATCAATGTGCTACAACCCGAGTTCGCCGCTTGCCTGGCCGCTTGCACTTTAGTTAGCATTCCACCGCGTCCGACGCCCCCAGAGCTACCACCGGCAAGTGTGTCTAAAGTGCGATCGCCAGACGAAATCTCAGATATCAGCGTAGCCCCGTCATCATGTGCTGGATCTGCGGTATAAAGGCCATCTCTGTCCGTTAAAATAACCAAAATATCTGCATCTAAAAGATTAGCCACCAGAGCCGCCAAGCAATCGTTGTCCCCAAACCGGATTTCATCCGTCACTACCGTATCATTCTCATTCACAATCGGTACAACACCGTGGCTTAGTAGTGTTTGCATGGCACTGCGAGCATTCAAATACCGTTGGCGATTAGCAATGTCGTCATGGTCCAACAAAATTTGTGCAGTGTGTCGATGATATCGCTGAAAGCTCGCCTCATACGCCTGAATTAGCCCCATCTGACCGACTGCAGCGGCAGCTTGAAGCTCGCCAATGATGTGGGGCCTGTTCGACCAGTTAAGCCGCGCCATTCCCTCTGCAATCGATCCGGACGATACCAACACTACCTCGGTATCGTCCAAAAGCAATCCCTCGATCTGTCGCACCCATGCGTCGATCGCCTCACGATCAAGCCCTCTGCCATGATCTGTCAGAAGCGAACTGCCTATTTTCACCACCCAGCGCTTGGCATCGCGTAATGAGGCTCTATTCATCCGATCCGCCCGTCAAACCAAACGACCGACAACGCTCGGTTACTCTGCATAAATCACCTCGACTGGGTCGTCGTCATTATCGCGACGATTACTCCGGCGTTCTTCTCGTATCTCGCGTCTGGCTGACGCTAATTGGTTAATCCGATCGCGGGCTTCTGCCTGAATCTGAGCACAGCGGACCCTTTCTCTTTTGGCGAGTTCCTCAGACCCACTCTCACGTTGCCTTCGGTGATCTACATGGTCCATGATGGCCGCACATAACGCCTTGGTGCCCTGCCCATTAATACTGGATATTCGAAAGACAGGGCCGCGCCAACGCAGACGTTTTACAACGTCGTCGCAACGATCTTCAACCTCCATAGCCGGCAATAAATCTAATTTATTCAGCACCAACCAACGCTCCCCCGAAGAAAGCGTAGAGCTGAAGTCCTCCAGTTCACGCTCGATAATTACGGCATTATCTGACGCGCAACTTTCATCAGCGGGCAACATGTCAACAATGTGTAGCAAGAGTCGCGTGCGTGTTAGATGCTTAAGAAAGCGGATGCCGAGCCCCGCTCCAGAAGACGCGCCTTCGATCAACCCTGGAATATCAGCGATAACAAAGCTCCGCTCGGCACTCAAACCTACCACACCTAAATTTGGTACCAGCGTTGTGAAAGGGTAATCAGCAACTTTTGGTCGCGCCGCTGACACTGCTCTTATAAATGTGGATTTTCCAGCATTGGGCAATCCCAAAAGACCGACGTCGGCCAATACTTTTAATTCCAACCGCAGCGTAAACGCTTCACCTTCTTGTCCGGGCGAAGTCTGTCGTGGCGCACGGTTTGTGCTCGATTTGTAGCGAGCATTGCCAAGACCATGGAACCCTCCACGCGCAACGATAAGCATTTGTTCGGCCACGGTAAGATCCCCCAGCACAGCGCCTGTGTCATGATCGAGCACGGTCGTTCCGACCGGTACCTGCAGAACCAAATCTTCGCCACTTGCACCGGTGCAGTTAGCTCCGCCCCCTTGCTGTCCGCTCTGGGCCTTAAAGTTGCGCTTGTATCGAAAATCTACGAGCGTATTGAGTTCGTCATTCGCAAGCAAAGTGACGTGACCACCATCACCGCCATCGCCGCCATCGGGGCCTCCCTTTGGAATATACTTCTCGCGGCGAAAGCTCACACAACCACTGCCACCTCGACCTGCCTCAACCTTAATCACTGCTTCATCAACAAATTTCATTCGCCTAGTCTAACCTCAGTAGGGCCTGTTCGCCACGACCGTCACTCTCAATACCTTTGTCGACCTCTATGTGAGATCAAATGAACGACCGCTCTGCACGCATAAAAAAAGCCCCGTAAGGGGCTTTTTTTCGATCAACGCGATGGCCTATACGCCCACCACTTGAACATATTTTCTGTTTTGTGGTCCCTTCTGCACAAACTGGACTGTGCCGTCTGCCTTCGCAAACAACGTGTGGTCTTTGCCGACACCTACGTTCACACCGGCATGAAATTTCGTGCCGCGCTGCCGGATAATAATGCCGCCTGCAAGGATAGTTTGACCGCCATATACTTTGACGCCCAGTCGCTTGCTTTGCGAATCGCGACCATTTCGAGTACTGCCACCTGCTTTCTTATGCGCCATTGTTTATCTCCTTGTTAGCAATCAGCCCGCGCTGATTGTAGTGATTTTAACGTCAGTAAACCATTGCCTGTGGCCCTGCTGTGTTCGCGAGTGCTTACGGCGTCGGAACTTGATAACTTTAATCTTGTCATCACGCCCATGGGCAAGAATCTCGGCTGACACTTTGCTGCCCTCAACGTGGGGCGCACCGATCTTTACGTCTGCACCTTCGCCGACCATTAGCACTTGTTCAAAGTCAACGCTATCGCCAGGCGCAACTTCAATTTTTTCTAAGCGCAAAATTTCTCCTTCAACAACCCTGTGTTGCTTGCCACCACTCACAATTACCGCGTACATAATCCACTCCACTCTGTTTTCATTAGCAAGGCTAGGTGCAACAAGGGTTTCACCTGATTCAGGAGCCCACCAAGAGGCCCGCGATTCTAATGCAAGCGCCTGATCGACGCAAGTCCTTAACGGTCGTTTACGTCTGCAAAGATCATCCCCCGGCAATCCAAATTAGCGAAGCATTTCTGCCTGTCTGAACATCTCTTCGGAAAGAGTAGAAGCGCGAGGGATTCCTGACTGTACAGAGATCGCCGCCGTAAACGGCGTGCACACCCAAACAGCTCAGTTGCGCTCTAGCGAGCGCAAACAAATCAGCGCGAAAGCGATCCTCATAAACGTAAAAAGCGGCCTCTACTGCTCGTTGATAGTCGATTTCAGGACTGTATTGAAGAAAAGCCGTTTTAACCTCATCACCTACAATAAATTCCGTCGCGCCGATGGCAGGACCCAAATAGACCATCAACTGATCAGCATTCTGGCTAAAGCGACTAATCGCTTTAGCCAGAATGCCTGCCGCCAAACCCCTCCAACCTGCATGCACGGCCGCTACCTTGTCCCCCTGGCAGTTGCACAACAAGATAGGCAAACAATCGGCTGTCAAGACAGCGCACACTGCACTCGAGTCAGAACTGTAACTGCCATCTGCCCGATGCCCCGCCGAGACACTTTTTGCATCAACTAGGTCTGTTCCATGAACCTGTTCAAGCCAAAGCGGTTCTGCTGGAAGGGTTAGGAGCGCTTTTAATTCTCGTCGATTCGCGTCAACGACAGCGGGGTCATCGCCTACATGCGTCGCGAAATTGTTACTGAAATATGTTCCCTCGCTGATCCCACCGCTGCGCAAAGTAATAGCACTTTTTACGTGCGCCGGCACGGGCCAGTCGGGCGTAAAATAGCTGTTGACTGAATCACTCACTAGCCTCCTCCAAGCAACGTAATAGTTCCTGCATATCCGCTGGGATTGGGGCCTTCCATTGCATTAAATCACCGCTTTTAGGATGCCGTACGCCGAGAGTCTCCGCATGCAACGCTTGACGCGGAAATTCATGTATATCAGCAGCGATTGCCGACGGCATCTCAACCGGCGGGGCAAATCTAGCTCCGTATACCGGATCACCGATCAGCGGATGATTAATACTCGCCAAATGCACACGAATTTGGTGCGTTCGGCCCGTTTCTAATCGCACCCGCAAAAATGTACATCCCCAACAATGCTTTTCAATTCTATAGTGGGTAACGGCCTGTTTACCCCCGTCAACCACGGCCATTTTGGTTCGTATCTTTGGATGACGCCCAACAGGGCGATCGACAATGCCCGCCTGATGCACACGGCCATGCACCAGTGCAAGGTATTCGCGCGTAACAGTTCGCGCTTGCAATTGACTTACCAATGCCGCATGCGCAGACAGAGTTTTGGCTACCACCATCAGACCGCTGGTGTTTTTGTCAAGGCGATGTACGATACCCGCCCGTGGTAGGTTTTGTAATTGTGGGCAGTGAAATAAAAGCCCATTAAGTAGCGTTCCATCCCAGTTTCCAGCTGCCGGATGCACGACCAAGTCAATTGGCTTATGAACTACCAGGATATGCTCGTCTTCAAAGATTATATTAATTTCGATCTGCTGCGCATACCAATCGCCCTGACTGGCTTGTCGCGCCACCACCGTAAGCACTTCGCCGCCTCGCAGGCGATAGTCAACGCTGCGAGGTGCGCCATCAACACACAAGTCGCCCGCTTTAATCCAATGCTGCAGGCGCGAGCGAGAAAAGTCAGCAAATAAGCGTGCCGCTACCCGATCTAACCGCTGCCCGGCATCTTCATCTGCGACGGGTGCCGTAAAGTTTAGCGCTTGTGGCTTTAAGTCCGAACTCATAATAATGCGAAACACCTATGACTCTAGAATAGTGACTCTTGGTTTTGGTCGGTACCGAGTGCGCTTCAAACTGGGTTAGCGACGCCGCTGATATTGGTTTAACAAGTGCTGTGTGGTTAAATGCCTGCAGTCGTGAAAATGCCTCTTTAAGTCGCTATTGGGAATGTTACATGAAAATAGTCTCACAAATTTTATTGATTACGTCTTTTTCGCTCGTCTGCGGGTGTTCATGGCTTGGCTGGGAAGACGATGAATCGGAAGGGGATGAAACTTCGGGATTTACCGAAAAAGACTTTTATGAAAAAATTCAAAGCAGTCTGAATGGCGGAAACTGGTCCGTCGCAGTCACTAACCTACAGCTTCTTGAGTCACAATTTCCTTTCGGAAAATACGCAGAGCAAGGTCAACTCGAGTTAATTTATGCACAATACAAAACCGCCGACTATGAGGCGAGTATTGCTTCTGCCGAACGGTTTTTGCGCTTGCACCCGCAACATCCAAATGTCGATTATGCGTTTTATGTCAAAGGTTTATCTGAAATATCACAAACGTCAGGGTTTACTGACAACTTTTTACCCACCGACAGAACTCTCCGAGACATCGGCACTGCACGCAGTGCGTTCACGACCCTCTCCGAGCTCATTGCTCGATTTCCTGAAAGTCCTTATGCCACCGATGCGCGAGCTCGTTTGGTGAACCTGCGCAATGGACTTGCACGCTCTGAAATTCATGCTGCGAATTATTATTTTTCTCGCGGCGCTTACCTCGCGGCCGCAAACAGAGGTCGATATGTGGTCGAGCAGTATCAGAGAACACCCGCCGTTCCGGACGGTCTCGCTGTGACTGCCCAAGCCTACCATATGCTCGACATGCAGGCTCTCTCTCAAAATGCGGTAAATACACTGGCTAGCAACTACCCGAACTATCCATCTTTGGATAATACGGGTAACTTTGACTTCGATGCACGACCCTTATCTGAAAGAAATTCTTTCTTGGGAAAATTAACCTTTGGTCTTATATCGCGGGATGAACCGCCGGCCTTTGACACTCGTAACATTTATAGCAAATCCTTTATTGAAGTCGAGGCAGTCGACGCATGTGAGGCCAATATAGCGGAGGACGAAGGGGTTTACGCTAAGGTGGAACGCTTTGCAAACCGGGTGGACCGAGCCATCAAGAGTGTTGTACCAAAACGTTTTCGTCCAGAAGTCACTTGCGGCACATAACAGAGTGGTCAACGAGGCGGACATTATAGATGAATCAGACACATAGCCAGACTAATATCGTAGAAGAAATGCGTGTTCTTCCTGAAATTAATGCGCAATATGAAATAGATCGTCGCACTGATTTTATTGCACGCACGATGGTAAAAGCCGATGCTAACTGCGTCGTCTTGGGTATTAGCGGCGGCATAGACTCGGCCACATGCGGTCGGTTAGCACAATTGGCCATCGACAAACTCAACCGTGAATTTTCCACGGACCGTTTCCAGTTTATTGCGGTTCGGCTGCCGTATGGCACCCAAAAAGACGAACAAGACGCGCAAATAGCTCTTGACTTCATCATGCCAAGCCGACGGATCACAGTCGACATCAAACCTGCCGCCGACGCGATCCACGCACAAGTGTGTAAAGCTTTGAAAGACGTCGAAAACCCCATGATATCTGATGCTAGATTAGATTTTGCTAAAGGAAACGTGAAAGCCCGTGCTCGCATGACTGCGCAGTATGAGGTGGCCGGAATTCTTGGCGGGCTGGTGCTCGGAACCGATCACTCTGCTGAAAATGTTACGGGTTTCTATACCAAGTTTGGTGATGGTGCCTGTGATCTTGCGCCTTTATTCGGGCTAAGCAAGCGTCAGGTTCGAGCCCTTGCATCTGAACTCGGTGCGCCAAAACCTCTTGTTAACAAAACACCGACCGCAGACCTCGAGTGCTTGGAGCCGCAAAAGGCCGATGAACTCGTGCTGGGCCTGAGCTATGAGATCATCGATGACTTTTTGCAAGGACGGGCTCTTGCCCCCGATGTAAGCGAAAAAGTGATTGATATCTTCGCTCGCACGCAACACAAGCGACTGCCAATCGCGACGCTTTACGATCTTTAATCTGCAAAAGCCCCTGCATCGCTGATCGAGACTTCGTTTACAGGCTACGATAGGTCCAGCGTGGTCTGGGAACTTTAAACAGCGATGCGCCATGGGCTTTCTGGTGAGCCATCTGAACCACAGACGGCAGAAGCGCGGGGTCCTTGCAGAACGGGGCGGGAGCCTCCTTTGTTACAGTTGTGCAGCAACCAGCAACAGCCTCTATTTCAAAACCGTTGCTTTGAGTCCCGACCGGCGAGCGTATCGGCAGGATATCAAAAACGGTGATATCGAGTTACCACAAATAATCTGCATGGCAAACTCCTAAGTCGACAAAAAAATCGAGGGAACATTGCCGAGGAAGACCTTCGCTCAGACAGGCCACCTTCGTGACCCGCACCTCATAAGCTCCAGCTAGTGCCGACGGAAACGCGACTTCCAAAGGTCTAATGCCGACAAAATCATCAACCAAGGCAGTCGTCAATTCATTCGTATTGAGCACCACTGTCGTTGCATTGCTGAGGATTTGACCGACTTCAAACATCGCTTCTCTCTGACCCATCATTCGACTATTTATTCGCGTCGCACTTACGCCTATCAATGCGCCCGTTGCCAGCAGAGCGAGAAGGTATAACACCAGAACTAACAACATGCCGCGGTCTTTACGCCGATACTTTGCGTTTGTCATGGTAATGGCCGAAAACCTGTGTTGGGTACAAAAATACGCGTGCTGACGAGCAAAGGACTCCCGCCACGACTGTCACTCATCCGCTTAGGTACTTCTATCAATGGTGACGTCCAATTATCAGTTCCTCGACTGGGTGAGTGCGCGTGTTCTAGCTGGATATAAATGTCAACGAAACGCACGGCAGGCCACTGCACAACGCTTTGCGGAAGATCCATAAATTGCGTCAACGCATCCGTAACCACCCCATACCTGACCTGAGAGTTATCAACGGCATCAGCAAGCGGTTTACTCGCTCGGAATGCGCCCCGCAAGAAACGTTTGCGGCGAAGTACGCGGTCTTCAGTGACATAGAATATTTGTTGTTGGTAGCTTCGTATAGAATCAAACGGGTTATCATCGCCGAATTCAACATTTCTGAGCCCGTTGCAAGCTGTAAAACTGGCGGTGTTGCCACAATATAGTGCTGCGTTGCACTCAGGCGCAAGTGGATGCCTGAATGCGCGGACCTCACAAGCAAAACGTCGGTGCCCTCTAAGATCTTTTGACCTCCGCAAATAGACTGGCCAGCGGCGAGATTGTTTCGGCCATCCAAGGGTGCTGCAAACACATGCTCATGCGCCTCGCCGATCAAGTTAAAACACAAACTGGGTCGTTCCATTAACTCAGTGCTGGGCAGACTGCCTGAGCCGAAAAAGCCTGCGAGGCGGATTTCTTGGCGCAGGCGATCAAGCGCAAAACGGCCACCTTCATGGGCCTCTTGGTCGCGCTGTATTTGCCTTAATACGCGCAAACTATTCGCATTAAGATCGACCATGCCCCAGGTGATTAAAAGCCCCAAAGAAGCCGCCAGCAAAAGCTCTGGCAGGGTAAAGCCGCGCATATACCGCCCGTTTGAATGCCAAATAAGCGGGCCCATCATAATTGCTGTGCGGAGAGATAAATCACCGTTTTTAAACTGCGGCGCAACGCGTCATTAGCGCTCGGCACCCCGAACTCACAACTTACCTTGACTGAGCCCGTATCGACAAGTCCTTCCCAATCAAGGGTGAGTTGATAAGCATCGCCCGACTCAATGACCAGCAAACACAAATGCGGATTGCTTAAATACGCATGCAACGAGTGATTTACAGAGGCGTTTATGAGCAACAAAAGGCTCGAAGAACTGGGTATCTGAGTTTTGTCGAAGGCGACTTGCTCTACAATATTTTGCAAAAGCAATTGCGCATGCGTTCGCATGCGCATGTCTAACGCATTTTTTTGCAAATGAAGGTACAGCTGCATATGTCCAACCGCAATTCCTGCGACGATTAAAAGGCTCAAGGCCACCTCTAGCATCAGATATCCAGAGACCCTCGCCTTGCCGTTCAGGGGACTCATGCAATACTGTGTTATGTTCATCGCTCCCACGGCCCAAGAGTCACACCTAAATCACCCATTGTGATGGTTTCTAACGCCCCCGCCTTTGGTATCGCGCGAAACCGATAAGAAGAGCTGCGCACATGCGCCTCGGGGAAATCAATACTTATGCGATAATGTTGCTCTACCGACGCATTCGGCTTTGTGTCTAAATCGGCCAGATTTTCAGAATATTTGCCAAACTTTAGACGGTACTGAGTTTGCAAACTGGCAATTCTTAACAAATACGTTTGTGCCTCTGCACGGTGTATACGGTTCAAATTTTTCTGGTAAAAAGGGCGTACCGCCGTAACTAACACAGTAACTAAGGCCGCTACAAAAAGCATTTCCAATAAGGTCATACCCTCCTCGACATGACATTTTCGACGTCTTGAAAGTTCGTATAAGCTCCGCATCGCTACCTCCGAGTAATACTGGCGACCCGCATAAAGTCCATATCCGCGCGGTTATGGGGTAATCATGCCCTACGTCTTGTTTTACCCTAATTGCGATTTGACGACACTTTGGATCATCGAGCACGCATTTGACGGACTAGGGTGGCTTACGCCGTCTTTTGACATCGGTTAAAGTAGGCGTTGTCGACATCGAGCGCGGCAGAAAGTCTGATTCGACCACTTCGATAGAAAACCACTTGACGTTGGTATGTATTCTTTTTGTCACCCCAGAAGACCAGAAAATTTCCTGACTCCAAGGCGTCTCCCGTCGCCGCAAACCGAACATAACGCCTTCGTGACGCAAATAATCTGATCGAAAGTCGGTGCTCATCGACGTTCAAATCACGAACAATCGGCTCACCTACATTATGTTGTCGGCTAAGGTCTGCATCCAAAAAAATCAAAAGCCGTGTCGCGCCTTCCAATACACATCTACTTCGATCATCTGCCAAACATAATGTCCAAACACGCTGTTGTGCCCGTGCCGTAGATCGCGTTAATTCAAGCGCTCGACGGATTTGCCAGACTTGCAGGTCAACGCGCCGATGCGCTAACACTTCGCCAACACCCACCCGAGCAGCAGATGCCACCAACGCTAAAATACCTACCGTGAAGAGACATTCGAGTAGCGTAAAGCCGAGAGTGTGCCGTGCCTGAGCCAAAACTGGGGTAAATAACACATCTGTACTCCCTGCTTCAACGACGGTTGTGCATGTCGATGATCGCCAAGCGACTGCTGTGACTTTACCTGAGCGTCTGTTGAAAAAATGCGGTATACAACACAGAGCAGATCAAAATAACGTTGCTACGACCCACAGCGTGCAGCAACTGCGCTAAGGACTGGGACTGGCGCAATGGTAGGCGAACTTATTCACTCACCAGGCCATATCAGGCAGTTTTTAACAAATAGCTTACTTCAAGAGCTTAGGGTCTTTTTGTCGGGCATTCGCCTGCATTCTTAATTCGTCATATTTCTTTTCGGCTCGCAAAAATATGCGAGCTAACGCTATCTGCTTTTCCAACTCATTACGACTTTCCTTATCTTCATCATCATTCACCGACAACAGGCGGGCTTGTAAGTGTTGAAAAATTTTCGCCTTGTCGTCCATCCTCTCCACTCCATCGTGATGTTATTCCTGCGGATTAATTTTCTGCCATAACTTGTTACGCTCGGGTTCTGTCCGAACAGGGTTCTCGCGATAACTCGAGATACTACTATAAAGACCTTCAACTGCTTTTTCTATGTCCTCTAAGTCGACTTTTTCAGAATTAAAATCAAACCAAAGATCAACGAACTTTTCTTCTATCTCGGTGCGAAATTGCTTATCCATATTTACGTCTCCAACGACTATTAACTCTGAATTTAAAAATGATATTTATAGCTGCCATATTCTTCTAAAATTTATTTCTTTCGACCCACAAATCTAGTGTGTCGTCATAGAACCAATCTTTTTTTGACTTAGGCTTCGCAATCGCTTTCGCCTGATCCCAAAACACTCTCCCGCCCTCAGACTCTTTTGTCAGTCCCAGTAAAATCTGTTGAAAGTGCTCCAATGTCGCCATCACATTGTGTTGTTGCTGAGTGACGGTTCCGACCCGATTTGCGTGGTCGACAACCAAGGTTTTTTGAGTCCCTTTACCCTCCCACAAATAACGCGGAATGATCTTAAATTTTGTAATCCTACCTACTGTCATCGAGCAACTCACTTCTGCCAACTGACCTTTGGAAAATTGCTCCCTATTAAGAATAGTCCAGTTTTTCGATGCGTAGTACTTCTCAGCCCGTGATTCTGGTTTTGTGATATATCCATCCCACTCCTGAATTGAATTCTCGATAGTTTTAATGGAAATTATCAAGTACTTTTCCCAAATTGGCAGTCGAGGCGTTTTCTTTTTTCGTCCTCGCCCAACGGGTTTTGGAACTACTAAGCCATCCTTTAAGAAATCGAAATTCACATCAATTATTCTCATTGGTTATGAATATTTTTTTTGCTTTTTAAGCATAATTGTTTTTAATTAGTACAAAATTTGTGCATTTATAGCAATTTATACGTTTAAGTTCAATGAAAATAAATATAAAAAATTTGATATTGTATATATTTATCAATTTTTTTTGATTATTTTATAATTAGATTCGATATCTAAATCTATTAAATTACGCATTTAATAGAATTTATACATCATTAATTTTTGTTTTCGCCGCTATTTTACTCGAATATTTTAATCATTTTTTAGATTTTTATTTGTGAAATCTTAGCCATTTTTTCATCTAGTATTTTTTTATTAAAAAAAGAAAAACGACGGAAAGTCGTAATTTTGGCGTTCATTGGGATATGGAAAAAACGAAAGTATTAAGGAACGAACTTTGATCTGTTGCCCAACGCATTTGACAACGACAGGCACGGTTAGAGTTCAAGCAACTCCTGGACGCAAGTTTGTGTGATCAGTGGGGGTCTTTGCTGAATACGCAAAGAACATCACTGAAATACTGAATCACAG
>CAJWCO010000015.1 GCA_913031145.1 uncultured Cellvibrionales bacterium | reverse complement strand
GGCTAGAATAAAAAAAGTAACAAAACGAAGCCAAAGGAAAATCGTGGCGTGCGATAAATAAGCTTATCAACTCTTGGTGGAGGATAACTCAGGTGAACTTGACTAAACGTACGTATTAGCGTACTTTTAGATCCAGAGGATTTAATTATGACGATACTGAATGTTACTGAGGCGAGAGCCAACCTGTATAAACTGATCGACGATACGTCAGTCAACCATGAGCCGGTGGTTATAACGGGCAAGCGTGGCAATGCGGTTCTTTTGGCTGAAGATGATTGGAATGCGATCAATGAAACCTTGCACCTTTTATCGGTGCCAGGGATGCGCGAATCAATTTTAGAGGGTATGCAGGAGAGCATTGACAGCGCTGCGACTGAATTAAATTGGTAATGTGGACGCTGTATTACACCAAGCAGGCCCAAAAAGATGCACGAAAACTAGCATCGTCCGGATTAAAAACTAAAGCGCAGCAATTATTAACGATTCTCCAGTCTGATCCATGGCAAACTCCGCCGCCTTTCGAAAAGCTGGTGGGTGACTTGAGCGGTGCTTATTCAAGAAGAATTAATATTCAGCACCGGCTTGTCTATCAGGTTTTAGAGGCGGAAAAGGCGGTCAAGATATTGAGGCTTTGGACTCATTACGAGTAGTCGTTTATTCAAAGCGCTGCAGTTATAAGCTAAAAGTCTATAGTGGATTAAATATACATTTTAATGTACATTAAAAGAACTATTGCCTAAGCGGAGGTTTGATATGGCGACTCTATTGACCCGAAATATTGCATCTATGACTGAGATGCGCGAGCCTCACAAGGTTCTAGAAAAATCAGGCGGGGAGCCTGTGGCAGTCCTAAAAAACTCAGCCCTCGTCGGTTATTTTGTGCCTGCTGAGGCGATCTCCGAAGAGCAACATCGCACTGCATCGATTGAAGAAATAAGACACAGCCTTAAGTCCCGTAAGGCAATCACTCAGCCAGTACTGGATTACCTGAAAGATAAATGAGCTTTTTACTGCTATCGGTTGATCACATTATTGCGATTCATGATGAGGTGTTAGAGCCCAATGAGCTTCAAGGAATGGCTGGTGACAAGTCACTTGAGGGCGCGCTGTCAAGAGTGGAAAACCGACTCAATTATGGCCTAATAGAAGATATTTATTCACTGGCGGCGTCCTACGCAGCGGCTGTTTCTCAGGCTCATTGCTTTAATGACGGAAATAAACCAATGGCATTCCAGGTGATGGACCTCATTCTCGATTTAAATGGCATTAATGCGATTTGGGATGTTGAGGAGGTGGGGCAAAAAATAGTGTTACTGTCTCAGTCCAAGCTTGATGAGGCTGATCTTGCTCAATGGCTTAGGCGAGTGACTGTTTAAATGCTTAAGATCTCTTGAAGCACGATAAGGGGTTTTATCGTTACTTAAGCATCTAATGACGTTAGCCACGTTAATCAACGACTATTCGTAATGAGTCCAAAGCCGCAATATCTTGACACCCTTTTCCGCTTTTATAACCTGAGAGACAAGCCAGCGCTGAATATTCATTCTTCTTCAATACGCGTCGCTCAAGTCACCCACCAGTCTTTCGAAAGGCGGCTGAGCTTGTCATGGACCAGACTGGAGAATCGTTAATAATTGCCGCGCTTGCCCGTTATAACCATCGCCTCATGATTGACTGCCGGTTCGTCAACTAGTTTATAAAGGTTGGCTCTAGCCTCAGTAACATTCACTGTCATTCATAATGAAATCCGCCTTCAAAAAAGTTGCTAAAGCGCACGTTATGACAAGTTCACCTAAGTTATCTTCCACCAAAAGTTGATAGATCCCCGATCACGCATTTCGCCGAGCTTTTTTAGCTTTCAGGCGTGTAAGCCAGTTTTTTTTCGCCTGCCATAGCTGAGCCGCAGGCGCGATTAAAAAATTGATAAAACAGGCGCATCGAGCGCGCTTTATTAATGGCGCTCAGGCGGTCACGCGCGTCCATATTGGTCAGAAAAGCGCACGATATCGTCCTCACCCAAGTAACTGCCGGACTGCACCTCTATGAGTTCTAGGTCGACTTTTCCGGGGTTCTCAAGCGCATGCACCACGCCAACAGGAATGTATGTGGACTCATTCTCGGCAAGCAAAAATGTCGACTCGCCCTTGGTGACTTTCGCGGCACCCGACACCACCACCCAGTGCTCTGCACGATGATGATGCATTTGCACGCTTAACTTTGCACCGGGCGCGACCGTAATGCGCTTTACCTGATACCGCGCGCCTTTGTCGATCGAGTCATATTGCCCCCAGGGCCGGCATACCTCGCGGTGCAGTTCCCATTCACTGCGGGATTCACTCTTTAGGGTGTCGGCGATTTGTTTGACATCTTGAACCTGATCTTTATGGGCGATCATGACCGCGTCTTTGGTCGAGACAATAATTAAATCATTGATGCCAAGGGTGGTGACCAGTTTATGTTCGGCCCTCACGTACGAATTATGTGTGTTGTGCAGTATCACATCGCCTTTCGTCGCGTTGTTGTTCGCGTCTTTCGCGCTGATTTCCCAAAGCGACGTCCAAGATCCTATATCACTCCAACGAGCATTCATGGGTACGACTGCTGCTTTGCTGGTCTTTTCCATGACCGCATAATCAATAGACTCGCTGGGGCAGGCTTCAAATGCCTTTTGGTTAATGCGTATAAAGTCCAAATCGAACTTCAATGCAGCGCTAGCTTGGTAACAGGCGTCATAAATGTCGGGTCGAAAAGCCTTAAGCTCCTCTAAGTAGCGACTGGCCCTAAATAAGAACATGCCGCTATTCCAGTAGTAATCACCAGAGGTTAGAAATAACTCGGCGTTTTCTTGATTGGGTTTTTCAACAAACGCATCAACCTGATACCCGTGGCCCGCGTCAAGTTCTTCGCCACGTTTTATGTACCCATAACCCGTGTGGGCTCTATCGGGCGTAATCCCAAAGGTCACCAAGGCGCCCGATTCGGCAAGTGGCACGGCAGCCTTAACCGACTTTGTGAATGCGTCGTTATCTTCAATCACATGATCGGCGGCAAGTACTAAAAGTAGCGGGTCATCGTCATCAGCGACGGCTGCGAGTGCGGAGAGCGCGATGGCCGGAGCGGTATTTCGTCCGGCAGGTTCAAGAATGATGCGCCCGAGCTTATTGATCGCGCGCAACTGTTCGGCGACAAAAAAGCGGTGTTCTTCGTTACATAGCGTAATAGAGGACTGAATGTCTAACGTCTCAAGCCGCTTGACTGTGGACTGCAAGAGGGTGTCGTCGCCGTGCAAAGCCAAAAATTGCTTGGGGTGTGCGGCTCGTGAAAGGGGCCATAGTCGAGTACCCGAACCGCCTGCCATAACTACTGCGCAAAGACCCACGACCACCCCTTAGATTTGTATTTTGAATAAATATTATAGGGGGTTTTTCGGTGCGCGCGTGCTTTTTTGTTAAGGCTTTTATTTTTGACCTCATTTCATTTCTTCATTTTTATTTCGTGTTTATTTCTTGTCCATCTCTTATCCATTTTCCTCTCATTTCCCATCTCTTGTTTTTTATGCATCTCTATCCATGAGTCTCTAAAAGGCTTTTATTCTCAAAATTATATTTTTTTTAAGAGTCAGGTGGGTCTTTCCAAAGGGCGATTTGCCGTTGACTCAATGTATTTGCGTGAATGCATGCTCTGTTTATGTTTAAAAGCCTCCAAAGCAGTAGTTTTCGGCTCAACCATTCCTATGGAGATAAGTTATTGAAGCGGTTTTACGTTGGGAATAAATAGAGATGAATAGCACCTCTAGCCCACAGCAGATTACACCGGTACAAATGGTAAACCTCAACGTCATCGGGTTTTGTTAAATAGTTTGTAACATCAATTACCTATAGAAATAACGCACGGTATTCAGTTGGTTATATTCTCCGGTAGACTTATGCTTAATCGTCGCTTATGCTCCAACTTCATGGAATAAAAGCTCATAAAAAAGTTTTTATCGCTCTACATACAGCGTCCAAATTGAGATGCAGCGAGATTGGCTCTTTTTTAAACAGATTTGCTAAGCCAATGTGGTGAGCAAATGCAAAGTACAGGCTACCTTGTTGTCTTGATCAGACTAAATTACAGAGAAATGCAAAAAACAGGACTTTTCGCCCTTAAATAGGGCTCAGAAAACGTCCAAAGATGAATAGTTTCGTGTACTATTTCCATTATCACGCATCTATGCATTTTTTAGTGAAACATTATATGTTTCTTACGATATGGTCAAAGAGGGTTTATTGTGAATAAAGGTTTGTGGATTTTAGGAGTGGTGTTGGTGTTGGTGGGGTGTGGCTCGTCTAACAAGCCAGACACACAAGCGCCGGTGATTTCCTTGATTGGTGGAGCAACGATCACGCATGAGTTAGGTACGCCGTTTGTTGATCCGGGCAGTTCCGTCGCTGATGACCGAGATCGTTCTATGATAGCGTCTGTCAGCGGTTCAGTGGACATAACTGACCCAGGCGACTACGTTTTAACTTACACAGCGGCAGATGCAGCCGGTAACGAAGGCACCGCGAGCCGGGTTGTGAGGGTCGTGGACACCACGGCGCCGGATGTAACTGCGCCAGCAAATATCGCGCTAGGCGCCTCCAATGGCGTTTCGGTCGCGGCGACCGATGAGCAGATACAGGCCTTTTTATCGAGCGTGGTATTCACAGACTATGATACACAACCGCTGGTGACCAATAACGCCCCCGCAGTATTAGCTTTGGGCGATACAGTGGTCACTTTTACTGTTACAGACACTGCTGGCAATGTTGGCACAGCGTCTGCGACCATCAGTGTGCGCGATGCTGTCGACCCCGTCGTTACTGCGCCGGCTAGTGTTACGGTGACGGCTCTCAATGGGAGCGGCGTGGATGCAACCGATACAGACATAGCTGCGTTTCTAGCCGGCGCCACGTTCGAAGATTCTGATTCGGCGACTGTGTTGGAAACGAACGCGCCAAACGTCTTTGCGTTCGGCGTGACCACAGTGGTTTTTACCGCCACAGATACAGCAGGTAATGTCGGGACCGCCAGTGCCACCGTCACCGTGGCGGGTGAGGTGCAGGCGGGCAATGTTGTCAAAGGGCCGCTGTACAATGCTCGAGTATTTCTCGATTATGATAGTGATGGCGTACTGGATGCCAATGAGCCGGCAGTTTTAACTGAAACAAATGGTTCTTTCTCGCTTATCGAGACGGCGGATGCTCCGGCAAACTATGCTTTGGTTGCGGCGATGGAAACCGATACGATCGATTATTTGAGTGGTGAATCTTACGCCAACACAGGTGTGACGTTTCAGGCAGTCGAGGGCAGTTCGGTAATAACCCCCTTTACAACAATCTATCATCAGTCTCAGCAATATGTCGGCACAGGTTCCGGTGGCAGCTCGAAGATGGGCGTCTTCAAGTCGGTTGCCGCGACAAGCTTCAGCAAGAGCGATTTAGCTGCGGCGCTCGGTTTGCCGGCTTCAGTTGATATCTCCACCTACAATCCGTTCGCTGATGGGGCAGATCCCGCAATCGCGCTGGAGGTTGAAAAGAAAGCTCAGCAAGTTGTAACGGCTGCGCTTCTGGTTGCCGATTCGGTTAAAGGATCTAGTTCTGGAGCCCTCGACGCAAGCGTTGCGATCGAGGCTGCAATGAGTTCGATTGTCAAGGTTGTGATCGAATCGTCAGAGATTATAAAAGGCGAGCCCAGCGAAAACGTCAATAATATTTCGGGTGCATTCGATTTTTCTGACCCCCTCCATTTAGCTGAGCTTAACGAATTTGTTGAGGACGACTTAGCGAATGGAGATTTGGCTTCGGAGCTCTCAGCAATAGGCGTGACAGTTCCAGCTGAGGTGTTGGAACTCGCTTTAGAGAAAGCGGCGCAGGTCGTGGAGCAGGTCAGTAAAGCTTTTGACGATCTCACGGTCACAGATTTTGGCACCGTTCAGGCGAATGGCGTTTCGCTGCTGAAACAAGACGCAGCAGCGGAAATTTTATCTGTAGCAACTGCCGCTGCGGCGGTCGTAAGCACTGGCGGAGAACTTACAACATTTGACGCCTCGGCTTATGTCACGCTTGACAGTCAGGCTAGCTTAAACGCGGCAATAACCAGTAATGTAGAAACGGCTATCGAGTATACCGGCTCGTTGGCAGACGAAACGGCTCCAAGTATCACGGCGCCAGCAAACATTACGGTTGCCGCAACTGATGCAGCAGGTGTTAGCGGGACCAATGCGGAAATTCTGACATTTCTTGCCGCCGCGTCTGCGACAGACGACATCACCAATACCGTTATTGTCACTAATAATGCGCTTGCTGTTTTTCCGCTGGGCGCAACAACGGTCACATTTAGTGCATCCGACAGAGCAGGCAATGCGGCTAACCCAGTCACTGCTTTGGTGACGGTAACGGATCAAACCAGGCCCACGGTCACTTTGACGGGCGACAGTGTAGTCGAGGTTGTCGCCGGCGGCACCTACAATGAAGCTGGCGCTAGTGCCGATGATAATGTGGATGCGCAAGTTGAATACTCGGTCATGGTCTTAGCTGCCGCACCCACGATAACGCCGATTACGATACCTTCAGATATTACCAATGGTAATGGTCCAGATGGTACTCTGGGCACATCGGACGATGTCACGGTGAAGGGTCACTATGCATCCGGAGATTTCACGTTTACTCGACCCCCGCTAGGTGGCGAGGCGCCGTTTGCAGACTGGTGTGACGGAGCATCACAGTGCACATCAGGCAACACTGCTGCAGCGAGTAAGCCTTGGGTTGGGACTAACCTCTTTTTTAGGCGTATGCCTTACAACTCCGCGGTTGCTTGGTGCGAAAGTCAAAACGGTCGATTGCCGACCCGAGCAGAGATTGCCGAGCATTTATTGCCGGTTGGTAGCGGTGGTGTTTTTCAAGACACTATGGTAACTCCGGACGTAAATAATGCAGGCTGGCCACAACAGCAGTCGAAGTACTGGACGAGCGACGCACCAGCGAGTAATGATGCAAAGCGGTTTACTTTCACCCCACGCGCGTTTGCAGGAACTGGCGAAGCCGCCATACCGAGCAATCACTTTAGTAATACGGCAGATGTAAGTAATCCGAGTGTTGCGGCATCACGAGTATGGGTCATGTGCGTGGGTGCGACTGAATCTGACGTTGTGCCTGAACCCGTGGTCGTCAACAATGTCGATACGAGCATTGTTGGTACGTATACCGTTGTGTACACGGTCGTGGATGCGGCGGGTAACACCTCGACTATCGAGCGCACAGTGACCGTTTATCCCGCGCCTATCATTAATGCCCCCGCGAGCATTACCTTGGCAGCGGCCGATGCGTCTGGCTTAAGTGGTACAAGCCCAGCGATCAACGAATTCTTGGCAGGCGCTACGGCGAGCGATGGTAATACGCCTGTTACTGTGAGTAATAATGCGCCAGCAATCTTTCCATTAGGGTCCACAGAGGTCATATTTGTTGCCAATGACCGCACAGGAAATCCGGCTAGCAGTGTGGTTCGAACGATTACCATTACAGATCAAACCAAGCCCACGGTCACTTTGACGGGCGACAGTGTGATCAAGATATATCACGGTGGCACCTACACAGAGCCTGGCGCGACGGCCAGCGACAATGTGGACTCTGCAATCGACGTGTCGATTTCGGGCGCGGTTGACACATCCGCTGTCGGCTCTTACATCTTGGCATATACGGCAGTCGATGCTGCAGGCAATGAGGCGAGCGTCAACCGAACAGTCGCCGTTGAAAAAGCCTTCAAGCTCGCGGGTAACGTCGTAACTCTGAGCGATTATTACCCAGCATCGGCGACCACAAAATCTACGCCGTTCACAGCCACATACACTGACGGGGCCTTAAGCCTCGACACCACAGCAGAGCCCATCAATTTGCTGAATATGCAAAACGCGGTCAATGGGGCTTCGTTTAACTCGCCCATCTTGAGCTTTGCGTTGGATAGTTTGCCTGTGGGTTCCGGGACAGACACGATCGAGATCACGCTCTTAGATGGGGCTGACGGTACGCGCGACACTGGCGAGCGAATGGTGGTTTTACCTGTCGCGGTCAATTGGACATCTGACGGAAGCAGTGCGTCGGTCGCCATGCCGGTGCAGACGCTCGCCGGCTATTACGTCGACAGGTCGGGAACGCGTATTGATGTTGAAATTGAAAACGGCTTGGCCGACTTAATCTCAATTACCAGCGCAGGGGCTTCGACACCTGCATCACTTAACGTCAAAATTCTGGCGGCGTTTGCCAAGGTCGCAGCCTTTGAGTCGGTGGAAAGTTTGTTGGGCGAGGGCACTTACACGGTGAACGTTGCCACTGCGCTCCCGCTGACCTTCTCCACAGGCAGGGGTATAGCGAGTGTTAATGCGACTTTTGCGATCGAAGACATACAAGAAAAATTGGGTTATGCCGTCAAGGGACCATTGTCGAAGGCGATTGTGTGTCTTGACTACAATGATAATGCGGTCTGTGATGCGGACGAACCGCTAGTAACAACGGAAACGGACGGCTCGTATGCGCTCATGGAAGGTGGTAATGCACCGGCAAACTACTCGGTCATTGTAGCGATGGGAGCTGATACGGTCGATTCGAGTTCAGGCGAGAGCTATGCCAACACCGGTGTGGTCTTAAAAGCGCCGTCGACTGCAAAGGTTGTTACGCCACTAACTACAATGTTTGTTGCTGCAAGCGAAGACCTTGATCCTGGCGAGACCTTTACCGAGGCAGATTTCAAAGCCTCTTTGGGCCTTTCAGAAAGCATTGATCTTGCGACCTTCAATCCCTTTGATGAGAACGCAGATCCCGCTCTGGCGCTTGAAGCAGAGGTACTTGCGCAAAACGTAATGACGGCCATGGTAACCGTTGCCGAAGCCGTCAAAGCCACCGCATCCTCAGCGGGAGTGACGGTGTCGCCCGAAGAAGCGGTAGCGGCCGCATTGAAATCTATTGCCACTGTTGCCGTTGAAACTAGCAAGGCACAAAAAGGCGAGTCGTCTGAAGTCAGTAATATAAGTGGGGCGCTTGATTTTTCTAATACCGCGCACTTGGCGAACATTCAAAATGCGGTTGTCAAAGACTTGCAGTCCACGGAGGCAGGCGGGTTGGGCGCGTTGATTGCATTAAAGAGCGGAGCTGCAGTCAGTGACGAAGTCGTGGCTGCTGCCAACTACGTGCTTGAAAAAACCAATGACTCTAACGCGGCCGTCGCGGCGGCATTCAATGCGTTAACGGTCAATGACTTGGGATCTAACAATGCTGCTGCGCTGTCGAGGATTAAAGAACAGGCGGCGTCTGAAATCACTGATTTGAGTGCGGCGGTAGTCGCGCAGGTTCAAAGCGTTGTTTCCAGTGGTGGCACGCTAGATCTTGCTACATCGATCGATTCCGCAGCTTATGTGACTTTGAATGACGTTTCTGCGATTACCTTACAGGCCTCACTCAACGAATCTCAGGTCACCCTGTACCAATCTAATGGAACCGGTGCCCAGATCGTAGATGACAACGCTAATGGCATTGCTGACGACAAAGAACTCGTGATTTCGAGTACGCGTGTGACACTTACCGATCATTACGCAGGGGCATTGCAAGGCGTAACAAGCGCCTTCACGTTCGCCGAAAGTCAGGGCGAGTTGAGCGTGGACCTTCAGAGTGCGCCGTTGAATTTACGGAATATGACCAATGCATTAAGTGGCGCAGCTCACACCTCGCCCAAAATTCATGTTGATGTGGCAAGTCTGCCAGCGGGCAGTGGTGCCGATACATTTGAGTTCACTTTGATTGATGGTGCTGACAGTACTTTGAATGCGGGTGAGCGAAAGCTGACCGCTACGGTCACAGTCAATTGGCAATCAGACGGCGCGACCACAAGCTTGACAATGCCGCCGCAGGCGATTTCGGCGAAGTATACCCTGCGTTCTGGGACAGATATCGCCATTGAATTTGCCAACTACGGTGCCAACGACAACTTTGTCACGTTGGCGTCAGGAGCGTCGAGTGCGTTGACGTTTGATATTCTAAAAATACTCGCCAAAGCCAATGCCAAGTTGCCCGGCATGGGGGTGAGGCTCTTTGAGGCGGGTGTCTACAATGTGACGATCAAGACGTCGATGGGCTTAATTTCACCCACCGCTGTCCCAGTTGAGTCACTGAACGCCACAGTGAGAGTGTTTGATCCGTTTACGCTGTCCGCTGATGCGATCACGTTACAAGACTATAGCCCAGTATTAGGCCGTGTTGAAACCAGTACGCTGGCGCCGACGCTGATGGGTGATGTCTTGGCGGTTGACACCAGTGCTGCGCCACTTAACTTAAAGAATATTCAGAACGCAATGACCGGTGGAGATTTCCAATCGCCGGTATTAAGTTTCGGTCTTGCCAACCTACCCATGGGCAGTGGCTCCGGAACCCTTAATATTCAGCTGCTTGACGGCGTGGACGATGTCATGGACGCAGGAGAGAGAAAGGTCACCATGCCAGTAGTGGTCGATTGGGTCTCAGACGGCACAACAGCCAGTATTACGCTACCCGAGCAGACGATAACGGCGACTTATACATTACGCTCTGGAACAGATATCACTGTAGAGGTTGCGAGCGGTGATAGCGATATGATCTCGGTTACAGCGGCTGGGCCAGCAACACCTGCGACGTTGAACGTCAAGATGTTGTCGGCGATTGCTAAGGTTAATGCTTTAGTCGCTGCTGAGTCACTGTTAGACGAGGGTACCTATAACCTCAAGATGACCACTACACTGCCCGTGGCCTCGGCAACTGGAGAGCAGATATCTGCGGTGATGGCAGTTGTAAAGATCGCGGATGCCTTCAAACTCTCCTCTGCGGATGTTGTGCTTACCGACTACGACCCCTCCACTAAGACCGATATTATGTCAACATTGACCCCGACGATCGTCGATGGAAGGCTTCATGTGGACACCACTTCGCAGCCATTGACGTTGCTTAATATTGAGAACACCCTGAGCGGTAACGACTTTCGTTCACCAGTTCTGAGTTTTGGCTTGGACTATCTGCCTGCAGGTTCCGGCTCGTCGATAGTGACCGTAAAATTGCTAGATGGTTCAGATGCGATTGCCGATACCGGAGAGCGAAAAGTCATTGTGCCAATTCGGATAGACTGGGTTTCCGACGGTACAACAGCGACTATTTCGGTACCTGCGCAGACAATCACTGCGACTTACACGTTGCGTTCGGGCACCGATATTGTGGTAGAAGTCGTCAACGGAGCTAGCGATATGTTGTCGCTTTCGTCGGCAGGGGCGGCGACGCCAGCGTCGATCGACCTCAAATTGCTAGCCGCCATTGCGAAGATAAATACGCTACTGCCAGCTGACGCCCTGTTAGCGGAGGGCAGTTATCATCTAGCGGTGAACCCTGGCATTTTAATGCGAGCGTCTGATGGGACAAAGGTTCAAGAGTTGAGCGCGACAATTGCTATTGCGGGCTCGGTACCTGAGATAACACCCCCCTCTGATATCAGTTTGGAAGTGGCTTCAAGTAGCAGTACCGTTGCCGTTTCAGACAGTGCCATCCAGGCTTTCTTGGACGCCGCTTCATTTGTGGACTTCAGCCCAACTCCGGCAGTGTTGACAAATAACGCACCAAATGCGTTCCCAATCGGTGCAACGACTGTGACCTTCACCTTGACCGCTAGTAACGGAAAGACAAGCACCGCGACGGCCACGGTCACTCTAAATGAAGCCGGTGCGCCCGCGGTCACAGCACCTTCAAGCATTAGTGTAATAGCCGCGAACAGTGGCGGGCTTGCTGCCACGGATAGCATGATTACCGCGTTTTTGGCAGGCGCGACCTATACTGCCTTTGACAGCGCCACGCTCGCTACTGATGCGCCCTCAACGTTCCCAATTGGTAACACTACCGTGGCCTTTTCGGTGACAGACAGTCGCGATAAAACGGGCGTAGCCGTCTCCACTGTGACCGTCGCCAAGGCTGCTAATCCTATCATTACAGCGCCTTCGGCTATAACAGTTAAGGCCCAAGAGAGCAGTAGTGGAGTCGCCCAAAGTGACAGCACGACTGCGGCTTTTCTCGCAGGCTGGACTGCCTCAGCTTCGCCGAGCACACCTTACCCCAGCCCCACGGCGACGGTGACCAACGATGCGCCTAACGCGTTTCCGTTTGGTGATACTACGGTGACCTTCACGGCGACCGATAACGGCGGTCAAACTGCGACAGCCACTGCCAAAGTCACGGTTGAGTGGTCTATTACGATTCCACCAGCAATTACTGGGCAGATAGCAGGGTCTATCGAGAGTCGTTATGACGTTGCGGGCCTCACCTTCATAAGACCGCCTCTCGGCTCTGAGGCAGTTTCAAACACTTATGGCACTGGAGCAGCCAGAGATGAGGTGAGAGTAGGGCCCAACAAATATTTTAGGAAGATGTTGTGGCAGAAAGCGGTAGATTGGTGCATAAGTATGAATGGTCGGTTGGCGGATGCTGTGGAGGTAAATACTTACATTTTGGGTGCAGGCGGTATTGCAGGCCCCAATTCTGATGGGTCGTGGGACTCTACTCTCAAATGGCCTCGAGGGAACATCAATTATTGGACAATAAGCCCACCCTATGGCGCCGATGATACAAGTGCCAAACGCAGGGCTTTCATTACAAACAGTTACGTTGCCCAAGGTCGGAATTACGGAACAAATGCAAATATCAGGTACGCACCGCTTTGTGTGGGCGATAATTAGGTCGAAGATACTAGGGGTTCAGTTAAACGCTGACCCCGAAGGTTGAGCCGGTTCGTTGGAAGTCATGTGCGCTTTGAAATCGTATGTTTCAAGCATACTGGCAGCTTTTGTCTTATCAGTAAACCAAGATTTTGGTGCGCGGTAGCCGGTTAAAAATGAGACGACGTCGTTTAATTTACTTGAGTGTTGGCATGACTGCGGCTTCCTCATGCTGCACGCTCAGTGTGACCGTGATGAGCACCTCTCTATGAATAAATGTTCACTGAAGACTGCCAAAAATTTCATACCTTTTTTTCTTTTTTTGTCAGTTAGCTTGGACCTTCGAGCTGAAGTCGAATTTGGCAGCGAGGTAATCGCGAATTATGCAAAATCCGCCCAGGCTTTGCAGATAGATGGTAAGACCGCCACATTTAAAACCGGCGGTGCGGGACTAAAGCTGAACGCGAACCATTCTGTTTGGGGGCGCTTTTTTGTCAGCGCAGGCGGGGGTTATTCTCCGAGTGAAGAAGCATCTTTTTTATCTGTGACCTTAGAAGGCTCTGCCGACGGGACTTTTCACGGCTTTGGCTATCAGAAAGATATGCGCTTGTCACCGGCGTGGACGGCCGAACTCGCAGCCGACTACGTTGCCTATGACCTCGCAGGTGATCTTTCTGGAGCTTTTGGAGATACACCAGTTAACGCCAAAGTGACCACCGACACCACCTTGCGAGAGGTTTCTTTGGGGTTGCGATACGCACTCTCTGAGGAGGTGTCGTTGGCGTTTGGGTATGGATCATCCGAATGGTCCCTTGACGCGGTTGCCGAGGGCTCACTGGGTGCGATCAGTGCGACAACAGAAGCCGTTGCAGACGGTCGCGACCCTTTTCAGTACCTAAGCGTGCAGTTTATGGTGCGTCGTTTCCCAGTATCTTTGAGGTTTCAACGATCAAAATTATCGGTTGATAATCAGGTTGATTTAAATTCTCTGGATATCCACCTTTCCCTGCCCAACGACTTGTGGTTCTGAGTGCTAAGGTTGCGAGCGTCGCGAGCATTAGTGACAGATCAAAATGTGGTTTTGGTTGTTATGCTACTTGGCTTTTATGGCTTCGCAAGGAAATACCGCCGCCGTGTTCCTTAACGATCAGAGCGCTTTGCGGGCTTTAAAGGCGCTATATCATGCATTGGCCACGACTCTGCTTGTGAGTTTGTCGGGCTGTGGCGATGGCCTATCGCCGGATACTACGTCAGGTTCGACCGCCCTCAGCAAACCTGTTCAGGAAGTAGAGGTCAAATATACTAAACAAGCAGCCGTATCAGAGAACGCCAATATTCGCCCGCGCAACGAGTTTTCGGTCAACGGGTCGGATGAGCTGATTTCGGTTGTCGGGGGTAAGATTTACCACTGGTCGTCTCGAACGTTGTTAAACGATGTGCGAGTCCATCTTGGGCACGTATCTGACGGAAAAAAACACACGCCCCTCGCGGAATCTATAACGGACCAAGATGGACGTTACGAGGTAGTGGTTGACACTGCAGTGGGAGAGCAGGATCTATACATTTTTGCCGAGCGCGATCTAGCTTCAGAGGCGTCGCAGGGTGCGGCGGTAATAACATCGTCCGATGCCTTGGCGGCGCTTAAAATTGCCGTTGGTATAAACCCTAACAGTGACCCAGATGGTGCCGGTCCCAAACAAGCCCCCGAGATTTCGCCGTACCAATTTATTGCCGCAGATGTTAATAAAGACGGTCGAGTGACCAGTGCAGATGCTCTGATGATCCTTAAAATCGCCGTCAAGCTGCCTTCAGCCATAACGTCTGAGTGGCTGTTTATTTCGGAGAGTTTCCCATTTTGGGGTGCCGACGCCAATGCAGGTGAGGGTGCGTACCTAATCAATAGCCAATCAGTGACAGCGCTCCCTTTGGGATTGCCTGTGACCGTTTTAAATACGCGTAATGCGAATTTTGTGGCGCTACAGCTCGGTGATGTTAACGGTAGTTGGAAGGGTGGTGATGCGGCGACGCTGACAAATGATTATTTTCAGGCGCTGGCCGCAACGGGTCTAGCGCCTCTGTCGCAGTGGGGGCTTGTGGTAGCGATTACAGGCCCTAGCGAGGATGACACACCCCCAACGATTACCTTGGTTGGAGACACATCCATTACGCACCAGCAAGGCACGGTTTATCAGGACGCGGGCGCAAGTGCGTATGACCAGATAGATGGAGATGTTTCCGTAAGCGTTAACGGCACGGTCGATTTTGACTCGGCGGGTACTTATCAGGTTACCTATGCAGCCGTTGATGCGGCCGGCAATCGGGCGCAACGGCAGCGAACAGTGATGGTGGCAGATCATGTTGCGCCGGTTGTACAGCTCACCGGCGACACGGCGCAAGTCCATCGGCAGGGTACACCGTATCTAGATCTTGGTGCGACGGCATCGGATGACGTGGATGGGGCATTAGACGTTTCAGTGTCCATGGAGATCGACGCAAGCACGGTTGCAGGAACGTACACGATCACTTACACGGCGATTGATCAAGCCGACAATGCGGCCCAGGTATTTAGAACTGTGCATGTGATTGCAGTGAGCGCAAATGAGGTGTTTATTTCTGAGTACGCGGCAGGATCAGAGCATAATCGTTATTTGGAGCTTTACAATCCAGGCAACACATCGGTTGCGCTACAGAATTATGCCATCTCCGGTGCACGCGGAGGTTCTGATGAGAGGGGTTTGTGGGTATTTTGGATTGATTTTCCAAGCGATGCGGTCATAGAGCCCGCGGGTGTCTATGTAATTTGTGATTCTAAAAGCCATTCGACGATTCTCGAGCAATGTGATTTTGCTTATCAAGATTTTGCAGCCAACCAAGATGTTATTATGTTGGTAAGGGGGTCAATGACCGCATATATCCCCTTAGACCGAATCGGCGACGGATATTCGTCTGATGTATCTACTGGGTGGGAGGTTTGTGGTCAAGCCAATGGCCTGCAGAATCAACGCATCATAAAAAAACCGTTAACGAACGGGTCGGTGGAGTGGGCAGAATCAGCCGGCACCAGCGTGGGTGATTGTGATTGGATTATTGGGCCCGGCGATGACTTTTCGCAATTGGGAAACCATGATTATGCGGGTGAGCCTGAAAATACCACGGATTTTAAGTTGGCGGGCACGCGGGCGGTGTTGCGCGATTACAATCCGGAGCAAGGCGCATTCGAGTACGACGGTTTCGATGTAAGCCGCACTGGCACGGCTATCAGTGTGGACATGAGGTCAGCGCCTTTGAACATCGAAAATTTACAAAATGGTGCAAACGGTAGGGATTATCGAGAAGCGGTGTTGCGCTTTCCGCTTGAGAGTTTGCCAGTTGGCGAGGGCGCAGCGACCTTTGATCTTGAGATTACGTCAGGCATTGACAACCAATTTGACTCGGGTGAGTCACGCCTTCATTGTCAGATCTTTGTTGAATGGACGTCCGATGGCACGGTCGCGTCGATTGACGAACCCACGCAGAGCGTTGACCTGACAGTGTGGCGGTCATTCCTAAAACTCAAGGTTTCTATCGGTGCTTTTGATATTTTGGCGGTATCAGCCGATGCCGCCCATGCAGGAATTTTAGAGATAAAGCTGATGTCTGCGCTTAGTGAGGCCGTTAAGCTGGATGCGGGTTTGTTCTCGAGTTTGTTAACACCGCGAACGCTCCATTTAAAGATGTCAACGACCTTGCCCATTGTTGATTCGACGGGTGAGACAGTCAATGAGGTGAACACGATATTGCGTCTACTCAACGGATGATCGAACGCAAGTTTCCTCTAACCCGCGGTGAACAAGCGACTCAAAAAGAACAGCGTCGCAAGACGATGTAAAACGTTTTAAGCGAGTCATCCTCGCTGTAAATAGTATCAGCTAACGCGACAGCAACCCGCTTAACATGCAAAGAGGCCGCCCTGCGCCTCTCTGCCATTGCTTTTGACCGTCACTGGCGATCGACGCTCCGCTTTAATGTTGTGCAACAAAACGCCACACCACGATCATCTCGCAATACCGATGGCCGAAGCGCATAAAGTGCGGGGCCCTTTACTTAAGCTTTGTAGCGAGCGTCTGTTTTAAATGCTGCGGTCGTCAGGTTCTCTTGTTCGCAGATTTCATTCACCCAAAAGGGGCTTCGTCCACGACCCGACCACGCGTGCGTACCATCGGGGCTTTTAAACATCGCAGGCAGCGGTGCCTTTGCAACTTTTTTGCCAACGCGAGTCTTTGCTTTCACTTTTTTCGGTGCAACCAGTAGGGCTTTTATATCGTCAGCATCGAGCTTGTACTTGCCGATAATTTTATGGATCTCGGTCTTGGCCTGCTCGAATCGCTCTCTTTTTGCAATTTCACTTTGTGCGTCCTTAATCACCGCATTTAACTGTTTTGTGTCCAGTCGTTTCGTATCTAGCGCCATTTTTTTCGCCATTGGGAGTGCTCTCTTTGAGAATAAATATCAGCCAAGCGTTACTTTAATCGATTTCAAAGCGTTAAACCAATGTTGATTCGTCGGATTTTAGCGTATTCTAAATCTGCTCTGTCAATTTGTTGGCGCGAATTATTGACCGCTCTTTTTTTGCCTCAGCGGTTGTTAGGCAACGTTGGCTTTGAAGGTGCAGTGGTGTATCAGTTCTGAGTTGCACCGACGGTTATATCCTTGAAGCGCTGGTGCTGGCGTCGGGTTTTCGAATCACTATGGTATAGCCATATGACACTGTCTTACGTTACCATGGATGGTCGACAAAGGCTGATAATGGGCGATAAGAACCGCATGCCTCCCCCTTGTCATTGTGGTGCGGAAACGTCCGATTTGTTTACTAGAGTGTTTCATGATTTTAAATCACTTCCCTGATCGCTGGTTTATAAGATCTGCTCTCGTTGCGGTCGTCATCCCGTTCATGCCGCATGCTGCAGCCAGTGACCTACTGGCTCATTCGTCCGAGAAACCTCTGAGTGTGTCGGCGGCGCTCGCCACCGCGTTGACAACCCATCCGTTAATCGCCAGTCGTCAGGGTGATTATCAGGCGACAAAAGGTGAGCTGTCGGCGGCGCGCTGGGCGCGTTTTCCTGCGTTTGTCGCCAGTGCTCGGAGTGCCGCAGACGGTGAGGATCAAACATCGGCTGTGGTAAGCCAGCCACTTTGGAGTGCCGGACGCTTATCGGGCCAAATCGATGTTGCAATAGCGCGCAGTGGAATGGCGCTGGCCGATATTGAGGACGCACGTCAGATCGTATTAACAGACACCGCAAGCGCTTTTATCGACCTGTACCGCGCGCAGCAAAAAGCGGTGATTGCCACGTCGAATGTTAAAGAGCATCAACGGCTTTATCAGATCATTCAACGACGGGTCGCTGCCGCCACAAGCCCTGATGTAGACGCGATGCTTGCCGAGGCTCGCCTGTCTTTTTCAAAATCACAACAACTGCAATTTGAAAGTGCGAGTGCTATTGCTCGAACCCAGTTAGAACAGCTCGTGGGTGCTGAAGTAACCGCTATCAGGGCGCCAAAAACGCCGGCAATGACGGATCAAACGCTCGCGCAGATTGAGTATGCAGCGCTGGCATATTCGCCGCAGTTACAGCAACTTAAGTCGCAGTCAGCGGGTCTGGAGGCAAATTTAAAAGTCGCAAAATCGGCTCTTTACCCGCAACTTTCACTCAACTACGAGCGTAAGTTTGGTGAGTTATTGTTCGCGCAAGAACGTGAGCAAATTTATTTGACGGTGGACTTTCAGCCCGGTGCAGGTCTGTCGGCACGTTCGTCAATAGCAGCCGCTGGGGCGCGCAAGCGAGCGGCGCAAAGCACGATTGACGCGACGCGTCGTGACGTTCGGCGCCAAGTGCAAATTGCGTGGCGAGAGCGCCAGGCGGCTTTGCTGCAATTAGCTCCCTCTAAGCGTTTGGTCACGGCGACCGCCGAGGTGGTTGAATCATATTTGCGCCAGTATACGGTGGGCAGAAAGTCATGGTTGGACGTTCTCAATGCTCAGCGTGAGGCCGTTCAAGCGGAATATACCCTAGTGGAGTATGAGACTTTATTGCTGATGGCGTCTTATCAATTGCAGATCCTCTCTGGTGATGTGTCAGCGCTTGTTGGAGATCCAATAAGTGGATGAGACGCAAAGCGATTCGCAACCACCCGAGGCAACTCTGCCAAAACCGGTAGAACCCGACAAATCCGGAGCTTTTTCCCTTTTTGCAAATGATGAGACCCTAGCGCAATTACTTTCGAGATTGGCGGCACTTCAGGGAGTTGCGGTGCCCGTGCATCGTTTTGCCTATCAAGAAAAAACGCCAGAGGGCGTTGAGCTTGAGCGTATGCCACTCATCGATCGGGCGATGACCTTGTGGCAGATCCGCTTTGCCGGTGCCAAGGTACTCAGGGTACCCGTGGCCTCCCTAGAAAAGCGCCAGCTACCGATGCTTTGGGTCTCCGAGGAGGGTTCGGACATCAAGCTCATTCGCGGTATTCAGAATCAGCGTTATTTACTCGAAGCTGCGGACTGGTCGACGCAGTGGGTGTCGGAAGAGCAGTTGGGGCGGGGTGTCTGTCTGAGTTTGTGCGTAGATGTGGACGCGAGCGCGCAGGCGGTGCTCAATGAGTATTCGGCGAAAGATTGGTTTGTGTATGCGATACGTAAACGTCGCTGGGTGTTTTTTGAGGCGGTCTTCGCGACGTTTATGCTTAGCCTTTTTGGGCTGATGTCTGCGCTGTATACGATGCAGGTATATGATCGTGTGGTTCCAACAAAGGGGTTCAGCACGTTGTGGGTCCTTACCATTGGGGTGCTTATGGCGATTTTTTTCGAGTTTGTTATGAAACTCGTCCGTGCGCAGATGATTGACCGTGCTAGTAAGGCCATTGATATTGAATTGTCGAGCGTCTTTTTTAACAAGGCCCTCGATATTCGCTGCGATTCGAGGCCCAGTACGGTTGGAACGTTTGCCGCTCAGATCCGCCACTTTGAATCAGTGCGAAACTTTATGACATCCAGCACACTGTTTATTTTGGCCGACGCGCCGTTCGCCCTTTTGTTTATTTTAGTCATTTATCTGATCGCTGGGCCCGTAGCATTGGTTCCGCTAATTATGCTGCCCCTCGGATTACTGGTGGGCTTAGCTATGAAGGGCCCAATCGAGCGTTATACCGCTGAGCATATGGCGGAATCGAACAAAAAAAATGGCTTGCTAATTGAAGCGATCGATGGAATCGAGTCAGTAAAGGCGGCTGCGGCGGAATGGAAGGTATTAGAGCGTTGGCGTGAGTTAACGATCATCATTAGCGGCAGCGAGCTGAAATCGCGTTTACTGACCGCGGTGTCGACGAGCTCGGCGCAATCCATTCAGCAACTGAGTTATGTGGGCATTATTGCGACGGGCGCCTACGCGATTTCAGCGGGTAATCTGACAATGGGCGGGCTGATTGCATGTTCCATTATCTCGGGTCGAGCGCTTACGCCGCTCGCTCAAATTCCTAATTTAATCGTTCAGTGGAAGCATGCGAAAATTGCACTGGACGTGCTCGATGGCATTATGGCCATGCCGGGGGAGCGTGAGCACACCAGGCTGGTGGTGCCAGATCATTGTAAAGGTGCGGTAACGCTTACCGACGTAGAGTTCGCCTACGAAGAAAACACCCCCTCTTTGAGTATTGAAACGCTCGCCCTTCAACCCGCTGATCGTATCGCTATTTTGGGTACAGTTGGGTCGGGCAAGTCGACCCTGATTAAACTTTTAGCCAGCTTGTATAAACCACAAAAAGGTGGCGTTTATCTAGATGGCGTTGATCTTCAGCACCTTGCTGTAGAGTTTGTGCGTGAGCATGTGGGTTATTTGCCACAGGAAGTGCGATTGTTTAATGGCACTCTCCGCGAGAATCTGGTGTTGGGCTTGCCGGTTCTAAGCGATACACAAATACTTGCAGCTGCGGCTTTGACGGGGCTTGATCGCGCGATTCAGAGGCATCCAAAAGGCTTAGAGATACATATTTCAGAGGGCGGTAAGGGGTTGTCCGGTGGGCAGAGGCAGTTAGTAGGACTTACTCGCCTGTTACTTGCAAGACCGAAAATACTGCTGCTTGATGAGCCAACCGCTTCGATGGACGCGCAGCTTGAAAATCGCGTGATGCAGCATTTATTCAATGAAGTTGCTAGTGATGCAGTGGTGCTGTTGGCCACGCACAAAGCTGCCGCTCTCAAGCATGTGAACCGGGTGATTGTGATGGACGCGGGTAAAATTCTGATTGATGGCCCCAAAGACAAAGTCATTGAGCACTTAAACAAGCAAGCGGCCGAGCGGGGTGTGTCGTGAATTTGTGGTTTTTGGGGGCTTCAGAACCCGAGGCGGGGAGCGACGCGCAGTTGCAAGACGAACTGCGACAGCCACGCAAAGTCTTATTTACCACTGCGCTCGCTGTCGCCAGTTTTTTGGTTTGGGCGTATGTTTCAGAAATTGATCAGGTGGCGCGAGCACCCGGTGCAGTGATTCCCAGCTCAAAAAATCAAATTGTGCAGTCGCAAGATGGGGGTGTGCTGTTGGCACTGCCCGTATCGGCGGGGGACGAAGTATTTAAAGGACAAGTGATTGCGCAGTTTGACGTAACCGATGCTGAAGCAGACTACCGAGAGGCTGAAGCGCGCGCCGCGGGGTTGTCGGCCACGATGGCACGGTTGGAAGCAGAGACCTATGGGACTGAACCTAATTTTCCCAAAGTATCGCAGGGTTATCCGCAGTTTATCGAAAGTCAGCAGGCACTGTTTGCTAAGCGCCGCTCTGCGCAAGCGGCAGAAATTAGGTCTGTCGAAGGGATTCTTGCTTTGGTGCGAGAAGAGATTGAGATGAATGAGCCTTTGGAAAAACAAGGCGATGTGAGTAAGACGGAAATTTTGCGGTTACAGCGCCAAGAGGCCGAACTCGTAGCCCAGATCACCAACACGCAGAATCGTTATTTTCAAGATGTGCAAGCGGAGTTTAATGACACCGAAGCCGAACTTGCAGGTGTGATGCAGGCATTGGTGCAAAGGCAGCGTCAACTTCGGCAAAAAACGCTTAAAGCGCCGGTGACGGGTGTTGTGAAAAATATTCGCGTGACCACAGAAGGAGGTGTGATTCGGCCGGGTGAAGACGTGATGGAAATTGTCCCCGTTGAAGACGATCTTGTCATTGAGGCTAAAGTGTCCCCCGCAGATATAGGTTTTATTCGTGAAGGCCAGAAGGCGGCAGTAAAAATAGATGCCTTCGATTATACCATTTATGGTGATTTGCCGGGTACGTTATTCTACATCAGTGCTGATACGTTGGAGGACGCAACGCGACAGGGCGATGTTCCTTATTACCGCGTACATGTGCGCACCGATGGCCGGCAATTTAGCGGTAAGCCCGATGCAGACTTGCAAATATTGCCGGGTATGACGGCAACGGTTGAAATCAAAACAGGAAAAAATACCGTGCTTAATTACCTTTTAAAACCGATCGCGAAAACGCTTGTCGAGTCGATGGGCGAACGATAAACTGGCATACTATTTTAACTATTTATACAAAACCCATTCATCTGCGATGAGAGAACATAAAATGAGCGAAGAAAACCAAATTCAAAGCGGTGTGGCCACATCCTTAGCTAAGAGTAACGGCGACGCTGCTAATCAAAACGCAACTGAGCAAGTAGTGTCTATTGGCGCTGTCCCTGCAGTGCCTGATGTGGTTGAACGCAATCAGATGGTACAAGGGATGCCGGATCTAGCGATTCAGCCAACAGATCTCTTGTTGGCGCAGGCAGATGCAAAACCGCATGTTTACGATGATTTAATGTCCGATGGCCGTGTCAAGGGTCAGCAAAAAGATGAGGACGAAGAGCAAGATACAGCGCATGAGGGTGAGCATGCGCAAGCCGCCTCTGGTGACGCAGGTGCGGCTTCCGATTCAGGCGCAGAAGGGTCGTCTTCGGAGTCGGGCGTGGCAGAAGCTTTGCAAGACGACGGTTCAGACGGCTTTTCTCTCCCGACCCTCGGTTGGGTCGGCTTGGGTTTGGCCGCAGTTGGGGTGGCGGTTGCTGCCGGTGGCGATGATGGCGTTCCACCGCCAAGCGCGCCGACACTAGCGCTGGGAACCGATACTGGCGTAGCTGGCGACAACGTTACTTCAGTTGCCGACTTTACGGTGGCGGGATTAGATGTCGACCCCGAAACGACTTGGGAGTATAGCAGTGACGGCGGGGTTAACTGGGTGGCCGGGCAGGGCAGCGGTTTTCAGCTTGCCGAGGCAGGTGACTACAACGTTGTCGTGCGACAAACAGTGGGAGAGCAAACGTCAGAATCGAGTGCGGCGATCTCGGTTACTGTAGACCCTACGGCCGCAGCGATTGAATCTCTTGCGAGTGATTCGGCCAGTCAAACGATCGTTCTTACCTATGACGGTAATTTGCTAGAAAGTAATACGCCCGCAGCTTCAGCTTTTACCGTTCGTCAGGGCGGCATAGAGCTGGTGGTTGATAGCGTTTCGGTTAGCGGTATGACAGCGACTCTTAACATTGCCTCGGGATTGGCTGCGGGCTCTTTGCAGGTGAGCTACGCAGCGCCCGCAGACGCTGCAAGTGGGCTCCAAGACTATGTTGGCAACAGCACGGTGGGCTTTTCGCAGATTGTTGTTTCGGACGGATATATTCGCGGGGCTGAGGTTTACCTAGACGCGAATGCTGATGGTGTAGCAGATGCAAGCGAACGGCTGGCCGATGTTTCCTCAAACAGCCACGGTGAGATCTTGGTAGAAGGGGCTGCGGCCGCCGGCGAGTTGATTATCATGGGCGGCGTAAACACCGATACCGGGGCCATTAATGAGCTGAGTTTATCTGCGCCCGCGGGTTATTCTGTCGTCAACCCGCTGACAACGCTCGTGGCCGAAGTGATTAATAATGCCTCGGACCCAGCGCAGGTGCTGACAGTGGCAGAGGCTGAATCGCAGGTGCAAGCCGCGTTGGGCGTGACGCTAGCTGAAGGGGAGTCGTTATCCTCTTATGATCCGTTGTCGGATACCAGTGAGGCGGCGTTGGCCAACCGTATTGTGACAGCGCAGATCGCCACAGTCTTGGTGATTGCCGCGACGTCACAGAATGATGCGGAGGCGGAGAGTAAGGCGCTTGCAAATTTCGCTGATTTAATCACCGAAAACGCGGCGTTAGAAACCCCCGTGGTGATTGCGATTGATGCAAGTGCGGTTGCATCAGTTTTAAGCGATGACCTGGGTGTGTCCTTGGTGTCCGCAGAGCAATTGACCGATCTTCAGGATACCGTTGCGGTGATGGAAACAGCAACATCGATTGATGATGTGGTTACCGCACAAGCAGAGGCGGTTGATAAGGTGGCGGCAGCTGCGCCTACAGGCGTTGACTTACAATCAAGTGTCGACTTGGGTGTATCAGACTCTGACGACATTACCAGTGCCACAACGCTGACAATGGAGGTCAGTTTCAATACTTCAGCGCTTGATGGAACAGCGGTTATTGAGGGGGATCTCGTTGAAGTATCTGATGCGTCTGGTGTGATCGCTTCGGGGACTGTTAGTAGCAGTGATGTGACCAACGACGCCATCTCGTTAACAACGACGTCACCGGTCGCTGAAGGTGATGTATCACTGACCGCTAGTATTACTGATGCGGCTGGTAATGTGTCTGCGCCTTCATCGGCACTTGTAGTGACGGTTGATACGACGGCGCCGATGATCGCGGCGGGCGATATGACCGTCGCAGAAAATACCGGTGCAGGCACAGTTGTCGGCACGGTTGGAGCCACCGATGCCGGCGACGGTATTACCTATACGCTGAAAGCGGGCGGTGATGCGGGTCTGTTGGCGATTGATGAAACAAGCGGCGCTGTCACACTGACGCCGGATCCAGATTATGAGACAGCCTCGAGCTACGATTTTACGGTGGTTGCGACGGATGCGGCGGGCAATGCGAGCGAGCAAGGCTTTTCTTTAGCGGTGACCAATCTCGATGAGGTAGCGCCTTCGATCACCTCGGGTGGAGTAGCGGCATCGATCGATGAAAATAGTGGTGTGGGTCAGACTATTTATACCGCAACCGCAACCGACTCTGCTGACATCAGTGATGGCGTCACTTATAGCATCGCGTCCGGAACTGGAGCCGGCTTGACTATTAATCCAACATCAGGCGTTGTTACGCTAACGGATGACCCTGATTATGAAACAGCGCCGAGTTATGACTTCACCGTTGTGGCGACTGATGGCGCCCTCAATACGGCGGAGCAAGCGGTTAGCTTGATGGTGGGTAATTTGGACGAAGTTGCGCCAACAATCACCTCGGCTGAAACGGGCTTGGTGGTGGAAGGCAGCGGGGCGGGTAACGTTGTTTACACCGTGATGGCCGACGATACGCAGGACATCAGCACGGGCGCTATCACTTATTCGTTAGCGGCCGGTAGTGATGCGGCACTCACGATTGACAGTGCGACGGGCGCTGTCACATTGGCGGATGATCCGCAAAAAGATGTTACACCCACCTATAACATGTCAGTCATTGCTACAGATGCGGCGGGTAACGTAAGTACTCCGCAAGCGGTTGTGCTGACCGTTGACGTGGCGCCGTTGATCACGTCAGGCGCCATGGCGTCTGTTAACGAAAATGCCGGAGCCAGCCAGACGGTCTACACCGTGGTTGCTTCAGATTCGGGAGATCCGAACGCGGTGATCACCTATGACCTTAAGGCGGGTAGCGATCCGGCACTCACGATTGACAGTGCGACGGGTGTTGTCACGTTGTCGGATGATCCCGATTACGAAACCCAAAGCAGTTACACGTTTATTGCAACGGCTACAGACGCAGCGGGTAATGCTGGCGAGAAAGCGATTACGTTATCCATTAACAATCTCGATGAGGTGGCGCCAACACTGACATCACCAGCTTCGGTGGCGGCAATCAATGAAAACAGTGGTGGCAGTCAAATTGTCTATACCGCAACCTCTACTGACTCGGCTGACGCGAGTGATGGCGTGACCTACAGCCTGGCTGCAGGAAGTTCATCGGCGCTGGCGATTAACGCAGCATCAGGTGCGGTAACGCTTACCGGCAGTCCGGATTATGAGACAGCGCCGAGCTATGATTTCACCGTCGTTGTGACGGATGGCGCGGGATTGAGCGATGAACAAGTTCTGGCACTGTCGGTGAATAATCTCGATGAAGCAGCACCGACCATTACCTCAGATTTGAGCGCTTCAGTTACGGATTATCAGAGTCTATTGTATACAGTCGTAGCAGATGATAGCACGGATACCAGCGCTGGGATTACCTTCGCGCTAAAAGCGGGTGTGGGTGATGCGAATCTTCTATCTATTGACGAAACCACAGGTGCGGTGAGTTTGGCTTCGGGGGTCACCAGCAATGCCGATAAAGCGAGTTACACCTTTACGGTTCAGGCGAATGACGGCGTCAACGCCGCTGCAGAGCAGTCTGTGACGGTCGATGTTAGCGCACCGATTGATGTCAAGGGCCCGGGTGCGACAGTGCAAGGGCCTCTTGTACCTGAATTGGTACAAAACGATGACGGGACGGCAGAACTTACGATAAACCTTAGCGATTCAGCAAAAACGGAATATCGCAGTGAGTTTGATTTATACAAATTTATTATCACATTTGATGGCGATGAACTCGGCGGCGTAGCCGGAGCGCCCACCGATACTCAGGGAACAGCTTACGTTACGCGACCAAATCCAGATAGTTATGAGATTTTCCAGGTGGATTCGGTCAATATTGACGGATATGGCACGAACTTTCTTACCGGTGAGCTTGAGTATACACCGATGGATGTAGATCTTCCTTTGGTTGTTTTCTCGTTTTCCGGTCGACCTGAAGGCGTTACAAATATTACGATTAAACTTGAAGATGTTGAGTTAAACCAAAGTGGTGCGGGGGTGATAGCGTCCACGATCTTTACCTTTGCTGAAGCTGGTGCCGTGCAGGGCACTGCGGCTGATGACGTATTCCACCTGTTAGGAGGGTCATCTGCTGTTACTGGCGGCACTGGCGCAGATATCTTTGTGGTTACAGAGAAAACCGGTACCAGTCAGACAATCACTGATTTTGAGGCCGGTGTCGACGGCATTGAGATGAGCGCCCTAGCGATATCTGTGGGTTATACCAGCGCAAGTAGCCAAAGCGGATCGGCCAATGATCTTGTGGTGTCGAAGCTAGGTACTGTCCCCGCTGACATAGCGACGCTGATTACCGGTAATGACACGAGCTTAGATAATGCGGTTGGTGCTTATTTTGATGATGCGACCGATGTTTTAACGGTGTTTATCGACTCAGACTCGGCTGCGGGTGCTGTTCAGGTGACGACGCTAGAAATCACATTAACTAATCAATCGAGCTTTGATATGGCCGACCTTGATCTAACCAGTGCTGCGTTCATTGCATAAGCACATCGATTCGGAGGTTAGATACCATGCACGATTTTTTTGTTGACCGCTTTGTCAAGTTCAACGTGAGTCAGGGGGTAGCGCGCCTTGACTTTGCGAGGCTTGACGCCTTTGACGCCGAAAAAAACGAAGTTAGTATGAGCTCGGCCGGTCGTTTGGTGATGCCGCTAGACGGTTTTATGCATTTTGCTGACGAGGTCGCCAAAGTGCGTGCGCAGATTGTGGCGCAGGGGGAGCAAAAACAGCCCGAGCCTGTGCCAGATTGAACATGTTGACGCGTCATCAATCACAAGGCGGCGCGTTAATGGCTTAACAGTTACAGGAATCGGTTGTCCGCCAAGGGTCGCCGATTTTTTTATTTTTGACGCGTTAAAAGGTGCGCGGCACATTAACAACGATAGGTATGAAGCACCGCAGCGAAAAGGGAGATCCGCGTATGGGTTTGCTATTTGGGTCGGCGACAGCCGTTTCGGCCAATGAAAACGTTAATGCCAGTGCGGTGCTTTATACCGCGCTCGCTACCCACGACGATGCTGCAACCGGCAGTATTAACTACAGCTTATCGACTGATAGCGACAGCGGCGTGTCAATCGACGCGGCTACCGGCGCTGTCCGGCTGGCAGCATCTCCCAATTATGAGACACAATCCTTGTACACGTTTACGGTGATCGCGACCAGCGGCGATCTGTCGGTTGAACAAACCGTAAGCCTCAATATCGTCGATACGATCGAGGGTACGGCGGGGGCCGATGCTTTGGCCGGAACGTCGGGCGATGATGTTTTCGAGGGACTGGCGGGGCAAGATTCTGTGACCTATGCGGGTAATCAGGCAGATTATCGGGTTGAGGTGATCTCAGGTAAACGGGTGCGTGTGACCGACCTTGCGGCGGGCGATGGCGATGACGGCAGTGATACGTTGACGGGTGTTGAACAGCTAATTTTTGCTGATGCAACCGTGCAAATTGAGGCTACCTACACCGCGGCGGGCGCGGAATTTCAGGTCAACACGCATATCAACGAAAATCAATATGAGCCCTCGGTAACGGCGCTAACAGATGGCGGCTTTGTGGTCACTTGGGAATCTTATAATCAAGACGGCAGTGGTTGGGGGATTTATGGGCAGCGTTATGCGGCAGACGGCACGGTGGCGGGCGCAGAATTTCAGGTCAACACCTATACCGACAATGTTCAATATGAGCCCTCGGTAACGGCGCTCACAGATGGCGGCTTTGTGGTCACTTGGAGCTCTTATTATCAAGACGGCAGTGGTTATGGCGTTTATGGGCAGCGTTATGCGGCAGACGGCACGGTGGCGGGCGTAGAATTCCAGGTCAACACGCATACCAACTACAGTCAGTATGAGCCCTCGGTAACGGCGCTGACAGATGGCGGCTTTGTGGTCACTTGGGGCTCTGATAATCAAGACGGCAGTGGTTTAGGCGTTTATGGGCAGCATTATGCGGCAGACGGCACGGCGGCGGGCGCAGAATTTCAGGTCAACACGCATACCAGCAGCACTCAGTCTCAGCCCTCGGTAACGGCCCTCACAGAGGGTGGCTTTGTGGTCACTTGGGGCTCTGATAATCAAGACGGCAGTAGTTTTGGCGTTTATGGGCAGCGTTATGCCGAAGGACTACAGGTTAAAGCAGGCGATCTGATTAGCGGCGGCGATACGGTGGATGCGCTCGTCGGCGGGTCCGGTGCTCAAGTCTTAGTAGGGGGGCTGGGCGATGACGTTATTGACGGCGGTTCGGGCTATAACACCTATCAGGTTACGGGGACGGTAGACGGTTTTTATTGGTCGGTTAACAGTACGGGTGATGTCAAGCTGACAGACACAATTACAGATGTCAATAATGCGGTAGACGGCACGAATGAGGGGGTAGATACCCTTCGTAATATACAAGCGATTCGTTATCTAGCGCTCGACGGCACCAGCACCACGCAGGTGATTGATGATTACGGCAATGCGCCTGACAGCACAAACACGGCAATCGTGTATGGTGAGTGGGTGGTAGGCCGTGGTAATTTTTACGGCGATGTCGACTTTTTTCAGCTGACCACCGAGGCGGGTCAGGACGTGATTCTCACCGGCAGAGACGGTTCAAGTGGCGGCTATCTAAAATTTCAGCATGACCTGACTCGAAACCCAGAGATAAACCCATACCAGACGAGCCAAGTTTACTTCGGCAGCGGTTCAATCGAACCGCTGAAAATGACCCATGACGGTACTCAGAGTGTGTCTTTTTCGTCAAATGATTTAAGCAGTAGCTCGCCCATGTCCTCGCGGGGCTATGGTTTTATTTTGCGCCGCGTTGTTGATGGCACAGACGGTGATGATGAGCTGGTTGCCGGTTCAACGCACGAATACCTGCGCGGGGGTTTGGGCGATGACACGCTGATGGGGTCGCAGCGTTCAGATGCCCTGATCGGGGGTGATGGTCAAGATACGTTGACGGGCGGTTTCGGTAATGACCAGCTCGATGGTGGTGTTGGCACTGCCGATGTGGCGGTCTTTACGGGGAAGGCGGCAGATTACGCGATTACTTGGGGGGGGAGCTCTTACACATTAGGTTTAACGGTTTTTGATGGTGTTGCCGGCCGCGATGGTATTGACCAGCTTAAGAATGTTGAGATTTTGCGCTTTGCCGATGGCGATATTGTTTTAGATGCAGAATCCAATACGGCGAACTTTAATGCGGTTCGCGTGGGCGAGGGTACGCTGGTTGGCAGCCTTCCGATTACTCAGACCTCGAGCCGAGTTGATCAGGACTATTTTCAGCAGATTTTCCCAGCCGATATTACCACGGACACCGCCCTTCGCATTACGCTTGAACAAACCACGACCAGTGCGGTGGCGATAAATGGTTACTTATCTGCGAAGTTTTACCTGCAAGGGTCTAACGAAGATTTAACGTTTACTGACTTAGAGGGCAGTGAGACTCGTAATGAGTTTAACTTAAGTTTGGATTCAAATACGGCCTCGCAAACATGGATTGTTAGCCCGTCGCGCTGGGGTTCGAGCACAGAATTTTTAGGGATTAACCAGCGCGCTGATGTCAAGGTCTCGGGTTACGCCTACGATAACTCAAACAACGGTGGTGCAAGTGTCCCGATCGGGAGTTTGGCGGGGTACAGCTTACGTGTAGATCGGGTTATTTTTGGTACGGCAAACGACGATACGCTTGCGGGCGATGTGTTGTTTGGTTACATCGACGCCCGGGCGGGGAATGACACGGTCACGGGCAGTGACGCAGACGAGGAGATACTCGGTGGTGCGGGCGATGATACGCTCATGGGCGGTGCGGGCGACGACACGCTAACAGATTTCCAAGGCACCAACATCCTGCAAGGGGGCGCGGGTAACGACTTGATTGATGTGTCGGGCGGTGAGAGCACGGCGACCATTGACGGGGGTGAGGGTACCGATACTGTCAAGGTGGATGCATCAACTGATTGGAGCAATCTAACGCTTACCAATGTCGAAGTTTTGGACGGTAGCGGTGCTTCGCTCGATCTGTCGGTGAGCGATCTTGTCGCCAAGGGTTTTACCACAGTTCAGAATCTTACGCTGCGTTTAGACCCTAACTTAGCCTCGGGCGGGACGTTAGATGTCAGCAGTCTGGCGGGTGATGTGGCGCTTCGGGGAACGAACCAGTCAGATACATTAACCGGGAATGCGGGCGACAACCGCATTGATTTGTTGTCTGACAGTCAGCAGGGGGCAGGCAGCGGTATAGACACGGTATCGGCGGGCGCGGGTAACGATACGATTTTTTGGAAGCCAGTTAATTGGGATTCTGCGAGCCGCTCTTTTTCTTCGGCAGATCCGGCAACGCGTACGTATTTTATTGAAGGTTCAATCGACGGGGGTGCGGGTTTAGACACCTTTTTGTTGGACTTTTCTAGCGCCCAATTTTATCACGCATGGGGCGGGAATACCTGGGATCAAGGTGATGGTGGCGATTGGCATTTAGATCTTAGTCAGTTACAGCTAAGTGGGATTGAAACGCTATCGGCACCGGGTTACGACGCTTCGAGGTCTTGGGCGTACCCGGTTGAGTTTGTTCTCTCAGCAGCTCAGGTGAGCGGTTTGGTTGCGACATCGGGTTTGAATCAGGTCTCGTTGGTGGGCGGTGGCGACATTGACCTTGCGCAGCTGGCGGCGGCGGGCGTGATCAACTGGCGCTTTGGGGACGATCTTGAGTACACGGTGGTGGGCTCTTCAGCAGCAGAGAGCGTCGCTCTCACGTCAGGTGTCGTTACCTTGATTGCTGGGGCGGGTGCGGATCGTATTACGCTCGATGGTAAGACCGTTGTCACCGATACGATCGACGGTGGTGCGGGCGTTGACACGCTGACGGTGCGCGGTATTGACGTTGATTTGTCGGGTGCGACGCTGAGCAATATTGAATCGATCAATGTTGTATCTCAGTCGTTAGCGATGACCGATGCGCAGTGGGCAGAGTATGCCGCGCTGGTGACTCGGGTCGGAGGTGCAACCACGGCTTTTACCCTAGCACTTGAATCGGCGATGACCTACACGTTGGCCGCAGATGCCGACTATGTTGGGGTGAGTGGCTCGTCAGGCGATGATCGTTTGATCGGTAATGCTCAAGCCAATGTGCTCACAGGTAACGCGGGCAACGATGTGCTTGAGGGTAAGGCCGGCGACGATCGTCTGGTGTCGGGTGCGGGTGTTGACGAGTTGCGCGGTGGTGCCGGCAATGACGTGTTAGATGTCTCGGGTAAGGCGGTGGTTAGTGACGTGCTTGCTGGGGGGGAGGGCGAGGATACGCTGGTTGTGTCTGATGGTCAGGATATCAGTGGTGCGACGATTACGGGTATTGAAACGCTTTCTGGGAGTGGCACAGTAGCGATGACACTCGCTCAGTTAACCGCGTTTGACGCGATGCAAGGGATATCGGTGCAGTTGGTTGGAACGGTCGAGGCATTTACGCTCCCCAATACTCTGGTACTCTCAAGCGGTGCCTCAATTGCACTTCCCGGCTATGACGCAGAGCTTTCGGGGGCTGTTGGGCTGTTGGGCACACCGTCCGATGACTTTATGACCGGCGGCAGCGGTAATGACCGATTGCTCGGAGGCCGCGGCCGTGATTATTTGGCCGGCGGTGATGGCAATGATACGTTGATCGGCGGCAAGGGCACGAATACCCTGCACGGGGGTGCCGGCGACGACACATTAATCGTTGGTGGAAGTGCTTTCTCGTCCGACCATAATACGTATTTGGTGGGTGAGCGGTTGGATGGTGGCGCTGGCAATGACACATTGACAATAGACTTTAATGATCGTAACTATAATCGATACACCATTACCGAAGCGCTGCTGTCCAATGTAGAAAACTTGTCGGTTGTCAATGAGGGTAGTGGTTCAAGCATACTCCTCTCGGCGCGCTCATGGTCAATGTTTACGTCTGTTTCGATAGCGGAAGGAGCGACCAACTACTGGGCGTGGCCGAGGCTAACGATTGAAGGCTCTGGCGACGATATTAGTTTTGATGCTTTTGTTTCGGGGGGGCATCTGCGCGAGTTATCGCTCAACGGTTCTTTCGGTGCGATTGACCTGAGCCAAGCACCCCTTACTGATATGTCACAAGAGGGTCGCGATGGGGCATCTATTCGCGCACAATTTGAGACGGTTACGTTAACAGGCGGTAACGATACTATTAGTATTACGGGTCAAGACTATTATGAAAATGGTCAGTATATGTGGATGGCCGACAATGATTACCGGATTGAAGCGGGTGATGGCGACGACCATATCAAGCACCAAGCACAGGGTAGTCTGTTCGCCACTATCGAGGGCGGTGCCGGCATTGATACCTTTGATGTGTCAAATGCAGGTTTTATTGACCTGACCGGCACCACACTCAACAACGTTGAGAATCTCGCGTATGGAAGCGCAACCATTATTTTGACCGCAGAGCAGTTCAATAATTGGAACATTGATGGCACAGGGCGGGTCTACACCAGGGTGGACGATGTGATTGTGGGCTCGATAGATGCGGACAACTATCAAGGATCGGGGGTTGGGTCGTTCCGTGGAGCGGGTGGCGACGATACCATAGAAAATGTCAATACCGCGGTTTTTGAGGGAAATCTGGCAGATTACGATTACACGCGTAATGGCGCTACGGTAACGATTCAGCATGCGCGTGGTACGCTGACCGAGGGCACAGATACGCTCAATAATGTCTTGAATATGCGTTTTGCCGATACCTCAGTCGTTTTAGACGATGCACCCAATGAGATCTGGCAGATCATCAATGCGAGTAACAGCGCAGAGCAAATCACTGCGTTATCGGTGGCTGATTACGCCAAGGCGATGTCGGGAAAATCCGACTATGGCGATGATCGCGATGTGTATGCGTCAACCTTGGTGCCGAACTCACCCCTAGTGGTCGATATGTCCACATTAAATGGAAGCAATTGGGGCCTGGATTTCACTGACGTAGCCACGGGCGAGAGCCTTCAGTTTAAGTCCTTAGTTTATGGTTGGGTTTACAGTACTTATTATTCCTATATGGACCCCACCGCCAAGTGGCTACCCGGGCGTAATTCTGGGAATGGCTTTGAAGCCTATCAAGGCGGTGAGGTCTTAGTCCAAGTTGAAGTCGAAGGGTCGTTGATCGAAGATTATGCCTTCACGATTAATTATTTAGACGACTATGCAGGCGATCGAAACACACTGGGTGAAATGGACCCGGAAGCGGGTTTAGTGCGGGGTTATGTGGGTGATATCGCTGATGCAGACTGGATCCGCACAGAGCTGATTGCCGGTACCAAGTACGAATTTAGGTTGCAAGGTCAGTCTTCGGGGCTGGGCACACTTGTCGACCCAGAATTACAGTTATTAGACGATCAGGGACGCTTAATTGAGGCCGGACTTGATCAAGTGAGCGATATCGCAGGGACCGACGACGCCATTATCTTCAGGCCCACCGAGAGCGGAAGTTATTATCTGGCGGTGAGTGATGTGGCCGATATCAATCTGGGCTCTTGGACTTTGAGCCAGAGCAGTCTCGACACGATTGCCGGCAATGTGTCCACCACCGAGCGCATTGAATGGTCGGCAGGAAATACCGCGCGTGTTGAAAGTGAGATTAACCAACTTACCGATCATGACTGGTTTCGAGTTTGGTTAGACAAGGGGATAACTTACAGCTTCAACATGGATGGTCCCTCACTGGGTGGGACGTTGAACGACCCGCAACTGTCTTTACGTTCGATTAGCGGACGATTGCTAAGTCAAGACGATAACAGCGGTGGTGGTTCTGATGCCGAGGTGTATTTTTCTGCACCCGACAGTGGTTGGTATTTCGTGGACGCAGGAGCATCGGGCAATGCGTCGAAGGGAACCTATGTACTTCGCGGCTCTTCCCTACAAGATGATTACGCCAATTCAATTCTCACCGATGGGTTGGTGACGCTTGGATCACAAGCGACTGGGTTGTTGTCGTATATTGGCGATTCTGACTGGTTGCAGGTGGGCTTGAGTGCGAATATCACCTATGTCATTGATGTGCGGGGCGATATCACCTCAGGCGCGCGCCTTGACCCGATTAAAGATCCTTTGCTGATTATACGAGATTCAAACGGCGAAGCGGTGTATCGAGCCGACGACTCAAACGGCACGTTAGATGCGCTCGCATTTTTTACGCCAGGCGAGGCGGGCGCGTACTTTATTGAAGTGCGCAGTGCGTTTAAATATGACATTGGTGCTTATACCATTGATGTCGCACTTGCACCCGAAGACGACCACGGCAATGTGTTCAATAACACCGCGACAACACTCACTCTGGGTGAGAATTTCACTGCGAATGCAAGCGGTGAGCTAGGTATACCGGGCGATAAAGACGTCTTTGTGATGACCCTTGATGAGGGGATTGTCTATCAGTTAAATGCCCAAGGTGTGAGTAGCGCTGGGGGCACATTGACTGACCCCTATGTACGTATTTTCGACAGCGCAGGCCAACTTTTAGACTTCAATAACAATGGGGGTTTGGGGACTGACGCTCGATTTTATTTCGTGTCGCCGGCAACGGACGCTTATTATATCGAGGTGTCATCGAGCGATACTGCGGGCATGGGCACTTATGCGTTGTCGGTTGCACAGCGTGATTTGCCGCCCGATGATGTGCCCAACAATGCCAGTACGCAGATCAGCCTTGCGCCCGGTGATCAGTTCAGCGGAACGCTGCTCACGCAAAACGATGAGGACTGGTTTGCGATTACGCTGGCTGCCGGAGAAAACTATGTTTTTCGGGTAAAGGCGTCGTTCAGTGGCCATGGCTCGTTAGAGGACCCCTTACTGGAACTGCGTGATTTCGATGGAACTATCATCCGTTCTGTCGACAACATGCTAACCAGTAACGAGCCGGCTATGGGATACAACCCCAGTGTCTCTGGCACTTATTACTTGGTGGTTAAGGCGGCAGATGGCCAGGTCGATACAGGTAGCTATACCCTCATGACCCGGGCGCCAGACGATCATGCAAATAATTTTCAAGATGCCACCAGTCTGACCATTGATCAAACAATAAGCGGCGGTATTCAGTGGAATGACGGCAGTTTTGGTGTGCGCGCTTTCGACTCGGTGGGCTTGGCAACCGACTTTGATGAGGATTGGTTTAGTTTTCAGGCGATAGAAGATCAGATATTGTCGCTTAATCTGAGTCTTGAAGATGGCTCATTACTGAGCCGTCCCATGGTTGAAGTCATTGATTCACAAGGGCGAACACTGGCTTTTGGCGATGGATTAGAAACCGACAATGGGTTGGCTGTTGCGTCCTTTAAAATACCCACAAGCGGACAATATTATGCCCGTGTTGTTGATGGCGCGGGTGCGACCGGTGGCTATCAGGTGTCTTTGACGGTGGGCGACGCCTCAGATGAAGACGCATCAGGCGCCGTACCGCTAAGCTTTTCGAGTAACGGCGTAATTACCCAGAGCGTGTCGATCGCAACGATTGGTTTGGCGGGTGATACCGATTCATTTGAAACAATGCTGCAGGCAGGTCACAGTTATCGCATTGAAACAGTAGCCGTGCGCGATGGCAGTGTTGCTCCGCTGCCGTCAGCGGCCTTGTCGTTGAGTTGGCTGGCAGATGGCGAGTCTGTGGCCACTGAAATTGTATCAGGCAGTGATGCATTGACGCCGTCATTTTTTGATTCGGCAGCCTTTACGGCCTTGACGGGTGGAAAGCTCAGTTTAGTGGTAGCTCCATTAGAGCCGACCCAAACTGGACGCTATCAGTTGCGGCTAGTCGATTTGGGAACCGAGAGTGACGATGACCACATTGATTCAGTCGGGCAATACAATGAAGCTGACCATGGCGTGGTAGCGATTAATGAAACCGTCGAAGGGAAAATTGATACAGCGTCTGATAGCGACCTCTTTGCGGTCAACTTAACCCAAGGCAATATCTATGATTTCTCGGTCAAGGGCTATTTCGACGGGCTGGGCACGCTCGCTGAGGCAGAACTGCGGCTTTTAAACGCCTCAGGCCAGTTGGTTAGCGTTGGCGCTTATGATGACAGTACCGGCCGCAACGATTTGTCGTTATCGGTGTTTAATGATGGCCGCTATTTCTTGCAAGTATCGGCATTGGATCTTCCGGGTAATACAGGGTCGTTTACCCTCGATACGCGGTTGCGCGGCAGCGTGGCTGGCGGCGAAGACGATATGTCAGCAGACACGCAGTCTGGCGTGTCTGTGGCGCCGGGTAAGCCGGTTGCGGGCACGATTGAAGAGGCCGGCGATCATGACTGGCTGAGACTCACCCTCGAGGAGGGTAAAGTCTATGTGATTGACGTATTGGCCGATGGCAGCGGCATTGGAGGGACGCTCCCAGATGCGACCTTACGGTTGCTCGATGCCAGTGGTACAGAACAAGGTTTTGACGACAATAGTGGCGCGGGTAAAGATGCGCACCTGCAGTTCGCGCCAGCGATCTCGGGTGATTTTTACCTAGACGTGGCAGCGCGTTTTGGCGAGACCGGTACTTATACCGTTCGCGTGAGGGAGCTTTACAGCGGTGTAGCAGACCCACTGGCAGCCGCGCAGTGGTACCTCGAGCAGGCCGGAATTTTGGAGCTAGACGGCCAGTACAGTGGTGCTGGCATTACTATCGGCATGGTCGATGACGGTGTTGATACTGCGCACCCAGACCTACAAGCGAATTTGAATTTCTCCATGGCCTATGACACTCAGTTTGATACCCGGGACGGGCAGCACAAATACCCGCCGTTAATCGGGCCACGTGATTTTCATGGCACGCTCGTGGCCGGTATTATGATGGCAGACGATAATAATGAAACCGGCATTCGGGGTGTAGCGCCCGATGCTGAGTTGGCATCGACACGAGTTAAGTGGTCGTGGGATCAAATGATTCAAGCGACAAGCTTGCAGTGGCAGTTTGACGTGAGTAATAACAGTTGGGGCGCTTCACAGCCGTTTGGCGATAATTTCAATAGCACCAATTTAACGTTTGGCTGGGTCGGCCTTCGTAAGGGCGTCGAGGACGGGCGAGAAGGGTTGGGTACCGTGTTTGTGTTCTCTGCGGGTAATTCTGCTGGCTCCGGCGATAATACCAACTACCACAACTTTCAGAATGCGCGCGAGGTGCTTACGGTCGGTGCTGCGAACGACGATGGAACCGCGGCGAATTTCTCAACGCCAGGCGCCAGTGTTCTTGTCAGCACCTACGGCGTGAATATGATGACCACAGCGCGGGGTTCTGATTACACAAGTAAGTTCTCTGGAACATCTGCATCAGCCCCTTTGGTGTCGGGAGTGGTTGCTCTGATGCTCGAGGCAAACCCTAACTTGGGTTATCGGGATGTACAAAAAATACTCGCTTACGCAACCACTCATCCAGAGGTACAAGACTGGAAGGCGAACGGCGCTAGCGATTGGAATCTGGGTGGCTTGCAATACAACGACAAAGCTGGGTTTGGGCTTGTTGACGCGTATGCTGCAGTGCGACTTGCAGAGACCTGGACCGCAACGAACACATCGATTAATGAGGCCAGTGCCTCGGCACGTAAGTTTGGCCTTATCGATGCAATACCCGACGGTGATGGGGCGTCTTACCGCGCTTCGTTCGAGATTGACAGTACGCTGTCGGTCGAGCACGTCGAACTGGGCGTGGATTTGCGTCATTCGCGCATGGGTGATTTAGTAATTACTTTGACATCGCCCGATGGCACGGTTTCAACATTAATGGATCGACCCACGGTCACGTCAGAAAATGCTTATGGCGTCAGTGGGGTCGATAGTGGAATTCCCAATCATCTACTTTGGGACTTTTCTAGTGTGCAATTCTGGGGTGAGGATGCGGCCGGCATTTGGACGATTGAAGTCACTGACACCCGCGCCGAGCAAACAGGCACCGTTCAGAGCCTGTCTCTGCGGATTTATGGCGAACGCAATTCAGGCGATGATACTTATATCTTTACCGACGAGGGCTTTACCACTCAGGCCGCAGGTCTGCTCGAGGACGAGACAGGCAATGACACAATTAACGCCTCTCCGGTGCGTTTTGATCTCTATGTGGACCTTGCCGACGGCATTATTGCTTCCAATGCAGTCACTCACGGAATTGCCAGTTGGAGTTTAATAGAACATGCAGTAAGCGGATCGGGTAATGATCGTTTGGTGGGTAATGATGCCGATAATCGGTTAATAGCCGGCGCCGGGAATGACACGCTCGAGGGCGGATTAGGTAACGACTTCCTGCACGGGGGTGCCGGCCAAGACACGGTAAAATTCTCGGGTGCGATTGCTGAGTACCAAATTTCATGGAATCCAGACACTGAAATGCTGACGGTTATTGATAGCAAGACGTCAAACGGTAATGAGGGAACAGATTCTTTGGTCGGTATCGAGCGGTTGGTCTTTGATGATGCTGAAATGAGTTTGGCGGCAATGGTTGGTAACCGCCCTCCCGTCGCTAACAGTTCGTTCTTTGAGGAGGATATCCAGATGCAAGCGGGTGTTGGTATTGATTATCAACTACCCGAAGATGTGTTTACCGATGCCGATGGTGAGTCATCAGCTGATATGGAAATTGTGGTCAGCGATGCGGCGGGTGGCGAGTTGCCGGAGTGGCTGAGTTATGACCCAGAAACTGGGACATTTGCGGGTACGCCGCCTGAGGACTATCAGGGAACGTTAAAATTAAAAGTAGAAGCGATCGACGAATTCGGCGAGAGTGCGTCTGACATTTTAACACTGCAGTTTGGTGACAATCAGGCACCGATTGTGGAAAATCCGCGTGAGTTGGTTGTTGTTGAGGACCAAGGCTTAATACCGCTTGCGTTCACCGCGCCTACGGACCCCGAAAATACCGACGTGCGCGTTGAGCTCGTAGAAATCCCAAGCTTTGGGGCGATCATCGACAAGACCGGAAATCAGGTGTCGATCGGCGCCTTGATGAGCGCTGATGAGCTGACAGAGTTGTTCTATCAAACGGCAGCGGATGCAAACGGCGATGCGGGTTATTTGAGGTATAGGGCGACCGATGAAGACGGCGTTTCGGCGGAATCCTCTCTCCATATTTTTGTGGATCCAGTGAACGATGCACCCCGCTTTACCACCGAGTCGAGTAAGTTAGTGATCGACTACCCAAATGAGATGTCGGTCATTCTGGATGTTTTAAAACCTAACGACATTGAAAGTGTCATAACGACAGTGCGCGTGATTGAATTACCTGAATTAGGTGTTATTACGCTGGATGCAACGGCATTAACGCTGGATCAAGTACTAACGCTCGACCAATTGGAACGCTTGCAGTTTGATCTGGCTGAGAATGTCAATGGGCCGATCGGCGCGTTGGGTATTCAGGCGGTAGATGAGCAAAATGCTGCGACTAATTGGCGACTCGAGCTAGAAGTGCAGGGCGAATCCGGATTTAATTTGGGTACGGCAGGACCCGATGAGCTGTATGGAAGTGTTGGCAGCGATACGCTCTACGGCAAACGCGGTGATGATTTGCTGGTTGGCAACGGCGGCGATGATACGCTGTTGGGTGGGCTTGGGAATGATCAGGTGCTGGGCGGCTCAGGTGCAGACACGCTGGATGGATCTGCGGGTAACGATTATCTTGATGGTGGGCTGGGTGCCGACTTTATGCTCGGCGGGCCAGGTCATGACACCTATATTGTCGATCAATTGGGGGACATCGCACTCGAGGTGATTTCAGGGGGTGCTGGGGGCGACGATCTGATCGTTTCGGCGATTGACCTAACGGCGCCAGACAACGTAGAGAACCTCCAGGCGGCAACGGCAGCAGTCGTCGATCTTGAAGGGAACGCGCTAGACAATGTGTTAGTGGGTAATAATGAAAGCAACCGGTTGTCGGGGCTGCGTGGCCGCGACACTTTGTTGGGTGAGGGCGGCGATGATGTTCTTGACGGTGGTCAGGGCGTCGACTCACTTGCAGGTCATACCGGCAATGATGAATATCATGTCGACTCTAAAGCTGATCGGGTCATTGAGCAAGTAAATCAGGGCGAGGACAGTGTTTTTGCAGAGTCGAGTTACACCTTAGCGTCTAATATTGAAAACTTAACACTGCTCGGCGATGGGAATTTTACGGCAGGTGGAAATTCGCTAGACAATGTTCTGATTGGCAACAGTGGTAATAATATTCTTGCCGGCGGGCTAGGTAGCGATCGGTTGGAGGGTGGCCTTGGGGATGATATTTATGTGCTGAGCGATACCGCCGACACCATTATTGACATAGGCGGTGTCGACACGATTCGTTCCAACTTGGATGTCGTTCTAATTGGAGATATTGAAAATGCTGACCTTGTAGGCATTGGTGACACAATGGCAATCGGTAACGGCTTAGATAACGCACTGGTCGGCAACATGGCAGATAATTTGCTGGAGGGCGCTGGAGGCGTGGACACGCTGACCGGTGGTCAAGGGGCAGACACCTTTGTGATGAGCAACAATGGCGTTGATCAGCAGGCAGACTTAATCACTGATTTCAAGGCCGGAGAGGATTTGCTGGTGGTTGATCTGGCGTCTTTTGGAATTTCGGCCGAGGCGTTAGGGTTGCTGCAGTCAGGATTGGTGAGTGCGTCGTCCTTTGTTGCTGGCGCTGGCGCTGAAGCGTTGGATCTCAATGATTATTTCATGTTTGATACGGCGCAAGGTATTCTCCAATTTGACAGCGATGGGTCGGGCGATGCAGAGGCAGTGACTATCGCGCGGATACAACTAGACCCCGATGGGGGCACGCTCACCGCGGGCGATGTCTTTGTGGGTATTTGACGAAGTCGACGCTCGGCATGTTGCTGCGCTCGATGAATTTTATTAGGACACGCTAACATGGCGTTTTTTCAAATACCTGCTCCCGATCTGGCATCTTTGTCAGTGGGCGGCGTTACCTTACATTTGCTTGAAAGTTACGGCTTTTCGAGTGATGAGAGCTATCTTTTAGTGCGCGCTACATACACCGATGACGCGGACACGTCATACGCATTAAATTATGGATTTTTTATTTACGATTTGCAGCAGCGAGCCTACGTAAGCAACCTCAATGGTGTTGTTGCGGGTTCCGCTAGTGCGCGAGATATCGATATTACCAAGGCCCAAATGGCCGGGTCTGCCGATGAGCTAACAACGGTTGCGCTGTTAAAAATAAAGGGCGCAGACGAAATGCGGCTGGTGTCTGTGGTCAACGGTCAGCTAACGTCGACCGACATCATTGCAAGCCTGACTGACGTCCTCAATGTTGCGATCGAACAGTTTGCGTTAGACAGTTCAGGTCGCTTTTTAGCGGTGCAGACATCTAACCCACAATTCGCCGCCGATAATCAGCCAGACACAAATGATTCCAGTGATATTTATCTTATCGATCTGTTGGCAGATTCAGTCACCCGAGTGAGTTATGTGGGCGGTAGTGAGGTGAGTGATCCCACATACCTAAAAAGTATCGTCGTTGATGGCAATCAGGTGCGGATTGCCTTCGTAACCGATGCGGCTTTTGTACAGCCCTCAAAGGTAGACCTAAACTCAGCGAACCTATTGGCTGAAGCAGGTTTTCGAAGTGACCTGTACGTGTGGAGTGCAGACTTCGACGCGTTAGGCGTTATGGACAATGGCACTTTTGAGTTGCAATCTATCGGTACCGACGGGACCGCGACTGGGTTTGTCGATCGTGATGATCCCGCTCAAATCACCACTTCGGGGGTGTTTTACAGTAGCAACGCAGAAACGCTTGTGCTGAGCGATAACAATGGAAGAAAAGATCCGTTTTTGACAGATACAGAGGGGCAAGTGGCTCGGCTTAATCCACCCTCCGTGGCTGAGTTGGAGGGGGGTGGTCAGTTTTTGGGCGCCAGCGAAAGTGGTCAGTATGTTGCGCTACTGTCGGACTCGGTTGAAATTGCTCTGGGAACAGGCGCGCAACAAGTTGTATTGTTCGACCGAGCAGCGGGCGAGGGGCGTGTTGTTTCAGATAACGGACAGCTTGCGAATAATTGGGTGACGGGGGGAGCTGTTTCACCGTCGGGGCGCGCCGTGGCGTTTACCAGTTCGGCTGATAATCTGACATCAGAGCCATTGGTTGCGCCGTCGGGTAGTTTGTTTGTAAGCCTTCCTGATTCGTTTCCTTTGAGCGGTCGCGTCTACCACTGGGGCAGCGCAACGCTTTTAGATAACGTTGATATCGGAATTGTCGAGGTTCAAGAGGGAGAGCCTGTCGACGAAGCTGTCGCAGTTGCAGTCACCAGCGAAGGCGGCGAGTATACGCTTCTCAACCCATTATTGAGCGATGGATTATTAACCGCCTCAAGGACACTAGAGGCGGTCGATATTAGTCGTGTTGTTACGTCAGCCGATGCATTGGCTGCCTTAAAAATCGCCGTTGGGATTAATCCTAATACGGATCCGGCGCAACCGGTGTCTCCTTATCAGCTGATTGCGGCCGATATGAACAAAGACGGCAGAGTCAGCAGTGCGGATGCCTTAGAGATTCTAAAAACCGCCGTTGGTTTGCCGGACACAATTCCCCAAGAATGGCTGTTTGTTCCAGAAAAAAATGATTATTGGGAGGAGGCTACGACGTCCTTCACACTGTCGAGAGGCCAGTTAGACTGGGAATCTGATGGGTTCAGGTTTTCGTCGCCCGACATGGGTGAGGGTAATTTTATTGCCCTATTATTGGGCGACGTCAATGGCAGTTGGCGTCCTGCAACAGGCGATTCGCTGAGGCTTACGCTTGATTATTTCTTGGATCTTGAAGACGCGGGCCTAGGGCCTGTCGAACAATGGGGCGCTTATTGGATTGCTTAAGTCAAACGATACTTGAGCGCCACGGTAGGGTTTTTTGTACGTCAATGTCATGGCCTGTTGCGCTCTCACTAACGGCCCAATGATTAACGGTTATTCGTCGTTAAGTTACCCGACCTTAGGGGAGATTTCACACGAATGCGTTCTAAAGGATGCAAAATATATCGGGTAGACCATTTATACATTAGATGACGTTAAGATAAGGGCGTACTAAGTGGCCCCGTTTTATTGTGTACCAGGATTATTTTCGCTTAGATGGCTCCGCCTGCTGGGCTCGAACCAGCGACCCAATGATTAACAGTCATTTGCTCTACCAACTGAGCTAAGGCGGATCTATTACACTCTTTTGTCGCCGCCATTTTAGGTCTGCCAGTCTACTGAGTCAACTTATTCTAGCGCGCATAGACAACCGGTCAGTTTTTGTAGAAAAGGGTTTTATGCAGTGTTTCAAAGCATCACCGATACCTTGTGCAAAAACATCTTTTCTGACGTCGTTATATTGCACGATTATAGGTGTGTCTTTTGGCTATGCGGGCATTGTTGGTCGAGTTTTTTCATTGGCACAGCTCGTTGTGGTAACACGCATCAAAGCGTGAAGATAGAAGATAAAACCCAAAGCGTTGCAGTTTGCCTGAGAACTGTTGGGTGGCAAGGTCTTCTGGGCAAATGTGTTCTGCTAGAGAAGCCTGCGGGTAGTGGCTATTCAGCCCTCGTGATCTCGATGATTACGCAAATTTCCCTGCGATGCGGTTACCGATTCGGCGTTGGTTTAATGAACGCTAAAGATACTTAATGGGTTCTATGTAGAGGCATTTTCGGTGAAGGTGACGCTTTTTCTCAGTGGCCGCAAAAAATATATCAGTCACGAGTGATCGTTAGCGAGAGTAGACGCGGTATAATTGGTGTGCTCCCTATTTTTCTGGACTCACGATATGCCGATGCGCTTACCGTTATCACTACTGGCCGTAATAGCGTTTTGCGCATTGCAGACAACGCCGCGGGCGATAGCAGATATCCCTTCAGGCGAGCACGCAAACCTGACGGAGGTATTGCGGCGAGAATACACCCAGAAAGTCTCTGCAGCGAGCGAGGTGATCCAACAGTCTTTTAAGGGGTATCAAAGCAATCCCGTTGCCTACGACAGATTCTTAGACACGCATATGGAACCTCTTTGGGATATGAGGTCGACCACGCAAGGACTAGTGGGCCGCCCTTCGTTTAATACACTGACGCATGTGCAGGCAAATGCGCTTGAGCGTGCCACCACTCGCACATTTCGGCGCTACGCTTTTGAGGGACTTGCGCGTTACACAGGCCAAAGCTTTGCAGTCCATAACGTTTTGGTGAATGCTCAAGGAACGCGAGGCTGGGTGCAAGTCGTCATGCGGTCAGACTCGATGCTTAATGTCTATTTAGATTTATTGGTAAAGCGCGGCCTCGATCGCCAATGGCGCACGGTGGACGTACGCTTTCAGGGGATTGCTTACGTCGCCACTAAAAAGTATATGTACCGAACGGCATTGCAGTCAGGGCCGGTTGCGGCGTTGATTGACACGTTGCGTGAAAAGAATGTGCAGTTTTTTTCTGAACTCTGTGCGCGTCACGCTGTTGAGGGAGAGAAGTTGTGTTAGACGAAATTGCATTGGTGGCGACGCGTCGTTTTGATCTTGTCAGTGGGTACAGTCCCGCAGGGGACCAACCAAAAGCAATAGCAGGTCTGGTTGACGGCCTTGAAAATGGACTGGCAGCCCAAACACTATTGGGCGTGACAGGGTCGGGTAAGACCTTTACGGTTGCCAGCGTCATTGAAACGGTGCAAAGGCCGACGATTGTTCTGGCCCACAATAAAACATTGGCGGCTCAGTTATATGGTGAATTCAAAGGGTTTTTTCCGAACAATGCAGTAGAGTATTTCGTGTCTTATTACGACTACTACCAACCCGAAGCATATGTGCCCTCGTCGGATACCTTTATTGAAAAAGACGCATCGATTAATGCTCACGTTGAGCAGATGCGTTTGTCGGCGACTAAGGCTTTGATGGAGCGTCGCGATGTCATTGTTGTGGCCACAGTGTCATCAATCTATGGTCTGGGAGATCCCAAATCATATCTAAAAATGGTTCTGCACCTGTCGCGCGGCGAGCAGATTGATCAGCGCGGGATTTTGCGGCATTTAGCGGAGCTCCAGTATCGTCGCAACGACATTGATTTTGATCGCGGGTCCTATCGAGTGCGCGGGGATGTAATCGATGTATACCCTGCGGACTCAGACTACGAAGCTATTCGTATTGAACTCTTTGATGACGAGCTCGAAAATATCACTTTGTTTGATCCGCTGACCGGTGAGGTATTGCGCAGGATTCCGCGCGTGACTATTTACCCTAAATCGCATTATGTGACCCCGCGGGAACGCGTTATCGAAGCTGCAGACCGTATTCAAGAAGAATTGGCAGAGCGACTTGAGCAGTTGCGTTCGCTGGATAAGTTGGTGGAAGCGCAGCGACTTGCCGAGCGCGTGCGCTATGATTCCGAGATGATGCGTGAATTGGGGTATTGCAACGGAATAGAGAATTATTCACGCTATCTCTCGGGTCGACCACAAGGCGCACCGCCACCCACGTTATTTGATTATTTACCTGACGACGCATTATTGATTATTGATGAGTCACATGTTTCGGTGCCGCAATTGGGGGCTATGTATAAAGGTGATCGGTCTCGCAAAGAGACCTTAGTCGAGTACGGGTTTCGATTGCCATCTGCTTTGGATAATCGACCGCTACGCTTCGACGAGTGGGAAGCACTGGCACCACAGATGATTTTTGTTTCGGCAACGCCCAGTCGCTATGAAGCGGCAAATCAGGGTCAGGTGGTTGAGCAAGTGGTTCGTCCCACGGGATTACTCGACCCCGTTATCGAAGTCCGTCCTGCGATAGATCAGGTAGACAACGTACTCTCGGAAATACGTCTGCGAGTGCGTGTCGATGAGCGTATTCTGATTACCGTCCTGACAAAACGTATGGCCGAGGATCTCACTGAGTACCTTGCAGAGCATCAGGTACGAGTGCGCTATTTGCACTCAGACATTGATACGGTTGAGCGCGTGGAGATTATTCGAGATTTACGCCTTGGTGAATTTGATGTTTTGGTAGGTATTAATTTGTTGCGCGAAGGGTTAGATATGCCAGAGGTCTCATTGGTAACTATTTTTGATGCCGATAAAGAAGGTTTTTTACGCTCTGAGCAGTCGTTAATCCAGACCATTGGGCGAGCTGCACGGCACCTGAACGGCAAGGCGATCTTGTACGCAGATAAGATCACTGGCTCCATGAGTCGAGCCATCGACGAAACTGAGCGTCGTCGCAGGATGCAGATCGAACACAATAAAAATCTGGGCATTACACCGACAAGTATTGTCAAGAGCGTTCAGGATATTATGGAAGGCGCTTATGCGGGTACAAACAAAAACCGTCGAGGGAAAAAAACCACTGATGACTTGAGTGGTCGTGCGCTACAGGATCCGATGCCAATCAAAGATATTGCGCGAGCAATCAGTCAAGCGGAAGAGAAAATGTACGCACATGCGCGCAATTTAGAATTTGAGGAAGCGGCACAAGCCCGTGATCAATTAGAGAACTTACGCAAGAAAATACTTATTTCCGAATAATCCCCAATCCCCCATTCCTGGCGCTAATATTGGATAGCCTAAAAGTACTAGCTCGTCAGAGATATTTTCTAAAATACACTTCATAGCTAATATAGCCGTGCATTTCAGGGGAAGAGTGTTTGAGAAAGCTGCACCAAGGATGGTGACTTGAAAAAGGAATTACGAGTCGACTGGATTTCGAGTTTTCTCTGTTTAGTATGCGTGTGAGAAGTACCTGCACAAGGAATGGTAAAGGATGCGTTATGGCAATAATGGCCCAGGTTTTATTGAATAGGTCTGTAAAGGAACAGTTGTCGTTAACAGAGACGGTTTAGGTTGTGTGACACTTTCGAAAAAGTGTTCAAAAAGGGATGTCATGGACGACACGCCAGAAAGGGTTCTGGTGAGATCTTTAGGTTAGCCTTTTTTCTGGATCGTCATAGTGTGCAACAGCAATGGACTGCATAGTAAAGGTAAGGGTTATTGGGAGTATGTCTTCAAAATGTGCGGGAGATTAGTGTAAAGGATACAACGCCATAGGAAACTTGGTGATCAGCGGAGCCTGATTCTCTCGACGCTTGCTCTGAAAGGCCGGTAATTTAGGCAATCCAAAATTGACTCAACGCAGGGCTTTTAACCTGCGTTTTTTTATGTCTATAAAATTACCCATGGGCTATTTTGAAGGTGCTTTTTATCCTTTGGTATCACTTTTCTGTGTCAAAAATATGAGCTTGCGAGGTCTTGCGAGGTCTTGCTAGAGCAGAATCGTGGCTTCTATTAGCGCGTCACATGTTTTTGTGGACCGAGGTTTGTACTCATGGAATTCCACACTGCGCATGCGGCCGATAAGCGCAAAAGAGCGTCGAAGGGGAAAAAAATTCAGTATTGCGAGTGACGCAATAGGCGATAGACGCGTGATCAGGTCTTTTTACAACTGGGTATTGGGGGTTATGAATGTTCGTTTGAGCAACTTTGCGTATGGGCTCCTGTCGTTCGCGTTGGCGCGGCTTATCGTTTTAGAGTAGGGCGCTATTTTTGGTCAGCGATACAGGCGTTAAACGCGCTCAGTGATGTCAGGCAACGTTCGGCACAATTAAAAGTATAGCCGCTGCTTATTAAAAACGGGCGGTCAAACGAGGCATGAATATATGCTCTAATACGATAAAGGTAGTGACAGAAATAGTAGGAATGACGAGCCTAGCTTTTTATTTTGGTTATCGACTGGACAAGGCTTGCAGGAATACAACGTAAACGTGCGGCGCGTTGAGCGAAATATGCGAATCTTAGTTGGCGTGTCGAGCTAAGTCTGGCGTTCAGAGAATACAGCTCTATGTCGTGCGCTGGGCATACGCTTTGATATGCTGCACGCTTGCGAGCTTAATCCGACTCGGGTTGTGGACCCTTGACCAGCATAATATTGCCATCTACCGATGCGATAATACACTGGTCACCTTTATTGATAACGACTTCACTGGCATTGGCGTCGAGGCGAGCCGTCCAATCGATGCCGGAATAACGAATTGAACCGCGCTCTAATGTAATATCTCCGCTTGCAGTAACCAAACGCCCAATCATGTCGCTACTGGTGTCAGCACTGCCGCCTGAATTTTGAAAGTGTTTCAGCGGCCTCCAAAGGAGTAGAGTGATTATGACTGTCAGTACACCGGCGACAAGAATTTCTATTTCCCAACCTGAGATTAATCCCATGCTGATTAAAGACGCTGTGACCAAGCATGCTATAGCAAAAAAAAGGAGTGGCCCGCTTAAACCTAGGAGGCCCAATTCCAAAACAAAACTTAGACCCGCTAAAACATAAAAAAACCGATCATGACTCGCGTTGAGTAGCTCAAGAACATCCATTACTCAGTTTTCCGAGCTTGTGCGTGACAATTTTAGCGAACTGGACACGGCAATCGCTTGGGCAACTGTATTGGCAATATTATCACTGGTTTTACCATCAGTGAGAACAACCGTGCTGTCAGCAGCGATCTGACGATGAGCACCTATAGCCTCTTGCGCGAGCGTTAACAAAACCGCGGCCTCACCCGAATCTGTGTTGGCTGCATTTCCCACCGTTTTCAAGGCAGCGGCTTCAGCATCTGCGACTAACCTGATCGCCTCCGCTTTACCTGTGGCTTCCAGTATTTGCTGTTCTTTGTTGGCTTCTGCGGCTAATACTTGTTCCGATTTGGCGGCTTCAGCATCGAGAACTCGCGCTGCTTTCAAACCTTCGGCTTCTGTAATCGCCGCAGACTTAACCCCCTGTGCTGTCAGAATAACTGAACGCTTCTCTCGTTCAGCCGTCATCTGTTTTTCCATATCCTCCCTTATAGATTGTGGCGGTGATATATCTTTGATTTCATAACGTGTCACCATAACTCCCCAGGGCTGAGTCGCTTCGGTCATGGCGGACAAGATAGTCGCGTTGATGACATCCCGACTTTGGAAACACTCATCCAACTCCATTGAGCCAATGGCATTGCGCATAGTGGTCATGGCAAGCTGGATGACAGCCATTTTATAATCGGTCACATTATTAGTGGCCGCACCGGCGTCAGTTACTTTCATGAACAAGATACCGTCGATGGCAAGTGAGATATTATCCTTGGTGATGGCTGATTGAGAGGAGATATCTAGGGACTGTTCTTTCAGGTTACGATCTGCAGCAACTCTTTGGACAAAAGGAATGATAAAGTTGATACCTGCTTTCAGAGTGTGATCGTATTTTCCGAATGTGTAGATCACATAGCCTCTATTCTGAGGCACAAAGTATATGCCCTTTTTTAGCGTGTAAAATGCGACAATAACGACCCATAAGGTAGGGCTTGAAAGAAGGTCCAAGGCAATTTCCATCGTGGATTCCTCTGCTGATTTAGGAGATATTAAGCTGGGACTATAGCGCATTAACTGGCGCCCACCAATCCCGAATACCTTTTGCAGCCTGAAAAAGGAGACGAAAGCTATGACGAAGGCCGTCTCTGTAGTTTTGACCCTAAAATGTGCGAAGGCGTGTGATTTGAAGGTGCTGCAAAATCTGGAGGGAGGGGCGCATCGCATCCGACAGGCTCGGAACGATGCAAACCAAATTATGAAGCTTAAATTTGCTCCCTGGACAATGGCAACGTCAAGAGAGGAGATGCTCGCGAAATGGGCGGCAGGAGATAAAGACCAGCGTCCGCTGACGTGGAAGCGGGCCGGAAACCTTGTGATAAGAGGGCGACCCAATAGGCCCCGGCGGTTTTTTCGGTCGGTAAGATTGGGCAGGCAGGAGTTCGTGGAGCGACTAGGGTTCGAAAAGACTTTGAAACCTTGGCCAGAACTCTTCAAGATTTGATGGATAAGCAGGGTCAGACTGCCATGAAAGGTCTTAAGAAGGCGTATAAATCTGTGAGGATCTGTGACTCAGCCCAATGATAATTCTGGTTGAGAAGAAAAGGCTTGCTGTGTAGAATGCCTCTTCGGAAGCCATAGGAGCGTAGCTCAGCTGGTTAGAGTGCCTCGTTGACATCGAGGAGGTCGGCGATTCGAGTTCGCCCGTTCCTACCGCTTCCGAGAATTATTTTTAGTCTCTATAAAGAAAATCCCATCACTCCTTTTTGCATCTATTTTTCTCTTAAATAAAGCCAAAGAATGCTTCATTCAAGAAACCTAATTCAGGTAAAATTCAGGTAATAATAAATTTTTAATATTTTTAATAAATTAAATCAATAATATATAGATTGGTCGCCTCGTTGACATCGAGGAGGTCGGTGATTCGAATTCACTCGTTCCTACCGCTT
>CAJWCO010000014.1 GCA_913031145.1 uncultured Cellvibrionales bacterium | reverse complement strand
CTACCTGTGCATCAGCACTCCAACTAAAACCACTTGAGTGGAAGCTCACCGACGTTGCATCGAGAGCCGTGACCGTGAAGCTAACAGCAGGCACTGCCGCAACAGGCTCTGAAGTACAGCTACCATATGCGACAACAGGCAATGTGATGTCAGCTTCAGCCACATCTACAAAGCGATCGTTGTATTGACCTGTGTTACAACCACCCGCCACTATGCCTGCTTCAGCTTCAAAACCGACCCATGTGCCGTATGAAGGCTGGTTACGGAATTTGTAGGTGACTTGTGTATTCGTATTAACATCAACAGCGGCCGTCCAAACATCACTTCCATTGTCCGTCAATAGAACGCCATCCTGACCAAATCCACCGCCCGCAATGTAAACACCATCGCCGTTTGTATCAACCGCAGACATATCAACCCGGAAGGTTACAGACACTGTTGTTGGCTCAACTGGGACTTCTGGATCACCACCACCACCGCCGTCACCTGAACCATCACCACCGCCATCGCCATCGCCTGGACCGTCAGCAACGCCAGTAAAAGACGTAAACGAGACCGAATCATCCGAATCAACCAAGATCATGTAACGGATGTATGTGGGATCGGCATGAGGCCCCCAAGTCAGCGTTACCTCGCCCGTGCTATCAATGGTCTTCAATTCTGATGCTGACCAATATTCATCGCGATTATTCGGATTGAACATCAACATCTGAACCGCAGGATCGCCCTCAAAGGCCGTCACATTAATCGTCAGCGTTTGCACACTTCCCGCCGCCGCGTTATCAGAAGGACTGTATTTATACTCTACATTTGACCCCTGAACAGCCGCAGCGTCAAAGATGCTATCGTCTGTAATGCTGTCAAATGTGGCGGTATAAACGGTTGATGAACCACCGTCACCTGAACCATCACCACCGCCATCGCCATCGCCATCGCCAGAGCTACCTTCAGATGCAAAGCGAACATTGTCGATCTGATAAATCAAACCTGCGCCCGTCTGATAATTTGGGAAAAACACCATCGGCACCGTCATGGCCGAAAGATCTAAACCACCACCCGCGGTTAGAGTCGCCACCGGCACATCAACCGTTTCCCAATCGCCCGTACCGGTAATACCCGCAACCAGCAACTCGCCCGAATCACCGCCCGTACTTTCAACCTTTAATCGAAAACCCGTCGCAGCACCCATCGCCAGTACTTTAATATCAAACGAAAATGTACCTGAGGCATAAGCACTCATATCGACCGAACCCGACGCCAATTTCGCTAATACCAGCCCTGCATGCAGTGCCGAATCTGTATACGTCACCTGCAAAACATCACCGCGATCAGCGTCGGCCACAGTGCTCCAGTCAACCGAGCCACACGTCTCCGTACCCGCCACTTCATCGGTACAATCTGCGTAATTGTTGGCCTCATCAAAAAAGTGTAATGTCGAGTTGCCGCCCCAAGCAGCGTCTACAACACCGCCCGCGTATACCACCTTGCTAGATACGCCAGCGGTAGCGTTGTTTTCTGTTATGGCATCGCTAATTCCGGCATCCGTATTGAGGGAAACATAGATCGATGCATTAAACGTACTGAGATCGGTATTCGCCGAATCTGCCAAAAAAGTGACTGCCGCTTCAGACATCGCCTCAAGTTCATCACGCGCATCATGTTTGAGTAATGAAACAGACGAAACTGCGGTCGTCCCAAAATCGCTCACATCGAGCGCATCAAAAGCCGCTGCAATTTTTGTGACCGTACCCGCCGCCTGCGTTAACACGAGATCGGCAACCGCATCGCTGACCTCAATACCCGCATCGGTCAAACCTGCCTTCACCTGAACTTGTAAGTCAGCGACCTGAGACGATTCAGATAGATTTACTTCTGTTGCCGTCACCACCAGACTAGCCAGCGCGCTCAAAGCCGCGACATTGGCATCTTCAGCAGACAGCGTTACGCCCGCGATGGCACCCAACCCCTGCACGGCCTCTGCGACCACGAGCTGTGCGGTCATAACCTGTTGGAAAACGGTTTCCACCGCATGCGCAACCGCCGGATCAGCGCCCGCTGCAAAGGGGTTATAGTTGTTGACATCAACGCCCGCAGGTAAACCCATCACGGACGCCAACTCATCTGCGGTATAATTTGGGTTGGCGACTTTAACTGCCTCAAGAACGGTCGTCAAAGGCGTCACTACCGCACCCCCAGAAGCGGCTTTTAGAACGACGCCCGTATTGGCATAACTTTCGCCCGACACGGAATCGGTGGTGTTGTCCATCATCGTCACTACAACGGTGTAGTCCTCTGGCGTACTGGCATCTTCGACCATCGAATAAGCGCCATCTGCGCCCGTAATGGCCGACGGCTCCCCTGAATCAAGCACACCATTGCGATTGTAATCCCCAAACACTTGGGCGTTTTGAAAGGGTCCATCGATGACGTAACCCACTTGCATATCAATCTCAAATGTCAGCGCTGAGCTGTCTGTGGCACCCGACACCAACGCCCCCTGAATACCTTCGACATCAGAGAAAGCCACATCCACAGAAACGGCGCCTGGCGCGTCATCTACAGTCATGGCCCGAGACGCCGTCCATCTGGCGCCCAAACCACTCACCGTTGTGGCAGCAGAACCCGCAATCGTTACGGTCGGCGCCAAGATCGCTTCACTTGCCTCGATCGTCACAGTGACCATGTCACCGACACCGACGGTTGCGATTGACGTGTAAGCGGATTCGTCACCCGCCGCCAGAGATACCGATGTCAAGGTTGGCTGACCTTCGGCAGCGTTAATGTCGGAATTGTAATCTCCGCCACCGCAGGCGACCAAAATCAGCGCGCAAAAACACACCAAAATAAAGCTGATCGGGTTTCGTCGACCCCTATCAGCTTCGCGTTCAGCACCAGTTGTAAATAGTGACTTCATAACTTCCCCTCATTTTGATCTGGACAAAATAGAGTCCGCTCGGACGGATCTTTGATTATGAAGTATTACTGTAAAATAATTAAGCCGCCACCCGAAAGCGGTGAAGCGAGACATTCTTGCGATGAAATGAACGGCCGTGACATAGCGCCATATAGGAATAAAAAGATGTTCAAAAAACCCGTTAGCAAAAATCAAAAATTGCTGTCGCAGGTGAGCGGGTTAATCTCGGAGTCCGCCGCCTTTGCAGTCAGGCGACGCCGGAACCTGAGTCACTTTTAACGACCACTCGCCCGCCGTATAGGTGTGCAACGCAAGCGCATGCACTGGCCCGGCCAACTGCTCCTTTAAGAGGGCATACACTATTTGATGGCGACGCACTAAACGAAGGTTTTCAAAGGAATCGCTCACCACGACCAATTTGAAATGGGTCTCTGAGTCCTTTGGCACCGCGTGCATATGGCTCTCGTTAATGAGGTCCAAATGCTGCGGATGCAGATCCGTCAACGCCTTTAAAATTGACGCTTCAACCCGACCCATTATGGCAAATTCGTCACTAAATTAATCATCACCCCTGCGGCGACCGCTGACCCAATCACGCCCGCCACATTGGGGCCCATTGCATGCATCAAAAGATGGTTCTGTGCATTTGCCTCAAGACCCACCCGGTTAACGACTCGCGCAGCCATAGGCACCGCAGACACACCTGCAGCACCAATGAGCGGATTAATTTTTTGTTTCGATAGTGCATTCATAGCCTTCGCCATTAACACACCCGCAGCCGTACCTATACAGAACGCAATGGCACCCAAAGCAAGAATACCGAGCGTTTCTGCGTTGAGAAACTTATCGGCACTCATTTTTGAACCCACACCCAAACCTAGAAAAATTGTTACGGTATTAATTAAGGCATTTTGCGTCGTATCGCTTAATCGATTGACTACGCCACATTCACGCATCAAATTACCGAAACAAAACATCCCAAGAAGCGGAGCCGCATCAGGCAACAACATAGCCACCATCATTAACAGCAACAAGGGAAATACTATCCGCTCTGTTTGCGACACAGTCCTTAATTGGCGCATGACAATGGTCCGCTCCTCAGAAGTCGTAAGGGCGCGCATGATCGGCGGCTGAATGATTGGCACCAAAGCCATGTAAGAATAGGCGGCGACAGCTACCGCACCGAGTAGATCAGGGGATAATTTGCTGGTCACAAAAATAGCCGTGGGACCGTCAGCACCTCCAATAATGCCAATCGACGCAGCATCGCGCAGGCTAAAGTCAAAAATGCCAAAATGCCCAAGTGCGACTGCGCCAAGAACGGTGGAGAAAATGCCGACTTGTGCCGCCGCCCCCAAAAGTAGCGTCTTGGGATTCGCCAACAACGGCGAGAAATCGGTCATGGCTCCGACACCCATGAAGATCACTAACGGGAATAATCCGGTTTCAATTCCAGCACTATAAATGTAATACAGCAGCCCACCCGGACTCTGCAAATACCCGAGCGAGTCATAAATCGGCGCAGCGTCAAAACCTGCACCAGGAATATTTACCAGCACCGTTCCAAATCCAATGGGAACCAGCAACAGGGGCTCAAATCTGTGATTAATTGCGAGGTAAAGCAACAACATACCCACGCTAATCATCACGAAGTCGCCGATATCTATCTGCGCAATACCAGAGCTTAGATAGAGATTCATTAGGTCATCCATACCCGCCCCTTAGCGTAATTCAACCAGTGCATCACCCACAGCGACAGCGTCACCACTGCTAGCAATAACTCGGCTAACAATGCCTGATCTCGGTGCACTCACCTGCGTTTCCATTTTCATCGCCTCGAGAATCAATACCGGCTCACCCTCTATAACGCTTTGGTTTAGCCCGACAAGCACCTTGACCACCGTCCCAGAGAGAGGCGCTTTGATAGGCTCCACCGCCCCCGACGGCGATGAGCTATCGCTCGGCTTTTCAGTTGCGCTAACCACAGGTAAAAATGCAACGCTACTCACATCGCCAGCGTCGGAAACCTTGACAGCATAAGTGCGCCCTTCTACTTCAACCGTGTAGGCCTGCCCACCCGCCGGTTGTTTTTCTACGATCTCTGCGCCCGTAGGAACCGGCTCAAAAACCTCTGGGTTATCTTTGTTACGAAGAAATTTCAACCCCACTTGTGGAAACAGTGCGTACGTCAAGACGTCATCGATACATTGCTCGGCGCTTTTTAATGGGAAATTATGGCTAGCTGCTAGGGCCTGTAATTGCTCTTGTAAGCTACTCAACTCGGGTTCGATCCGATCCGCAGGCCGACAGGTCAGCGGTGTTTCGTCGGGCGCGAGAACGCGCGCCTGAAGGTCAAGGTTGACCGGGGCGGGAGTGGCTCCGTATTCACCCCGCAATACACCAGCGGTCTCTTTGGTAATCGATTTATAGCGCTCGCCAGTCAAAACATTAAGCACCGCCTGAGTGCCTACGATCTGTGATGTAGGGGTCACTAGCGGGATGAATCCAAGATCCTCTCTGACTCTAGGAATTTCCTCTAGCACGTCATCTAGGCGGTCCGCCGCGCCCTGCTCTTTTAGTTGCCCTTCCATATTTGTGAGCATCCCACCGGGCACTTGAGCAACCAAAATCCTTGAATCAACCCCCTTTAGCGATCCTTCAAATGCTCGGTATTTTTTGCGTACGGTTCGAAAATAAGCCGCAATACCCTCGAGCTTTTCGATATCAAGACCCGTGTCCCGCTCGTGCCCTTCAAAAATAGAAACCACAGATTCAGTAGCCGAGTGCCCGTAAGTCATCGACATAGAGGAGATCGCGGTATCCACATTATCAATACCCGCTTCAACGCATTTGGTGATTGTCGTGGTAGATAATCCGGTTGTCGCATGGGCATGCAACTGAATGGGAATGGCAACGGCACGCTTTAACCGAGTGACCAAGTCATAGCCTACGTAAGGTGTCAGTAGCCCCGCCATATCTTTGATACAAATCGAATCAGCCCCGGCATCTTCTATTTGCCGCGCCTGGTCCACCCATAAATCCAAAGTGTGCACAGGACTCACCGTATACGAGATGGTCCCTTGAGCATGCTTGCCGACCTGTTTTACGGCACGCAGAGCCGTCTCTAAATTGCGCATGTCATTCATGGCATCAAATACGCGAAACACATCAATGCCATTAATGGCCGCCCTCTCTACAAATTTCTCGACAACATCGTCTGCGTAGTGACGATACCCGAGAATATTTTGACCTCGAAAAAGCATTTGTTGCGGGGTGTTCGGCATGGCCCTTTTTATTTCGCGAATACGGTCCCAAGGGTCCTCTCCCAGAAACCGAATACAGGCATCAAAAGTTGCTCCGCCCCACGATTCCATCGACCAATAACCGATCTGGTCGAGTTGCGCGGCAATGGGTAACATGTCATCAATGCGCATGCGCGTGGCAAACAAAGACTGGTGGGCATCCCTCAAAACAACTTCGGTAATACCCAGAGGAACAGCAATCTCAGACATAATTTATTCTCAAAAAATGGATGTTGTACAAAATAAGCTTGTGGCGTAGATCAGCGGTTAGTTCGGTGATGATCTATGGCCGCCTGAATCACCGCAACAATCCGAGGCTCCACCGGCGACGGGTCTGACACTACCGTTTTCAGTGGCTCCGAAGTCAATGACTCTTCGAACCAGCGACCCAATACCCAAGACATCAGGCGCGTCACGAACACAAGCACCATAAGAAAAGCAAAAACTGTGCCCATCCCCAGTGCCATCAGGTTCAATCCTTGATCAATCAACGTTGGTTGCATGACGTGCCGTGAAGTCCTTAATGATTCGGGTCAAACACCTGCCAGCGACGGGCGAGAGCGCATTTACTGCGTCACTATCAACGCAAAAGCGTAATGATAGCAGGTATTTTTCGCTTGGCAATCGCTTAGCCGCCTAGATCACGCCATGCGGCCGTGTCGCCGCAGTTTTAACTTTGCTTTCGCTCACCGTAAACCTACAATCACGGCCTGTTGTTATCAGAGAGTCACTTATGGTCTTAAAGACATTGCTCGAAGAGCGTCTATCCCACGCTATGGAAGAACTGGGTATTCCCAAGGACTGCACCCCCATGGTTGCGGTAAGCGCTCGTGTTCAAAATGGGGATTACCAAGCGAATGGTGCCATGGCCGCAGCGAAGCGCGCGGGCCTCAACCCACGAGAACTGGCCCACCGCATTTTAGAGAAAGTTGACCTCGACGGTATCGTCGAATCGATAGAGGTGGCCGGACCGGGATTTATCAATTTGCGTATATGCGCAAAGTTTCTGGGTACAGCACTTTCTAACTCAACGCCTGAGAACTCGTCAACGCGTGCGGTGCAAACGGTAGTGATCGATTATTCTGGGCCCAACCTCGCAAAAGAAATGCATGTGGGCCATCTGCGATCAACGATTATTGGTGACTGTATTGCTCGCGTTCTCGAATACCGAGGCGAGCGAGTCATCCGACAAAATCATGTGGGTGACTGGGGGACACAGTTTGGCATGCTGATCGCTGAATTAGAACTGCACTTGGGCAAGGGTGAACCCGCGAATCTGGCACTTGATGATCTAGAAAAATTTTATCAACAGGCAAAGAGACACTTTGATGAAGATCCGCAATTCGCGGAACACGCGCGCGCCTATGTGGTGCGATTGCAGTCTGGAGATGACCATTGCCGATCCCTTTGGCGACAATTTATTACGATATCCATCAAACACAATCTAGACATCTATCAACGCCTCAACGTTGGCCTCTCTGAAGAGCATATTAAGGCAGAGAGTGCCTATAATGAGCAATTGGCGGGGCTCTTGCAACGCCTCACAGACCAACAAATTGCGGTCGACGATCAAGGCGCCAAAGTCATTTATTTAGACGAACTCGCAGATAAAAAAGGGCGCCCGTCAGCAATGATTGTTCGTAAGTCAGATGGCGGCTTCTTGTATTCTACCACAGACCTTGCGGCGCTCGAGTACCGTGCTCAAACACTGAATGCGCATCGAGTTCTATATTTTATCGATGCGCGACAATCACTTCATATGCAACAAGTTTTCTGCGCTGGAAGACGTGCGGAGTTGGTTACGTCAGGGGTAAAACTTGAGCATCACGCGTTTGGCACCATGATGGGCAAGGACGGTAAGCCGTTTAAAACGCGGTCGGGTGGCACAGTCAAGCTAGCCGACTTAATTACCGAATCTGCGGAGCGGGCAGCACAGTTGGTGCAGAGTAAAAACCCTGACCTAAACGATGAAGACATAGCAACTATTGCACGTAAAGTCGGTATCGGTGCCATTAAATACGCCGATCTGAGTAAAACTCGGACGCAAGATTATGTGTTCGACTGGGATGAAATGTTATCTTTTGAGGGCAACACCGGCCCTTACTTACAATACGCAGTCACGCGCGTTGGGAGCCTCTTCAAGCGCGCCGGTCTCGACATGCGTACCTTCGCAGCACCGGCAAGGATCGATCAGCCAGAAGAACGAGCACTAGCGCTCGCGTTATTGCAATTTGATGACGTGATTGAGCAAGTCGCGAGCGAGTGTTACCCCCATGTGCTTTGCAGTTATCTATACGGATTAACCAGTGCTTTTATGACGTTTTATGAGGCCTGCCCCGTTCTTAAAAAAGAGACCCCCTCAGCCATTCAAGACAGTCGTTTGCAACTGTGCAAATTAACCGCCGAAAAAATGTCTTGTGGACTGGATCTGCTCGGCATTGAAGTTATGCCGACAATGTAAGGCAACGTGGAGTGCGTCGCGGCGAGTGTCTATGCAGGGCTTGTCCAGTGGCCAATCTATAAATTCAACGCACCAATACGGGTATCTGCAGCCGGCTCGTTGTCTTTTTCGACCTGCCGGCCCTCCAGTTTCAGCGCGCTAAAATCAAACAATTGTGTATCAGCCAACTGTGACGGCGACACATGCTGAAGTGCGCTAAAAATGGTATCCGTGCGCCCAGGATACTGGCGTTCCCACGCGCCCAGCATCTCTTTCACCACTGTGCGTTGCAAGCCATCTTGTGATCCACAAAGATTACAGGGAATAATTGGAAATTCACGCAGTTCTGCTAATGCCTGTAGGTCGCTTTCTCGGCAGTACGCCAAGGGCCGAATCACGATATTGCGACCGTCATCAGAGCGCAGTTTCGGCGGCATTGCCTTCATTTTTCCCTGATAGAACAAGTTGAGAAATAACGTTTCGACGATGTCGTCCCGGTGATGTCCCAGTGCAATTTTGGTCGCACCAATTGTTTCAGCAAAGCCGTAGAGCGTCCCCCGCCGAAGCCGCGAACAGAGGCTACAGTATGTCTTATGCGCGGGGATTTTTTCGGTCACAATGCGGTAAGTATCCTTTTCTACGATATGATACTCAATGCCTAACGCCTGCAGATAATCGGGAAGCACGTGCGTTGGAAAACCCGGTTGTTTTTGGTCTAAATTTACCGCCACTAGATCAAACTTCAACGGAGCACTTTTCTGCAATCGCATTAGAATATCGAGCATTGCATACGAATCTTTTCCGCCAGACAAACACACCATGACTCGGTCGTCAGCCTCAATCATCGCGTAATCAGCGATGGCCTTACCGACGTTTCGGCGCAATCGTTTTTGTAGTTTATTTGCTTCTAGCTGATCTTTCCGCAAAGCCATGGGGCGACGCCAGTCATGCATGTCACGGTATTGTAAAGCCTTCGCCGACACAACGCGACGCTACTTCTCGATTTTCACAAGGGTAGCGCAAGGGTCGCTATGCGCTCCGAACTAGACCGTCGATACCCGTTTAGACGACAGCGTTTTCAGCGCGTTTCATAGTTCCAATCGATACGATTTTGAGGCTTTACAAAAACCAGCTGGACGTTTCCAAGCGCTCGCTCGCGAAAACCGCCTTCGCTATAACACAGATAAAATTCCCACATGCGAACAAATTCGTCGGAATAGCCCAGCGCCTTCACTTCGCCAAGATTAGCAAAAAAGGCGGCCCGCCAATCCGCGAGTGTTCGGGCATAGTGCGGCCCAATATCTTCTAAATTGAATAAGCGTAAATCTGTCGCTTTTTTAATGCCATCGGTAATGGCTGCCAGACACGGAATGAAGCCGCCGGGAAAGATATATCGTTGAATGAAGTCCACTGAATGCACGGCCCGATCATAACGCTGATCACGCATCGTGATCGCCTGCACTAGCATGGCTCCATGAGGTTTAAGCAATCGGCTACAACAGTTCAGATAGGTCTCTAAAAACTGCGGACCCACGGCCTCAATCATTTCGATCGACACCAGTTTGTCGTAATGCCCATTGAGATCTCGATAATCGCGTTTCAACAGCGTAATGCGGTCCTCTAGTTTGGCATCGCTGATACGTTTTTCTGCTAACTTATATTGCTCATCAGAGATCGTTGTCGTGGTCACGTGACACCCGTAGTTGCGCGCCGCATAAAGTGCGAAGCCCCCCCAACCTGTACCGATCTCGATCACGCGGTCTTGACTGGACAAACATAATTTGTCGCAAATACGCTTTAGTTTAGCCTCGGAAGCCTCTTCAAGGGTAGCGTCGCGATGAGGATAGTAAGCGCTCGAGTACATCATAGAGGGGTCTAAAAATAACTTAAAAAATGCATTACCCAAATCATAATGTGCGCGAATGTTGCGCCGACTCCCCGTCTGCGTGTTGCGGTTATACCAGTGTCCAATGCGAAGAAGTGGTGCCTTGAGCCGAGTTAAACTATTGTCGACAGCATCAAGGACATGCGCATTTTGGAGCATAATACGCACCAAATCGGTAAGCTCCGAACATCGCCAAAAACCGCGCATATACGCTTCACCAGCAGCCACACTGCCTCCCAAGGCAAATTCAGAATAAAACTTTTGATCGAGCACCTCGATCGTTGTAGCAAGCGGCGCGTCGTCGGCTGTCAGATCACCAAAGGTCATCACCTCTTTACCATCGACTACCGTTAGTCGACCCTGCGTCAGTTGCTTAAGCTGTTTTACGACCGCGCGCTTCGCCCAACGGTCTATGGCACGCCCTCGCTGCATTTGGGAAATCTCGCTGGATTCAATTGACATGTCTACTTCTCTCTTTCTGACTTCGCTGGGTGAGTGTATATGGGCACTTTCTTTAACCATAATTTAAGTGCTTGCCAATAAATCGCCAGCGTCACTTTTAAGGTCATTAATGGATATTGCAAAAGACAACGCGCCAGGTTTTGCGCGCTCATGGATTTCGCCTGTAGCCTCAACATGACGTCGAGAACCTTTTCAGACTCTCGATGGTTTTGTATATGAACGGCCAAAGACTCATTCGGCGCACTAACACGCCAACGGTAATTCATGTCCATCGGAAGAAAAGGCGAAACATGAAATGTCTTGTCGATTTCAAAACGCAACAGTCGCTCATTGCTCCCCGGTTGCGCATCCTTAAGAACATAACAGTGCTGTTCGTCCCAAGGGGTATTGGTCACCTCGGCAACAACCGTTTCCAAGGTCTCACCTTCGCGATCGAAGATGTAGTAAAAACTCACAGGATTGGACCGATAAAAAAAGTACCGCAAATTAGTCAGCAGTCGAATGGGGCCATCGGGCCTTACACCTGTCTGCGCAAAGACAATATCACGGAGACTCTCACTCAACTTTAGCGTGGGGTCTCCAACATGATCAGAGCGGCGAAACCATGCGATGTTTGGCCGTTTTGTTGACCATAACCAAAATCGCTCGAACACAGTCTCAAGCTCATCTAAGTCAAGGTAGAGCATAAAGACCGCGTAGGTAAACGTGTTTTCGACCGGTAGTGATCGGCTGTGGCGAACAGTACCTGTGTACAGACAACTATTCAGCATGCTCATCGGATCCGCGATGAGCAAAATGCTTTAATGCGTTTAGCGCACTGACTACACCATCCTCATGAAACCCATACCGCCAATAAGCGCCACAATAATAGGTTCGATTAACACCATTAATTTCACCCTGCCTACCCTGTGCCGCCACTGAACTCGGGGTATAAACTGGGTGGTGATAAGCAATGCGCGCAATGACCTTTTCTGGATCTACAGCCGAACTGTTATTCAGCGTCACACAGTATTGCTGCTCACACTGAAACCCCTGCAAAATATTCATATTGTACGTCACCGCAACCGCATCTTGGGACCGGTGCAGCAAATGGTAATTCCATGCCGCCCAAGCGCGCCGGCGTGCCGGCATCAACGAGCTATCGGTGTGCAAGAGAACGTCATTTTTCTGGTAGGGAATAGCACCTAAAATTTCGGTTTCCTCGGGTGTGGGGTCCTGCAAAACGGCCAGTGCCTGATCACTATGGGTTGCAATAAACACCGCATCAAAAATTTCTTCTCCGAAAGCGCTCGTTATCGTCACGCTATCGTTGTTGCGACGCACACCAGTAACGGGTGTTGCCAGCCGTATCTGCTCTCGGTGTGCGCGTGTCAGAGCCTCGGCATAGACCTTGGACCCCCCCTTAATCACGAACCACTCAGGCCGGTTTCGTATCTGCACAAGCCCATGATTTTGAAAAAACTGCAGTAAATATCGAATGGGGAACTGTTTCAACATGTTTTGATCAGCAGACCAAACTGCCGCCGCCATCGGCATTAAATACTGCTTTATAAAGGCCTCACCATACCCCTCTATGTCTAGATGCTCACTTAACGTCAGTGCGTTACTTTCATCTGCGAGAATTTTGGCTGCACTGCGATTAAAGCGCAAAATGTCGCGGATCATCCCCCAAAAAGAAGGCCTGAAAAGATTGCGCCGCTGCGCAAAGAGACTGTTGAGCGTCGAGCCCATGTACTCCAAACCGCTCGCTTCGCATTTAACCCCAAAACTCATCACCGAAGGCTGAGTTTCAACCTTTAAGTCGGATAGCAATCGGGTAAAATTCGGATAGGTGGCATAGTTAAAGACAATAAATCCCGAGTCCACCAGATAGGTACCCTCAGGTGTCGCCACCGCATGAGTATGGGTGTGCCCGCCAATGTAGTCATTTGCCTCAAAGACGGTAATGTCATGCTCTTTCGCAAGGTAATGGGCCGCAACGTTGCCGGCGATCCCAGTGCCGATAATGGCAATCTTCATTTTTTAAATATCACTTTTCTCTAAAGGCTCTACTACAACATCGCGTTTTGTCGCGACATGACGCGCTCGCACAATCTTTTCTTTTTCATAACCGACCGCTACAGCGCGGTCCATCAGTACATTTAATACGCTCTCATCAACGTTGGGGTGGCGTGCCATTATCCACACATAGTCACGCTTTTCTCGTCCGACTAAGGTGTACTCATAACGCTCATCAACAAACACAATGCGATAGTCTGCTTTAATTGGCCAGATAAATTGCATACCCCACACCGCATTACTTTGTGCATCGCGCACATACCCGCGGGGGTGAAAGGTTCGCTTTTCGCCATTAAAACCCCCTTCATTAAATGAAAAGGTCGTGGCAATACTTCCGTCGGTATCAAGACGGTAAGACTCTATCGGGTTATAGGCATTTCGCTCTAAGAAGGTCGGAATACTCGCGACGACATACCAGTCGCCCATAAAGCGCTCTAAGTCCACAGACGCCATGCTGGGCATGGGTTGCGGAGCACTGCATCCAGCGATAAAGATCGCTGCCAAAAACCCTATTGGGATCATTATGCATTTCTTCATTTCAGTTCCTCACTCGCCGCGCGCTGGTAACGTAACTCGCCCACCTTCTTTATACGCGATTTGAGCGTCAACCAGTCTCCTTTGTCATCATACTCCAATTCGATTTCACCTGAGGGTACATTCAAGGTTAACCCGTAACCTGTCTGCGTGCTCTGCCGGGAGAGCGTTGCCGGCAAGTAATCAGCATTTTCACTATTGAGTAAAAACGCCCGATCCAGCCATTCCGGATGCCAATACGCAAAACTCCCCACACAGGGCGGTAATTGAAGGGTTTCGTCCATGCCCTTTTGTACAATCGCGAAGACGTTCCCAACCCGTTCACCCGAAAATTCCCATGTCTGATTGCGTCTTGTCGTCTTGCTTGAGATCGTTTTGAGGCAGTCTCCGTGCCACGATTCTACTGAGTGATGCCGATAGTGAACGCGATAAATTAAAAAAACTGTGAACTCAAAGTCCGCATCAGATGTCATGCGCACAAACTCTCCATCTGACACCCGCAAAAAACGGTGCCATCCCACCTTTTTATCATTCAGATAAACATCGAAATTCCATTGCTGGGACTGCTGGTCGGCGTGCCCAACTAAACTGACACAACAAAGTGCTACCAGAAAAATCTCACATAAGTGCTTAAAGAAATCATCTGCGAAGCTATCGAAACCACGAGATCTATCATCTTGACTGGTTCCTTGGTCAGACATGCCAGCCAAGCTAAGAAGCCTCATTTATGGCGCTTTTTTTTCGAACAAATAATGTGATACCCACCACTCCTGCCCATCGCGATAACCAAATAATTCAGCACACGCCATAAAAAACAGGCGCCAACGCCACCACCACGTGCGTGCATTTTTTTCACCATAAATGTCTGCCAAAAGCTGCATCATTGACGCGCGCTGGGCATCCATTTTTGCAAGCCATGCATTACTGGTTTTTTCATAGTGACGACCATCCCATATTTGGTGATCAACAAGATCGAGGTGGCGCTGAAAACGAGCCGGCAAATCGTCGCTCGGCATCATGCCGCCGGAGAAAAAGTGTTCGCTCATCCAGTCAGTACTATCGACAACTTCGAAGGCATAAGGCGCACTGCGATGCACAAAAATGTGCTTAAAAAACAACCCGCCGGGCGCTAGCCAATCAGCAACCTTTCCGTACAAGCGATCATAATTGCGCATGTGTTCAAACATCTCTACCGAGACAATACGGTCGAACTTTGCGTGCGTTATTTCAAAATCATTCATGTCGCAAGTGATCACTTCAACATTTCCAAAACCTCGGTTCAGGGCGTGCTCACGAATATGTTGCGCTTGCGACTGCGAATTAGATACGGCGGTAATCTTGCTGTCAGGATACCGTTCAGCCATCCACAGGGTCAATGAACCCCAACCACATCCAAGCTCCAATATCTGTTGGCCATTAGACAGCCGCGCAAAGCGACATGTATCCTCTAAGGCGCAGTGCTCAGAACGATCTAAATCACAATCTTCATCAACCCACAATCCACAACTGTACTTGAGCCTTTCGCCCAAAACTCGATTAAAAAACTCGGCGGGCACCTCGTAATGTTGCACATTAGCGCGCTCTGTTTCCAGAGCAATAGGCGCAATTTTTTGTGCGGCGATAAAGCGCTCTTTTTCTACACAGGCGCTTTCGACTGAGCGGCCATAAATCGATTTTAATCGCTTTTTTAGTAAATGCCGAATACCCATCCTAATAACCGAATCCGGTATCCACCCACGTTCTGTTAATTCAATTTCCCAACGACCCAAAATATGACCCCAGTTTTCTAAGTGGCACTCCGGTTTTTACTACCAAGCGGCGACGTATCGATGATGTTCAACCCCTATGACGTTTTGCTTGCTCAATTTTCTCACCCGTTTCGCGCCGTGCATCGGCACTCTTTTTAATCAGCAGATAGGTTGCTCCCAACCCCCCATGATGTTTTTGCGCGCTGTGAAACGCCAACACATATGGCAGCTGCCGCAACCAGTGATTAACACAACTTTTCAGCACTGCAGGATGCTTGCGACCCTCGCCCTTGCCATGCGTGACCAGAGCACAGCGAACCGCCCGATCTCGGCACTCCTCAGCAAACCGCCAGAGTGCGTGCCGCGCCTGCTCAACGGTATGTCGATGCAAGTCGAGGCGCGCATGTGTATCGTATTTACCGAGGCGCAAATTTTTGTATACGCCGTGCTGAACACCCGGCCGGCAGAATTCCAAAACGTCCAAAGGATCCAGTGGCGCAATGTAACTGCCACTATCGAGCGCGTTCGCATGCACATGCAACTCTTTCGTAGCGGCCTCTTGTCGGGCTAACATGCCGGGGGTTTTTTCCAGGGTCGTCGGGATAAAAATGGCTCCCTTATCGCCTAGGGGCTCCACAGGCTCGCCCAACATGGCCCCAAAATCTGCATTCACCGCCGTTTGCAGGTCAACTCGATCCTTCGTTTCATGCGCTGACTTATCCGTCACCACTGCACCACCGTTGTTGTTTCAATACGACTGTTCCTAAGCGCTGCGGAGCGCCACCCGTTAACGCTATTGTAGAGCCAAACGCATAGCAAAAATAGTCATTCTCATGGCTTGTCACACCGGCACTGCACCGAGATTATTTAAAGCCGCTAAAGTGGTTTGGCAGAACACCGCATACCTGTCAGCAAAAATATTCTTGTCTCTTACGTTGAAAAGATTCATGAGATTCATGAAGCATTGATCGATGCCACCTTTGAGCGCGGGGAAAGTGATGGAACATCCGCGTGACGAGCACCTAACACCGAGTGGATTCAAGCGCAAGTTGGCGCCACAAGAACCACCGTACCGCCACGGTCGTTGTTGGCACTCCAAGTGAAAGGGCTTTATGCTAACGTTAGCAGAGCGATGCCGCTCTTACGCGAATAGCGCCAGACAGAAAAAACTGCGCATAGGGCAGTTGGTAGCATTTCATGAGAAAAATCAAAAAGACCACTGCTGATGTCGGAATGTATCCTCCACTAACCAAGACGACGCGGCATTTTACGGCTCACTTTTTTATCAGTGACAGCGACCATACTAGCCACATCGACCCTTGGCAGCGCTGCGTTCAGGAGACTGCCTCTATGATCGAGTGTCTGGGCTACTCCGCCCTATCACTAAAAAAAGCGGTACTCTATTCGCCCCTTAAAATGAAGATTCGGGCATCTGCATCACAGAGTCCAACGGTGCCAAAATTTGTTTTCCCAACGCATCCGTAGCTGGCAACATTTTTGCGAAAAAGAAATCCGCAGTGTGAATCTTCGCCTTTAAAAACTCCGCATCACCGCGTCCTTCGGCAAGCTGCTTATGGGCTTCTAGACTCATTTTTGCCCACATAAACGCCATATAGAGGTACCCTGAAAACATCAGGAAGTCAACGGATGCTGCGCCTGCATTGTCGCGGTTGCGCTTTGAACGGGCGCCCACACGCATGGCCAAATAACGCCACTTCATCGTGAGTAATACAAGCTTGGCAGCCTTTTTCCACATAACCGAAAATTGTGGATCGCGTTTCCACGGTAAAAACTGGGCTGCAAACTGCATGATATCGCTACTGAAAAGCTTTAATTGGAAAAACTTATCCATCAGCACCTTGCGGCCGATCAGATCAATTGCCTGAATACCTGTAGTCCCCTCGTACAGGGTGGATATTTTGCTGTCACGCACAATTTGCTCCATCCCCCATTCTCTAACATAGCCATGACCGCCAAAAACTTGTACGCCCAAATTAGCCGAGTAAAAACCCATCTCCGTCAGAAATCCCTTTAAAATCGGCGTACAGAACCCCAATCGCGCCTCTGCATCCGTGCGCGCTTTTTCAGTTTTACCCGACCGATAAATATCTGCAAAACGACTGGCGTATACCACCATAGCGCGCCCACCCTCGGCGACCGCGCGCTGAGTTAACAGCATGCGACGCACATCGGGGTGAACAATAATCGGATCAGCAGGGCCATCAGGGTTTTTCACCCCCGACAGTGACCGCATCGCCAAGCGCTCTTTGGCGTAGGTTGAAGCGCCCTGGTACGATAATTCCGCGGCAGCAACCCCTTGAGCAGCCGTACCAATTCGAGCAACGTTCATGTAGGTAAACATGGACTGCATCCCGTCATGCGGCCGGCCTATCAAAAAGCCTGTCGCATCCTCAAAATGAAGTACGCAGGTTGCGTTGCCATGAATGCCCATTTTTTTCTCGATCGAGCCACACTGAACGCCGTTGCGCTCCCCTACCGACCCATCGGCCGCAACCAAATACTTGGGTATGATAAAAAGTGAGATCCCTTTGGTGCCAGAAGGTCCGTCGGGTATTTTGGCAAGCACAATATGTACAATGTTATCGGTCAAATCGTGCTCGCCCGCCGAAATATAAATTTTTGTCCCATTAATTCGGTAACTCCCGTCATCCATGGGTTCTGCGCGCGTTTTCATCTGACCCAAATCAGTTCCGCAGTGCGATTCAGTCAAGCACATAGTGCCGCTCCAATCGCCACTAATCAATTTGCCGAGGAACTGATCTTTTTGCGCCTCAGTGCCATGCGCCTCTAGCGTGGCAACCGCGCCCTCGCTCAAGCCTGGGTACATTGACCAAGCCCAGTTGGAGGTCGCTAACATTTCATTGACGGCGATCATGATCGAAGACGGCAACCCCTGCCCGCCGTATGCTGGATCACCGCTCAAGCTGGTCCATCCCGCGTCAACAAATTTCCGATATGCTTCTTTAAATCCTGTCGGCGTGGTTACCACGCCGGCGTCCCAGATACAGCCTTCATCACCACTTTGATAAAGCGGTGCCAATTCATTCTCACAAAACTTGCCCGCTTCGGACAAGATTGCCGACACCACATCTGGGGTCGCCAACTCTCCATCATTTAGATGCTCAAAGTTTTCTTGCATGGCCATAACATCATCAAATAAAAACATCAGATCTTTGACTGGTGCACTGTAGCTAATCGCCATGGTCTAGCTCCCGAATTTGACCGCTCAAATGAGCGTGGCCAGTGAGTTGGTTAACGAGAGAAAAATGCCGTACATCGGTCTCTCGATGCTGAAAAAACATGACCCCAGAAGGCAAATAAAGGGGCCTCTTAAACTCCACGCTGAGGTTATACGCACAACGGGGTAAGTTGTCCTCAATGGCCGCAACACAACGTGCTTTTGTCCACATGCCGTGCGCAATGCATTGTTTAAACCCAAACAGTTTTGCCGTTATATCAGACAAGTGAATAGGGTTGTAATCGCCTGAAATACGCGAATAACGGCGCCCTGTGCCAGCATTAATCCGCCAATACAAAGGCGTGTTACGAGGTTTTGTCGACCGAACTCGGTGACGTGGAAGGCCTGTCTTATAACGGTGGAGAAACGTCGATTTGCAGGCCCATACGGGCTCACCATCGAGACAAACCTCACTATTAATATCCCACTCCAAACCGGCATGCGTGATCGTACTCGCGCCCAGTTCCGCCGACATCTGTAAATTCCCGGTCACATTCAGTGAACGGAAAACTGAAATTTCGTTGCGCAAATGCACCAGACCCATCACTCGAAGAGGGAAATCATCATGCACCATGATCTTTAGCAGCAACGGAAAACCAAACATCGCGAAATACGTGGGCGGCAACAATGGCGAAGCAGAAAAACCACAGACCTTGCGGTATTCTTGCACGTGCTCAGCATCTATCTCCAAACTTCTAACGTCAGTGCGTAACTTTGGCAGATTATCTCCGGGTTGGAACGTTGCCGATTTAAAGACCGCCTGCGAGAGAAGCAAAGGCATACTGGGGAGATGATCAAGAACCATGTGACCTGCATTAAAAGGGCTGGATTTAGGGTTTTTTGAACTCGACATATTCGTAGTTTACGCTCCTTGACACGGCCTCGCATTGGCACAAGAAGATTTCGTTTTGTCATTTCGGCCAATGCTGTATGATAGCACAAAGTCGGAGTTATCGCGCCCATGTCAAATCTTACAGATTCCGGAACTCTCGTGCGTATGGCGTATCACGGCTTGCTCACTTTGGGGGTAGACGCTGATGCCGTGTTGCGCTGTGCCGGGCTCGAACCAAAAAAGCTTTACAATACACATCTTCGAACACAATTTGCGGCCCAACCTGAGTTTTGGGCTGCCGCGCAAGCACTCTCCAACGATCCGAGTATCGGTCTTCATCTGGGGGAGAACATGCCCATCTACAAGAGCCAGATTTTCGAGCACTTGCTGTTGAGTAGCACCACTTTTGGCGAGGGTTTGAGGCGCATGGGTAACTACCAACGATTGATCAGCGATGCGTTACACTGCGACCTAGCCGAAGAATCCACGCCCTACATTAGCAACCAATTCAACGCCCCAGAATACGCCACTTCGCACCTTGCAGAAGCCATGACGATCGGCTTGATCCGCTTATTTCACAGTGTCACCGATGGTCATTTTAAGCCGATAAAAATCACTTTTAACCATCACCCAAACGCAGAACTCGATGAATACGCACGTATTTTTAAGTGCCCCGTCGAGTTCAACGCTGAAACTCTAAGACTGTATTTCTCACCGCACTTACTGACCTATCGTTCCATGTATGCGCAACCAGAGTTAGTCAATTTACAACTGATCGCCGCCGAAAAGCACCTCGCAAAACTCCAACAGTTTGACTTGATCCGAGCGTTACGACATTCACTGGGAGGCTCTCTTGAAACACGCCAGATAACGCTCGACTCGATCGCCAAAACACTCAACATGCCGGTTCGGCATTTACGCTATGCGTTGCACAATGCGGGCACCACCTTTCAACATGAGCTAAACCACTGTCGGCGCGCACTCGCGAAAAAGCTTTTAGCTAGCAGCGACGAGAATATTTCAGATGTGGTTTTCCTCACAGGGTTCTCAGAGGCCAGCACGTTTTATCGCGCATTCAAGCGCTGGGAGGGAATGACACCCAATGCATACCGTCAATTTCATAGGAGCAAGCCGTCGGCGGACCACAACGAGGGTGTCGCCGCAGGCGCACTTAACGTAAACTAAGTCCCCTATCTTTTGCGTAAACACAGGCCTAAGTCAATTTATTGAGCACGGCCACAGGAGCACTAACCGACCATGCATAGCCAAGCACACCCCGCGTTTGAAATGAAGCGCTCGCAAACCATCAAGACATTAAATGTGACCTTTGAGGAATACACGCATACAAAGACGGGTGCTCAGCACATTCACCTGCATGCAGACAACAAAGAAAACGTCTTCATGGTGGCGTTGCGCACGGTACCTGAAGACTCCACGGGCGTTGCGCATATCCTTGAGCATACAGCCCTATGTGGCAGTCGCAAATACCCCGTCAGAGATCCGTTTTTTATGATGATTCGGCGTTCTCTAAATACCTTCATGAACGCTTTTACCAGTTCCGACTGGACGGCATATCCGTTTGCTACGCAAAATAAAAAAGATTTTGACAACCTGCTCAATGTCTATCTTGATTCAGTATTTTTCGCACGCTTAGACCCCCTCGATTTCGCGCAGGAAGGACACCGATTAGAATTTGCTGAAGCAGACAATAGTGAATCGCCGCTCACCTTTAAGGGAATCGTGTTCAATGAAATGAAAGGCGCTATGAGTTCGATCAATTCGATACTTTGGCAAACGCTGAGTAAGTACCTCTACCCAACCAATACGTATCACTACAATAGCGGGGGTGATCCCGCGGCAATACCCGATCTCACGTATGAACAATTTTCCGAGTTTTATCGCGTGCACTATCACCCCAGCAATGCGATCTTTCTTACCTATGGCGACATCACGGCAGCTGAGCACCAGCGTAAGTTTCAAGATCTGGCGCTAACGCAGTTTGATCACTTGGATTGCCATATTGCGGTCGCGGATGAACAACGTTTCGCCGAGCCTCAGTATTTTTCTGAAACTTATGCACTGGACAAAGACGAAACAACCGAGCGTAAAACCCACATTGTGATGGCGTGGTTACTCGGCGATTCAACCGACTTAGAAGCCACCATGGAAGCTCGCCTTCTCACCAGCGTATTGCTGGACAACAGCGGCTCGCCCCTCATGCAGGCGCTTGAAAGTTCTGAGTTGGGAACGTCACCATCACCAATGTGTGGCCTTGAAGACTCGCAAAAACAGTTGTGCTTCGCGTGCGGCCTGGAAGGGTCTGAGGCCATGCAAGCGGATGCCGTCGAGGCGACAGTGCTCGGCATTATCGAAAGTGTCGCCAATGACGGTGTTCCACTTGAGCAAGTAGCCGCCAGTTTGCACCAACTCGAATTGCAACAGCGCGAAATATCGTCTGGCGGCTACCCGTTCGGACTCAGCCTGGCACTGACCGCACTCACTAGCGCAACCCACCGCGGAGACCCTATGGCGCTGCTTGATCTAGAACCCGTGCTGGATAAGTTACAGATTCAAATTCAAGATCCGGAGTTTATTAAGTCTCTGGCACGTCGCCTCCTGTTAAATAACAACCACCGAATACGTCTGGTCATGGCACCTGACACAGAGCTTGCCGCACAACGAGAGCGCACAGAAAAGCAACGCCTTGCGGATGTACAGCAAAGCCTCAGTGCTGCCGAAAAAGACGCCATTATTGTGCAGGCCAAAGCGCTAAAAGTGCGGCAAGAAGCGAAAGAGAATATGGATATTTTACCAAAAGTTGGCATTGCCGATATTCCCGCAGAAATCACCTACGCAGAAAAACTCGAGCGAGCGCCAAAACGAGTTCCCATCACCCGGTTTGGTGCCGGAACCAACGGTCTTGTTTACCAACGCGTCATTCTGCCATTTCCGGAGTTTAGTGAAACACAGCTCGATTTATTGCCACTATACAGCCGTTGCGTCACGCAACTTGGCGTCGGGCACCGAGACTATCAAGAAGCCCAACGATGGCAGGCGAGTGTTGTCGGCAGTTTCTCTGCGTCCGCTTCAGTGCGCGCGGATAAAGCCGACCTTAATGTGTTGCGCGGCAATATCACGTATGCCGTAAAGGGACTGGCGCGTAATCACGGGGCCATTACCACCCTGTTAGAAGAATCCATCGACACAGTGCGGTTCGATGAACCCCTTCGATTGCGTGAGTTAATAGCGCAAATCCGCAGTCAACAAGAATCGTCTGTGGTCGGTAACGGTCACGCATTGGCCATGGCCTCTGCCGCGAGTGCACTCTCTCCGAGTGCTCATTTAAGTCAACGCTGGGGCGGTTTGAATGCGCTTTCACGCATTAAGGCGCTCGACCAGCGCATTGCCGATTCCGATCACCTCGCGGAGCTTGCGAGTCAACTCAAAGGGATTCATCAACTTATCAAACAGCAACCCCGCCACTTTTTGTTAGTGTCGGAAACAGACAAGGTCGACGGCTTTAGTGATGCGTTAGAAAGGGTCTTCTCACCCGATGGGCACTCGTTCACATGCGACCCCTACGACAACCTGTTCGATTACCAGCCAGAGCTAAGTCCAGAAAGTGTCTGCTGGACCACGAATACGCAAGTGAGTTTTTGCGCAAAGGCTTTTCCTACCGTCGAATCTACTCATCCAGATGCAGCCGCACTCACCGTTTTAGGGGGCGTACTGCGCAATGGTTTTTTACATCGTAAAATACGCGAGCAAGGAGGTGCCTATGGCGGTGGCGCCTCACAAGATAGCCAGTCTGGGGCATTTCGTTTTTTCTCTTACCGCGATCCCCGCATTGAGGGCACGCTGAACGATTTCGATGAGTCGGTTGCCTGGCTCGTGGAAAGCCCACTTGAAACGGCCCAAATCGAAGAATCAATCCTGGGCGTGATTAGTAGCTTGGACAAACCCACCTCGCCTGCTGGAGAGGCCATCTCGGCCTTTTATGATGAACTCAATGGCCGCGGGAAAGCCTCAAAGCTAGACTTTAGACAACGCATACTGAGCGTATCAAAGGCTGATTTGAAGCGAGTAGCATCCAGCTATCTAGCGCCTAACAAGGGTGTCACGTCAGTCATTACGAATGCGGATCTAGGCATAAAATCGGGATTAAAGACCGTCAGTGTATAGCGGCTTAAATCTCGTGCACGTTTGAGACGGAGCAGACAAGTTGGCTGAGCAACGACGCGATCAATTGTTCGCCACACCTCAAAAGAAAACTACTAGGTTTGTTTTCGATGAGCGCGTAGCTGACGTTTTCGCTGACATGATTGCGCGATCTGTCCCGGGGTATGCAACCATCGTGCAGCAATGTGGTGAACTGGCAGCGCGGTTTGTTCGCTCGAACTCGCGATGCTATGACCTCGGTTGCTCTTTGGGGGCGACCACGCTGTCTATGGCGCAAAACATGCCTACACAAGGCACGCGTATTATCGCCGTCGATAATGCGCCTGCGATGATCGACCACTGCAAACGCATTCTCGACGAATACCGTCCCAATGTATCTGTCTCGCTGGTGCAGGGGGATATCTGTGAGACAGCCATAGAGAATGCGTCGATGGCGGCATTGAACTTTACGCTTCAATTTATAGCGCCTGAAAAGCGTTCGTCGCTCCTTGCCCGAATTTATCATGGGTTAAATTCGGGCGGATGCCTTATCGTCTCAGAAAAGATCCAGGTCCAACCCCCAGAGTTGGATGTCTTGATGATCGAACTGCACCACCAATTTAAACGCACTCAGGGATACAGTGACCTAGAAATTAGTCAAAAACGCGATGCGATCGAAAACGTGTTGATTCCGGAGACGCTCACTACGCACCTACAAAGACTCAGTGATGTCGGTTTTAAATCGGCTAGCGTTTGGTTTCAGTGTTATAACTTCTGTTCAATAATCGCTATTAAGTAACCAAACATTCATGTGAAAAGTGCCTGAGTTGCCTCGCTTGTTAGAACAAGTAGCGCATGGCCTTTTTAATCAAACCCTTGACCCGCGGGGCGTACGGCGGATATAGCAAGGCTGTACCACTAAATTTGTCTTCGAGCACACTCCGCTGGTGCGAAAAGGCCTCAAATCCCCAGCGACCACCAGTTTTACCTAGTCCACTGTTGTTTACACCACCAAATGGCAGGTGGGGGTGCATATAATGCAGGGCAATCTGATTAACACAGGTGTCGCCTGCACTGGTCTGACGAATAATTTTTTCACTCACTGCGCGCTTCGCCGTAAACACATACAGGGCCAAAGGCTTGGGCCGAGCATTGATATCATCAATCACCTGATCTAGATCATGATATTCGATCAGCGGTAACAGGGGGCCGAAGATTTCCTCTTGCATAATGTCCAACTCGTCGCTCACGCCCATCAGCAACGTCGGTTCGATCAGTCGGCTTTCGCTAATATGCAGCCCACCATGAACCACTTCTGCGCCATTCTCAATGGCATTATCGAGTAATCGCTGTAGTCGAATAAAATGTCGACTGTTGACGACTCTACAGTAATCTGGATTCGCTGCGAGTTGCTCCGTCGTGCCGTAAAGGCGCAAAATACTGCGCTTTAATGCAGCGACAAACTCCTCTTTGATACTGCTCTCGACATAGAGATAATCCGGTGCGATGCAGGTTTGACCGTTATTAGAAAATTTCCCAAAAACGATCGTGTCCGCAGATTTCTCAATATTTGCACTGCGTTCTACAATCACCGGGCTTTTGCCGCCAAGCTCGAGGGTTACCGACGCTAGATTTTTCGCGGCTGCCGCCATTACATGGCGTCCAACCTCTGGGCTACCCGTAAAGAATATGTGATCAAACGGAAGACTCGTCAAATAACCGGCGGTCGCCGAATCTCCCTGAAACACTGCCACCTCTTTTTGCTCAAACGTGCCCTTGATAATCTCTTCAATGACTGCCGACATGTTTGGGGTCATCTCCGATGGCTTAATAACGACCGTATTTCCTGCTGCAACGGCAAGTATCATCGGGCAGAACGTCAAGTTAAATGGATAATTCCATGGTGAAACAACCAAGCAAACACCGCGTGGCTCATACAGTATTTTCGAAGAGGTGCCCATTACCATAAGCGCAGGTAACACGCTTTTAGGTTTCATCCAACGCTTGAGTCGTTTGCGCACAAGTTCTAATTCCGACAGAATTGGCAGAATTTCTGTAACGTCGACTTCCGTCTCAGGCTTTGAAAAATCTGCAGCGGCGGCACGGTAGAGTTTTTCATAAGACGCTTTAAACACGCGTTCAAAGCGATCCAAAACTTGTAATCGCTGGCGGTAGTCACTGCCTCTAAGGTGGATCGCGTAGCGACGCTGTTCTGCAAACGTGCAATCAATTTCACTTTTAACCGCCGGCTCTAGCTCTGATACGCCCATGTTTACTCCTTATCCACCATTTTATGTGTGTCGAGTTCGATCAAACAAGCCCAGCGCTAATCAATAATGTGGTGGGCGTTGCGATGTCTGCTCAGCATTAACATGTTGATCGTCCTTTACCTGCTCAAGACGCTCTGCCAGATCCCACTGCGCTTTTGCAAGCGAATCCAATTCACGTTGCTGGCGCAGTATTTGCTCTTCGAGTTGGTCGTTAGCGAGCTCTAGATACGCTAGCTTTTCCTCAATCAACTGTAACTTGGTCTCACTCATGATCTTCGTTCACGCTGCTTTTTCGTCAGACAAGTATAGCGCAAATGGCCTATACTATAGGAAAAGTCCGTCGTCCAACTACTATGCACAACTATGAACCCTTTATCGAGTGGATGCGTCAGTCTCGCATCGCCTCCTATGCCGACATAGTCGCGCAACGCATCGATGCGCAGTTCGATCTGACACGTTGGGGCGACCTTCCGGGCTGGCTAGAATGCTTGGAGAAATTGCCCTTGATACAAGCGTCGCCCGTTGAATTAAACGAGGGAGTCCGTATTGGTAGCGCGCACCAACTGACGATGACGAGTGCGGAACTTAAAACTACCTTGATGGCTTTACATCCTTGGCGAAAGGGCCCTTTTGAACTCTTCGGCATGCCCATCGATACCGAATGGCGGTCCAATTTAAAATGGGAGCGCCTACTTCCGCATATTCAGCCCCTTCACGGCCGACTTGTCATGGACGTGGGTTGCGGCAATGGCTACCATTGCTGGCGCATGCTGGGGGCCGGTGCGGAACGCGTCATCGGCATTGATCCATCGGTCAAATTTGTCTGCCAATTTCAAGCGCTCAAACACTTTGCAGGTACTCACCTACCCATCGATGTGCTGCCACTAAAAATACAGCAAATACCCGCTGAACTCAGAGCTTTTGACAGTGTTTTTTCGATGGGTGTTCTCTACCATCGCATGTCCCCAATGGGCCATTTGCGTGAATTACGCGATCTACTAAGACCCGGTGGTCAACTCATTCTTGAAACCCTAATTGTCGACGGTCCCGAGGGATTTGCATTCGTGCCGGAGGGACGTTACGCTAAAATGCCAAATGTGTGGTTTCTGCCGAGTCCTAAGACCCTGATTAGTTGGCTGCTAAAAATCGGCTTTAATAATCCACGATGGGTCAATGAGAGCACAACCACTCCCCAAGAGCAGCGCCCGACTGATTGGATGACCTACCACTCTTTAACCGACTTTTTGCACAGTGACGGTAGCGGTAAGACCATTGAAGGCCACCCGCCGCCAACGCGAGGAATTTTTGTTGCCGAGGCGCCTTTTTAACCCCCCTCGGCAGAATATATATTGATTCAATATGCGAGGGTAACGTTATGACAGCCATAATGATTGAAACACAATTTTGTGGCCCCCCACATTCAGGGAACGGCGGCTACACTGCGGGACTGTTGGGTAAACACTTTGATGGCCCTAGCTGCGTTCGCCTCCACTCACCACCGCCATTAGATAGACCACTGCAAATCGTGACGGTTGATGACCAACTTCTGCTTAAACACGAAGCGCTGGTAATTGCCTCTGCAAAACCTACTCGGCCACTGGCACCGGCGCCCTCGCCCCCGAGTTTGCAACAGGCCAAGGCCGGCCGCGAGTGCTACATAAAGGTTGATCAACATCCGTTTACGCGGTGCTTTGTGTGTGGCCCAAGACGGATCGCAGGCGATGGCTTGTGCGTGTTCACTGGCCCTGTTGCAGGCACTGATTTGGTAGCATGCGACTGGGTCGCACACGCCAACTTTGTCGACGATCAAGGCCATGTTCGCGAAGAATTTATATGGTCTGCACTCGACTGCCCGAGTTTTTTCGCCCTAAACATCCCTGCAAAGTCCGGCAAAGTTCTGTTACTGGGTAAAATGAGCGCGTCAATTGACCACCCCGTACCGAGCTCGGATGCACTCGTGGTATATGGTTGGAAAACACACAGCGAAGGACGTAAGTACAGCTGTGGTGCGGCGATTGCAAATCAAGATGGCGTCGTGTTGGCTCGTGCGGAGCATCTTTGGATCGAGCTGAAAGCAGCCACTGAATAAGGCAATTAACACCTAGAGCGCAAAGGTAGAGAGACCATCAAGCCGGGAAATAACAGCACCAGATATGGGGCGATTATTGACTCCCCAAGCCTCCTCGCCTATAGTACGCGGCCTTCATAGAGACAATACGCACTCGTAGCTCAGCTGGATAGAGTACTCGGCTACGAACCGAGCGGTCGCAGGTTCGAATCCTGCCGAGTGCGCCAATTCCCTAGGCTTTAGAGCAGGTAGATATTAAAACGCACCCATTAATGGCAAACGTACCCATGTTCACGGGTTAAATCCTAAACCTAGCCACATCTCAGCCTCTGCATCTCGACGTTTAACTAGCCCAGCTAGAATCTTGCCACCTGATTTATTCCAATGTTTCATCTCATACACAATGTCGCCATCAATGTCGCCGTTGATAACTTTTAGTATTGTCGATTCTTTAAGATTAATACCGCTCAAATTAAACACCCAGCTCGACTGCGCATCAAATTGATTTTGATCGAGGGGAACATTTACAAGCTGTGCGCATAGTTTTTTATCAATAAAGGAAGAAAAGCATGCAGAAAACGGTGCTTAATGAAGCATTTGAGTTATTACAGCAGATTGGCGCTGTAAGCAGTGAGAGTGAATCTAGCAGGGACTGGCTAGCACGCAACAAATGCTGCATGCTCACACTGCGTTTTAAACAAGCCAACCCCAGCGTGGGTACCATGGCTAGATGTGCAAGCAAGCTACAGCACTACTGACGATGTATGATGGCGACAGAACGTCACGCACAGCGTGCAAAACAGTTCATAGAACTCAGCGAACAGTGTCACAAGCAAATTAATACTGATGCTGAGGGGTGGTGAAAAGATGAGGTTAGGGTTTGACAAATAACACTGTAACTTCAAGTGAGCAAACTCATCGCACAAAATTGAGTTTTAGACATTAATTTTTTGTATTACGGTTTTCTAGGGTGAAGTACTAACAAAAGTGAGGTGGTGATTTTTACTAACCCCAGTCTACAAGATGCTAAATAATTGTATGAACAAAACGACACTGCACGACATACAGAAACTCTCAACATCATTCGCAATAAAATTGATGCTGTGGATGCTGACACAAATCGGGCAGCATTTTAGTTGATGCCTACGTCAAGCGGCAGCGTTGTAGCGTTAGCGAAGAAGATGACTTTTCCAGACACAAAAACAATCCCTCGCACAATCTCTATTCCCAAAATCAAAGCCGTTAAACAGCCTGTTCAGCAACCTAGCAAACCCGCTGCGAACGATGCCGCTCGAACTGCTATCAAACCCATCACTCCTCGAAAACCGTCACCCAATCAACAAGTCAGCTAGGAAACGTTTGAAAAATGCTAATTAATGCGCGGTTCTCAGCTGTCTATAATTGTCTTTGACGTTATGATTGACTGGCATAGCGATGGCGAGTAATGCGACGAGGTTTTTCATATTATTCCTTGAAAAATTCGGGGCCCTTCAGCCAATCTGCTGGAAAGCGATCGGTAATTTCCTGCATTGCTGCGGCAGACCTTGGGTACTGTCCTTTATCATCAGTATCCTCTATCCAATATAGTAAAGCTTTGCGCATCTTGGTTAATTGTTCTTTATAGGCAGGATCGGCAGCCAGGTTGTTCACCTCATCCGGGTCCTTCTTGAGATCATAAAGTTCCTCAGCAACCCGCTTGCCATATGGTGCTATCTGAGCGCCTTCAAGCTCACTTGATTCAGCCATGCGACGCATCGCCATTAAACTGGTGGTCTTGCCTTCAGGGTCTCGCCCGAAAGCGATTAATTCATAAGCCCCCCAATTAAAAAGTGGTCGGTCCAGCAAAAAATTTCTGATGTAATGAAACCGTTCACCCATCACAGAACGCGTTCTGTCAATAACGTTGCCCCACCGATCAGCTGATGAATAGATGTATTCCCGATGAAAGTCCTCAGCAAAGACATTCTTGGCATCCATGAATTCGGGAACCTCGACACCCGCAAGCCCCAATGTCGTCGCGGCAATATCCATCAGGTTTACCAGGTCGTATCTCGTGCCTGGTTCAATGAGATCCGTGCCGGGCGCTGCGATGATAAATGGAACATGCAGACCTTCTTCATAGACGTATCCCTTGCTTCTGGGCAGATCCGAGCCATGGTCACTGTACAGAATAAACACCGTGTTCCCCCACAGGCCCTCATCTTTAAACTGTTGTATTAATTCTCCAACATGATGGTCCGTACGCAGGATGGAATTGTAGTGATTCGCAACTTGTTGTCGGACTTGAGGGATATCCGGATATTGCGCTGGCACCCTCACCTCTGAGGGATCAACCGGCTCTAAACCGAGCGAACGAAGCTGCTTGTCTATGGTGGCTACGCCCTTACCCCCAGGGATGGACATCTGCCCAAAGAACGGGCCTTTTTTAACGTCACGCCAGGATCCGCTACCATGCAGCCCTTTGTAGTTGACTGTGCCTTTGGTTTTTTTATCTTTATTAATCTGTGCCAATTTTTCAGCGGCTTTCTCGTCTGTGAAGCCCATTTCCATGAGTTGTTTCTTGCTCACCTGTTTGCTGCCACCTTTCCCGGCTTCGTCATCACGGCTACCGGGAGAATAAGGGTGCGGCGGATTACCGAAGGAATAAAGATCGCGTCGATCATACGTAAAATTATAGTCATCCTTGTGAGCGTTGTAGGTTTCATAGCCTGCCTTGCGCATTAATTCCGGCACTGTAGTGATCTCGTCAGGCAGATAGATCTGGTATTCAGGTACTCGTCCGGCACGCATATCATGGGTGCCAGCCCGAATCGGGTATACGCCGGTAATCATGGCTGATCGACTAGGTCCGCAAATCGGGTTTGCTGCATAAACATTTTCAAAAGCAACGCCCTTGCTCGCCAGCGCATCCAGATTGGGTGTGCTGGCTGTCTTATCTCCATAAATGCTGTACCAGGGAGATTGATCATCGATATCAATCCACAGAATATTAGGTCGGTCGGCAACTGCGGAGAAAGGCAGTGTCGTGAGAAACGCTGCCAATAACCATGAGAGTACAGGAATCTTTAATGTGCTATTTTGAGAATACTGCAAGTTTTTCAAGCTGAACATCATCTTTCCTATATGAGATTTATCGGGGGTTGGCTTGCCTTCTGAGCTAGGTGTCGCATATTTTTCTATTCCCGAAAGTATATGCGACCGGAGTAATTCCGGACACCCTTCATTCCCCGCAAAAGACGTTCGAGTTGCATATCGACTAGGCACGTCGACGCTCCTTTCTGAAGTGTAATCTATGGGGTTGGCAAAGCTTAATGGGATGCTTCATAAACTTAGACGTGGAGAAAACATACAAAATCGTCGCTTGGCGACAACTGTGGTGCAAAATGCAATCGTTTTATTTCTTCGCCAGTTCAATGGGACAGCCACTTATTACGGATAACGGTATTACAAGCAACTTCGATTCGCAATGGCAAAGAACGATGAAAAAAGCGCCGGCAACAACATCTTTATCTGAAAGATTTACTGAACACGACCTCAAAGCAAAGACCGCATCAGACGCAGAAAACGCAGAAAACGCAGAAAACGCAGCGCAATTACTGCAACACTCTAGCGTTTCAACAACTCAAAAAATTTACATTCGTAAGCCACAAATTGTGTTGCCTTTTAAGCGATAAAACGTACCCATGATTTTTTTAAGTCACGGGAATATATAAATAAAATATTGCTTCAGAAGTGTGCGTAATGGGTACGCTATTTTTTTAAATTATTGATTTTTATATATTAAATAGCAATAGCATACTTGGCTACGAACCGAGCGGTCGGAGGTTCGAATCCTCCCGAGTGCGCCAATTTTCACCCAACATTCGTGCCTTGCAACCTACAGGCGGGGCTTTCGGTTGTTGCACGCAACACGTCTCGTCACCCAAAAGCAACGCGAAGCCGTCCCAAAAAAGCACCCATCGGCACTCACGCTCTTTCCGGCGCGCGCACGCGAGCTTAATCGATTTAACATAGAATTTAGCTTATGGGCCGCAATTAACCGACCAATAGGCATTTATGAATCACCCTAAATCACCTATACTGTAATTGTTTAGTAGAACACTGGGCGCGCGATAAAAAAGTCCGTTGGTGCGGCCCAACATGCGTATCGTTAAGCCATAAAAATAACAACTGTGCCTGCTGAGTGGGTCTTAGTACCCTAGTCAGGTCGTTAAAAAGGCCCCAAACAAATATTTATTGATAGAGGATGCACTTGAATCGACAACGTGTGGGGTTTAAAAACCAGACTCGCTGCTTTTGTGGGGTCGCATGCTGACGCGCAGGAAATTCATGCACAGCACCGCCGCCGCAACTGGAGCGTTATTGACGGGCTGTTCGTTAGCTACGAAAAGGGCTCGGCTAGTGGCGGGGTTATCTGATGCATTCCAAAAAGATTTTCGGCTAGGTACGTCGGTTAAAAACCATACTTTAGATACCACCGACGCGCCGTTATTATCGCTAATCGCTCAAGAATTCAATGCAATTACCGCTGACAACGCCATGAAATGGGACGCTCTGCAGCCAGCGTTAAAGGTATTCAATTGGCAAAGGGCGGATCAATTCGTTGAATTTGGTCGCCGACATGACATGCGGATGGTAGGTCATGTCTTGGTCTGGCATAAGCAAACGCCTGAACGTGTTTTTCGCAATCATTTAGATGAATCCGACACTCCGGCTTTCGCCTCGCGCACGCAACTTCTCGGACGTATGGAAGACCATATAGGAACGGTTGTGGATAGATATCGCGCGGATATTACAGAATGGGATGTGGTCAACGAAGCGATCGAGGGTGGCAAATGGCTAAAAAGTCACTGGTATAACATTATCGGCCCCGAGTATGTTCAATACGCCTTCCAATTTGCTCGCGACGCCAATCCCAACGCAACCCTTATTTACAACGACTATGGCGTTACCAACCCCAAAAAACAAGACGCGATTTTGGACCTTTTGAAGCGGGTCAAAAAAAGTGGGGTCAAAGTCGATGGGGTGGGCATGCAGTGTCATCTGTCCTTAGAAGACGGTTATCCATCAACAAAAATGATCGAGCAAGCCATCGTCAGATTTGCCCGCGAAGGTTACCAAGTGTTCATCACAGAACTGGATGTCGATGTCCTACCCAGAGCTTGGCAGCACGTTCGCCAACCCCCGCTGCAACCGCTTCATATTGACGAATTCACCGCGTCAGAAATCCGCGCCCTTGACCCCTATGCGGCCAACTTCCCAGACCCCGTTAGCGAGCAACTTGGCGACCGATATGCATCGGTTTTTGACGTCTTTATGCGGCATGCAGATAAGATTCCGCGAGTGACGCTATGGGGAACCAGTGACTCAGAATCCTGGAAAAACAACTGGCCTATTCTTGGGCGGACGAACTATCCGTTGCTGTTTGATCACGCCAGAAAACCCAAGAAAGCTTACTTTCGTGTCTTGGACGTAGCACAGCGCCAGTAGGCCCTATCACTTACCTTATGACAGATGGAATTTTTCGCCCTATGAGTACTAATCGTCGACAATTCATGCTCCAAGGTGCCGCGGCAGCTGCATCACTAATGTCTATTAACAGCTTCGCAAAGGCGCAACAATCGGTACAGACCGGACTGGCCGAGGTCTTTCGGCAAGACTTTCAGATCGGAACTGCGTTATCGAATAAAACATTGGTAGAGAACGATTCCGCTTTGCTGTCAATCGTTGCTCGCGAGTTTAATGCAATTACCACCGAAAATGCGCTTAAGTGGAGTGAAATACATCCAGAGCCTGGCGTTTGGAACTTCGCCCCCGTCGATAACTTTGTTGAGTTTGGGCGCGCACACAACATGCAGATGGTGGGGCATACCTTTATGTGGCACAGGCAGACACCCGCGCAGCTTTTCTCTGAAACAATTCAACAGGTGGACCATTGTAATAGCTGTCATTCTTACCAAAAAGCGACTTCTAAAAAAGCGCTATTAAGCGCCTTAGAAACACACACGACGACAGTTTTAGACCGATACAAAAAAGACATCTATACATGGGATGTCGCCAATGAGGTCTTTGAGGACGACGGACAATGGCGAGAGTCCGAATGGTACAAAATTATTGGCAGCAACATGCTCGAGTATGCCTTTCGATTTGCACGTGAAGCCCATCCGAAATCGTGTCTAATTTATAACGATTACCATGTCGAAAAGCCCAAAAAATATGCGTCGATCATCGAAAAACTGGATGCAGTCCAGAAAAAAGGCGTAAAGGTTGACGGTGTAGGTATTCAATGTCATATCAAAGTGGACCAAAATTCGCCCAGTTTGAAAGACTTAGAAACTGCTATTGTGGCGCTCTCGCAGAGCGGCTATCGCGTTCACATTACCGAACTTGATATCGATGTATTACCAAACGCCTGGGAACACAAAGGGCGCCATGTCAATGAGCTTACCGACAAAAATGAGCTCAACCCTTACACAAATGCCCTGCCCCCAAGTATTTCACAGCAGCTTAGCGAGCGCTACCGATCTGTATTTGAGCTGTTTATCAAACATCGCGACAAAATAGATCGTGTGTCATTCTGGGGCACGACTGATGACGAGAGTTGGAAGAACGGCTTGCCGATCGCAGGAAGGACCAGTTATCCGTTACTGTTCGATCGAAAGAAACAACCCAAGCCCGCTTACTTTGCGGTCAAAAACCTTCGTGCCGCACCTACCCCCTAATCGTCGCACGACACCCGCATGGTTTTCGGACAAGAGATTTCTATATGCCAATCGCCTTCAATAAATTAATACCTCTTTTGCTCGTGTGCCTCGTCACTCAAGGCTGTGATAACCCATCTGGCGCAGCCGAGGATGACCCAAACAAGACTCAAAAGCCACCCAACATCGTTTTCATCCTCACCGATGACCAAAATTACGACACCCTACAAGCTCTAGGTAATCCGAACATAAACACGCCGAATCTAGATAAACTTGTCCGTGGTGGCGTGAGCTTTACGCATGTGTTTAATCAAGGTTCGTGGGAAGCCGCTGTGTGTGGGCCTAGTCGAAAGATGCTGAATACGGGTCGCCATTTGTACAGAACAGGGTATGGCCCCTCCACTGCGGAAGCTGATTTGTTCAGGGCGCCGCTGATGGGCGAGATCTTCCAGAATTATGGCTACGAGACTTTTGTAACAGGAAAATGGCACATCGATGAGGAGTCGCTCCGGCGTAGCTTTTCTCTTGGTTCAGATATTTTCATGCCTTTATATATGGGAATGTCCTTTCAAGAAGATGGCGGTCAATTTTATCCGTTAGTTGCAGATTACGATGGCGATGACAGTAATTCCGCAAACTTCGCAACGCGCAGGGCTAATAAATTTAGTAATGATTTATTTGTAGATTCTGCTATCGATTACTTAGCGGGAAAAGCAAATGATGCTACGCCCTTTTTTATGTATGTGTCTTTTCTGACTCCCCATGATCCAAGGCAAGCCCCGGCGGCTTATTTAGAAATGTATCCACCCGCCACAATGCCCCTTCCAGTCAACATGCTCCCAGAGCACCCCTTTGACGAAGGTGATCACAATGTTAGAGACGAAGTCCTTTTGCCATTTCCTAGAACGGAGATGGCAGTCAAGTGGTATATCTCACAATACTACGCCATGATTTCGCATTTAGACGCACAAATTGGTCGGCTTATCGCGCAGATCGAAGCGTCTGAATTTGCAGAGAATACGGTCATTGTTTTTACCTCTGACAACGGGCTTGCAAACGGACAACACGGCCTACTGGGCAAACAGAATCAATATGACCATAGTGTGCGCGTCCCGTTGGTGATAGCGGGCCCCAAGATCGACAACAACGTTACTAAGAAGGGGATGTTTTATTTGCACAGCGTGCTTCCCACGCTGCTCGACTTAGCGAACATACCCAAGCCCGATAGCATTGACAGTGCCAGCGCCGCCCCCTTACTTTCGGGCACGCAGGATGTGTTAAGAGAATCTATCTATGGCGCCTACAAGAACTTCCAACGGATGGTTCGCACGGACACGCACAAACTCATTTATTACCCGATACTTGATAAGACCCAACTTTTCGATATGGTCAATGACCCTTTTGAAATGAATGATCTCTCCGACAATCCGTCAAGCGCCAAGGTCATTCAGGAACTGATGCATGAATTAGAGGTGTTAAAACGTGAAGTTGGAGATCCGCTCAACAACGATGACCCCGTCGCGAGTTTTCATGCTTACAAGAAAGATTGGAACCTGTTACACAGATTCCCACGACGAGACCTCTACTTGAAAGAGCCATAACGCCCACAACGTTGTCGAGAGGCTCCGTGCCTCTTGAAGATGACGCGGTCACCCCAATCAAGGTATGCGCTTGACGGCCACGCCGCGGGCGTTTTTTCAGTTAGCATCCCTCTGACTATGAGCAGCAACCCTGCGCTCTTCCGCTACGCATAGTCCAAGGCGATAGCGCAGTGACATGAAAACTGGGGCACAACGACCTTGACTTTCTGACCCACCTTCTCAACAGACAACGGCGTCATTTCGGGCACCAATGTAGCCTGTGTTATGGTTTTGGGAAGATCAAGAACGACGGGCACCGAATGCAACGTCGGCAAGTCTTCAATCACCTCACAATTCCCTCGGGTGATGGGTGGGCCATACAACAAATGTACGACAAATCTCTTTTTATCTTGCTGATGCAACAGACTAACACGCCCCGCACTTGGTAATTCCGTTTCTATCATGGGCCGTCGATAGACCAACCGCAGCGCATTAATAAATAGATCTCGATGCAAACGGGCACCGTGGTCAAAATACATTTTATCGAGTGCATGGGCGATAAATACGACATTGCCCTTGCGTATAACACCCGGATATGGCGCATCTTCTAATTGAAACGGTGTGTTTTGGTGCGATGTAAATTTTTCATAAGTGCGACTAAAATACGGCTCTCGTACGGCTGCCAGCACCTCAGTGTCGGCCGCCGCTGTCACCCGAAGTGCCGGCTCGTAACACAAAAAGGGACTTTCCACTAATCCATCGCCGAGTGCCTTGTTAACGACCAGATAATCTTTGTCATACTGACTTTCCCCAACAAGTCGTGCGCCAATATCGACGACTAGGCTCTGGTTTTTCGAATCTAGAGCGCCAGCGCCCATGACCAAAATACTTCCCCCAGTGGCGATAAACGCTTTGATCCGCCGTGCATCATTTGCACTCAAACAGGCGACCCCGGGTATCACGATGACGTCATAGGCGGTTAAATCTCGATCTCCAACATTGGCTATATCAAAGTTAACGTGACGTTCCAACAGAATACGGCACGTGCCCTCATCGTGACTCGCAGAAAAACTTCGCCACACACCAACACGTGCCTCAGGGGTACCCCCGATTCCGTAGTCTTCGATGCGCTCCACATAATGGTAGGCTTCGCCAATATTCTTGTACGTGTCTAAGTCCATCTTCCCTGATGGATGTAACTGATCGCCGAAATTACAGTTCGCCCCCCAGGAAATCATGGCAGACGCCTCATACCTGAGCGCATTGCGTGATTTAAATCCGCCAAACTCACCCCACGCAGTATGGAACTTGCCGCTCATCGCAGTGATAGGATAGCCCGCATTAATAAAGAATTTTGACTGAATAGGCAGCTTGTCATAGCCCCCCCAAGTGGTTGGCAAATCCTCTAAATCTTGAACCGTGTTGTACTCATACATTTCATATTTAAAGTTATGCGATCCTCGGTTCAGGGCTGAGCACCCGTTGAAATAAACCGTCGCAGTCGGGTGGTAACTCTGAATCAACCGCGTTAGAGCGCCTTGATGACGTTTAAAAGATCTAGCGAGAAATGCGATGACATCACTTTCCTTAGAGACGTCGATGCCTTCTGCCCGCATCATTTTTCGACACGTTTCGCAATAACACGGGCGCGATACTTGATAGATATCCAACCAAAGACCGTCAACTTCATAATTAACACAGAGCTCCTCTACCTGCGCCATCACATGCTGATGGTAGCTGGTGTTAACACACATAAAGATCCAGTGAAAGTCGGGCTTACTGTCATTGGGTTTGGCGTCCCAGTTGAAGTCGCCACTTGTCTGAAAAGAACCGTCCTCAAGTCTTGAGCACCATTCTGGGTGGTTGACCGCGTCGTTGTGTGACCAACCAAATGTATAATAAATTGGCGCTGCCACACCAATTTCATGGCACGCTTGAATCTGCTCACCGAGCAGATCGAACTTTAAATTCGGGTGCATACGCCCTACTTTCGTCGGGTAGTAGCTCCAACTATGGTGACCTTTGGCGAAGACGTTAACGGCGTCAACGTTCGCAAGCTTGAGGGCGTGCTGAAATTGCTCTTTGGAAAAATTCTTGCCAACATCTGGCAGGTACTCAGAGGTGTGGAAGTCAAGGTGTATTTGGCGACGCCCCACGCGCCTTCGAGGCATTTTAGCGACTGGGCCGTTGTCTCTGCCGGCAGCCAAAAGGGGGGAGCCTATCACGCTAAGCCCGCCGCCCAAAGCCGACAATTGAATGAGTTTTCGTCTCGTTATTGTCATCTAACACACCTTTTTTGTAGTTTATTATGCCTTTACTGAACATCAATATCTTAGTATTACATATTAAATCGGCTTATATTTTACTGGTTTTTTCTCATGCAAGCGCTAAAACTCCGTGCTTCGACAGTCACTCAATCGACTCCTAATTTATGCCAGCAGATCAGAGAGACAGCCTCAAGCGCGGCGAGAAGACTCTTGCAAAAACCCCTGATCTTGGATGTTATCCACTTTGCATTCACACATCAAGACTCGCCCGTCACCGACCCCTAGCTCCCAGGCACAAAAAACGCGCAAACCGTGCGCAACCTACCTACCAAAAACACATAACGATGGCCTCTCAACGAGAAGGGAAAGGTAATTTAACTTATCTTTTAGACCTTTTTTGAGCCGTCCAACACCGCTCTGAGATGTGCTATCCGTGAATAACTTCACCCCCCCCCTTTTATTGTTCGTGTAAAAATCCAGCAACACAGGCTTGGTAGCAAGTACTCTGGGCACACAGCCGCATTAATAAGGCGAGTTGGGGTTATATTTCATTTTTTGGCACGCACGAAATATCGTTTCATGTGAATGAAATCTTCCCGGCTTTGCCACACTTTCGTCCAAGTAAATCGCCAACGACCGCTCGCGCCCCCCTAATGAGGTGTCATTAGCGATGCCGGTAGCAACTGCCATTGCGATTTTTTGACAGTCGTGTTCTTTGTACTGATCACACCCACTGACCACCATTATTGTTAATGCTAATGTCATTATTCGCATGTGTGCCTGCATCCATCGCCGCCAAGGTTAAAAAGTGCCTGTATCAAGAAAACGATACTAAGGTCATAAAAATAAAACGAAGAGCAGGTCTGTTCAGCCAGCATAGGCATTGCCTGCAATTAAATAAAGACACCGCCGCTCAGATTGCTAACCTAAATGGCCCTCATTACCGCCTGCGAAAAACGCCGATCGCATTTATTGAACGCCGCCGCATGTCTCATTGCCCCCCTTTGGGTCGCGCCATGTTGAATACGCCGACCCAAGGGCGTTGCGTCAAAAACACAGCGAGCTTGTTCGCCAAGATAGCAAGTACGATGCCCGTCAGCCGACACGAATATACACGCTGTTGCTCGCCCTATTGATGGGCGTAATCACACTCCATTCATTTTTTCAGCGTGCAAGTTTCGCCAACTGCGAGGCCTGAAACGTCTCGGCACGACTCCGTTATGAAGTCTTTGCTAGGCCTCTATCGCCGCCGCGATAGCAACGCCCATGTCGATCGTCGAGGCATCGCCTCCCAAATCTGGCGTTTTCGGCCCACATTTCAGCACTTTCTCGATCGCCGTGATAATTTGGTCATGGGCGTTTAATGCCGTGTGCTCGGTTAATCGTGGATTGTGTTTGAGCAACAGGGCAACCGACCAGATCGCACCGACAGGATTAGCAAGGCCGAGACCTGAAATATCTGGCGCTGAACCGTGTACCGGTTCAAATAATGAGGGAAAACCATGCGTCGGATTTATGTTTGCAGACGGCGCCAGTCCAATCGTTCCGGTGCAAGCAGGACCTAGATCAGAGAGGATATCGCCAAACAAGTTTGGCGCAACAACCACATTTAAGGTCTGAGGTTTGAGCACAAAGCGAGCACTCAACGCGTCAATATGCTGGGTGTCAATCGCCAGATTAGGATACTCGCGAGACGCGATCGTCGCAGCTCTGGCATCCCACCATGGCATACTTACCGCGAGCCCATTGGATTTAGTCGCGACAGTCAGTTTTTTTGTTGGCGTAGCGGCTGCAAGTTCCATCGCATACCTTAAGATTCTATCGGTACCGATACGGGTGTGAACACTCTGTTGTAAAACCAACTCGCGCTCAGTGTCCTTAAACATAATACCGCCAATATCGGTGTATTCTCCCTCGGTATTTTCGCGCACAATTGAAAAATCGATATCGCCGGGTTCCATGTTAGCTAAAGGACACGGGACGCCATCAAACAAACGCACCGGTCTGAGGTTGACGTACTGGTTAAACTCACGGCGAATCTCCAGCAAAGACCCCCACAACGAGATATGGTCTGGAACTGTATCCGGCCAACCGACAGCTCCCAGAAAAACCGCGTCATAAGCCATTAATGTCGATTTCCAATCCTTGGGCATCATGCGTCCATGTTGCAAATAATAATCACAATTACCCCAGTCCATAAAATCCACTACACAGTGAAAATCTAATTTCTGGGATATAGCGCGTAAAACCCGCACGCCCTCGGGGACCACCTCTTCACCGATACCATCACCTGCAATGACGGCAACTTTAATCTTTTGATTTAGACTCATATGATTACTCTAACAAGGTCAGAGCCCTTTTTGAAACAACGATTGTGTGATTCAAACACTCAAGTCAGCGCCTTAAGGCGAACAGCGTTGACCGGTTCCTGAAAGAGACAATGGTAAGGCTATTCGTCCGGACTCAACGGCCCCGCGAGCATCTTGGGCTCGAGGTACTCGACAACCTGACAAGAGCCACGGCCCGCTGATTCCCACCCCGATGTCACCGCCAATTTTGACCAAGTGCCGGTAGGATAATTAGCAATAGCGGTGTCCGTAAGCCATTCGAAAACATCGTGCATGCTAGGATTATGACCAACAATGACGACGCTGTCACATGCATTCAACTGATTATTGATCAATGCCAACACCTCGTGGGTAGACGCTAAATAAAGGCTGTCCAGAAATTCTGTCTGCTCGGGCTGAGCGACGTCCTTTAATGCGATTTCATAGGTTTGTCGAGTCCGTTGTGAAGAACTACACAGCACTTTTTGCACGCGTTCTTTACGGGCGCATAAAAATGCATTGAGAGACTGCGCATTGCGCTCACCTCGACCTGCAAGCGGACGATGAAAATCATCGCCATTAGGGCTATCCCAACATGACTTTGCATGTCGACATAAATAAACATATCGTCTACCCATCATTTAAAAAGCCTCTTGCAACACTGTCATCTGCGTCGAACGCTTCACGCATCAGCCTGAAAATACTCAACAAAACACTTCCACATATGCAGGCAGGCCCCCAACACACTTGTATATCTGAGCAATGTGCTGCAACTCGTGGAGTGTCAACCGATTAAAAGCCACCGGCCGATGGAACTCTATTGTATTTGAACAGAGTTTATAGTAAAACGGCGAACGAACTAAACATTCCTAAGCTTGAACCCATGTCGCAAAACCGACCACCCTCACTCCACAAAGCTTTCTGGGTATACGGAATCGGATATCTGTCATTACTCTATATGGGCGCTTGTCTCGTCGTGTATGCCCCACTTGAATTGGTTTTAGGTATTCCCAAACACTTAGGTTTTGTTTACTTCAAGGTGGCGTTTATTGTTGCACTTTGTGGTTATGGAACCTTCAAAGTGGTGCGTTTAATCGTTCTTGTCGGCCAATATACGGAACCGCGTAAAGGCGACAAGCTAACGGTTGAATTTGCGGTCGGTTTTATTGTCTTTGCGGCCATCGTATTGTTTGTTGCAACCGCGGCCTTGGCAATTTCGGCGGGGCTCGGGTAGATTAAACACCTAAAATAGCGTCGACCATTCGCCCATCGTTAGAGAGATGTTTCAAGAGCCAAAACAGAGAATAGCCTGTTTTAGCTATCCCCTTTTTTGCCCACATAGACTCAAATGACGCGTCTGTGAAGCCCTCAAAAAGACAATTATCAACGCAAGTTGGCAGTCTTAGCGCACGCCAAATGAAGCCTCTCCGAGGACAAACCCACCTATTGATCTTTCAAAGTTCTTTGTGAACCCGTCTCTAACCCCTAACTACAGCTACCGTCATTTTCTCACCGACTTTCGTCATCGGGTCTTTTATCACGGCTCCATCATCCCCTCATCCATAGGCGGTAGCTCTTCACCGTCCATGGGTGGTTTACCGGAGCCCGGATGCATGCCCTCCTCCATTGGCGGATGCATCCCGCCATGATGCATTGCGTCATCCTTCGGTGGTGTCATAGATTCGGCATGCTTTTCCTCACCCATTGGCGGGTGCATACCCTCATGATCCATTCCATCCCCCATGCCGGGTTTGGGGTGACCCGCGGCAAGGGCTGCTGAAACCCACACAGTTACCGCCAACGCGAAAGCTGTCTTTGCAATTGCTTTAATCATTGTTTCCCTCCAACTTAGATAAATTAGTACATCAATTGACAATACCCATTTTTTTATAACGCACCCTCTGAGGGGTACAAACATTAAAACCGATGTCCCATCAATTACCGAGAGATGCGTGGCCAGCTACGTCAAGAACGTAGGGTTTCAACCCCCCTCCCTCCAGAACCTGCGGGTCGGGGAAGATCCAACACGCCAGCCATGTCTGGACGACGCGAAGATCCATCGTTATATGACAGAAGTTGGACATCCCCAAACTTTTATTCTGCGCCAGCATCCACCACAAACCTATTGGTTAAGGTGCAGGAATCCTAAGGACTTTCATCATTTGTTTTTACCACAGGTCGTCGAAAACGGGTATCTGGCAAGCATTGCTCTTTCGACGCCATGGGCCCTTGCAAAACAGGACTTGCAGGCCATTTAGGCACTTCGGATAACGACATGCCGCTCACTAAACCCGCCTCGCCACCGCCTAAACAACGTTCTTCAGCACGCTCTGGCGTGTTCGGATTCCCGTCGTGATCGGTCCAAATCGTCTCGCAATCGCCCAGCACTATTGTGGTGGCGAAAACCCAAGTCAGCGGTAGGTAGCGCCATGCACTTTTTAAGTCTATAAAAATTGTCATACGCACAAGATGGCAGATATGTTCATTGGACGCAAGTTTAGAGCAACGCTCACACCGATTTATCCACGCGTTAAAGCGTCTTCGACGTTGAATAGTGGCTTTGCCTCTTCCAATATTGACTCGCGTAACGAGTGGTATATTTAGAACCCTCATTTCGCCAAAAGTCAGAGCGATTAAACATGAACTCCGGATGATAGTCTAAGTGCAGTGTTGTCAGCGGATACGGCTTAGTACGAGAGAGTCCCGATTTTTTTGTTGCCTCCAGTAAGTATTCGCGTCCCCCTTTAAAAAGAACCACCCACGCATGCCCACCGCCACGATAACGCCCGAGCACAACGCGGGCATCCTCGCCCATCGCGATCAACCAGTCCGCCAACAACAATGCATGATCTTCGCAATCGCCGCGAGCAAAATGGTAGGCCTCGCGACTGCTTTGCCAAACCTCTGCTCGCCCTTCGTATTGGTCGGCGTCAAGCTGATATTGTTTGCGCTGCGCCAAGGCATATAAAGGAACCATGGGATTATCGACCGAGTACGGCAAGAACCCTTCTAGATAACTGTTCACCAAGCGGTGCTCTCCCGAGACCGAGGGTGCCGACATACTGTAGACCCCAACATTTCGCGCACCATACGATACGACACCACTGGTGCCCTGCGCCTTGGCAAGTTGGGCAGCTAGCTGTTCTGCATTGAGTCGCGTATCGAGCCTTAAAATTTCTAAACTCGCATTTTCATTAGCGGTAGCCGGCGCTGGGGTAAAAAGTGTGTTGGGGATTGGACTAACCTCCATTTCGTCTAGGTAGGCTTTCGCTTGACGCGAACCGCCACGCGTCTCGGTGGTGCTATTGCCCCAGATAACGATGCAGATCGAGAAAAAAAGTACGACCGTAGTGCGTCCATCTCCAGCAGTCATGAAACGTCCTAACCTCTAAAACCAAAGGCAATAATCAGCGCAACAAAAATGAGGATCGTGGAGGCGAAAATCGCAACCGCAATGTTACCTTTTTTCATTTCTTCTTCGAGGTCAATATTTTTTAGCAGCTTATCGTCAACCCAAAGCAACCCATAAACGCCGACAACAAGCGCGAGTATTGAATAACTTAAATTGATCAGTAAATTAATCAGTGACGCGGTTAAAAATTCGATTTCCACAGTAACTCCCAAGGCCAATGAGGATTTGTTGACATGCCACAATGGCGCCGGCCAAACCCAAAAGGCCCAACGCATTGCGAACCCATACACAGTGCTAACGAAAGTATACCTGAATAACCTAACCCATCATTATGTGTTGTCTGACAACCACAAAAAAACGTGCAATCGCTGCGGTCAACAAAGTGAATTGCGCTAGCAAGAGCATCGTAGGTGCATACCCCGCGAAAATCACCGCAAAAATGGAGTATGCGCCACTATGAAAGTAAAGATCGGCGCGATGAGCTCGCTTGGAGAGCCGCAAAGAACCCACTCCCCATCTGCTTGACCCTATGACCGATTATGTTACGCTTTGCATGATGTCGTGGTCTAACGGTCGCCTCGCGGCGATACCAAATAGCTTGATTTGATCCGCTATCAACGGCAAATGATCTTAAACACCATCAAGGGGATACCTCGTGTTGACACTGCATTTTGCGCCCAACTCCCGAGCCGGAAGAATTGTGTGGCTGCTCGAAGAACTCAAGCTCCCTTATGCAATCAATAAGATGGCGTTTCATCCAAAAGAGCTCAAATCTGACGCACATCGCGCCCGCCACCCGATGGGTCGCGTTCCCGTGTTAGACGATGGCGATGTCAGTATCTATGAGTCAGGCGCTATCGTTGAATACATTTTGGAACGATACAAAAAGGGCGGATTGAAACCTGATGTCAGCGCGCCCACATTTGCACCTTATCTCCAATGGTTCCACTATTGCGAAGGTATGGTCATGCCCCCGATGAATACCATTGTGGTCAATACTCTGATATTGCCACCAGAACGACGCGACCCAAATGCGTTGGGTCAAGCACAAAGATTACTGACCAAATCATTAGGGCCCGTTAATGACACACTCGCTGACAGCCCCTATTTGATCGGTACATTTTCAGCCGCTGACATTATGCTCGGGCACGCTTGCTTTATGAGCCACCGACTCGGTTGTGTGGGCGAAGAACTGTCACACATCAAAGCATATGTCGAGCGTTTGGCGGCGCGACCCGCGTTCCAAACTGCCATCAATATGCAGTAATCAGCGGGGTAACTGCGGCCTAATAACAGCAAAAATCATCGATCATTTACCTAGACAGAGAGAGCGACCGTGAGCACTGAAAACACCCCTTATACACCCCCTAAAGTCTGGCAGTGGGACCGATCAAACGGAGGCAAATTTGCGTCTATTAACCGGCCTGAAGCAGGCGCAACCCACGAAAAAGAACTCTCCGTCGGTCAACACCCCCATCAATTATATTCGCTGGCTACGCCGAATGGCGTCAAAGTCACCGTCATGTTTGAAGAATTACTCGCACTCGGTCATCAGCAAGCCGAGTACGATGCGTGGCTGATCAACATTGGTGACGGTGCGCAATTTAGTAGCGGATTTGTGGCTGCGAACCCGAACTCTAAAATTCCGGCACTAGTCGATCACAGTACAACCCCAACGACTCGGGTCTTTGAATCGGGTGCAATCCTTTTATATCTCGCTGAAAAATTTAACGCATTAATTCCCACATCACCCAGCGCCCGTGCGGAGTGCCTATCGTGGTTATTTTGGCAAATGGGCAGTGCGCCGGTTTTAGGCGGGGGTTTTGGGCATTTCTATGCCTACGCCCCCGAAAAGTACGAATATCCGATTAATCGTTATGCGATGGAAGTAAAACGGCAACTGGATGTGCTCAACCAAACACTGGCAACACGTGAGTATCTGAGCGGCAGTGATTACTCGATTGCAGATATTGCTACGCACCCATGGTATGGGATGCTGGTTTGCGGAAGTCTTTATAACGCACAGGAATTCCTCGATGTAACACGTTACACACACGTCATCCGCTGGGCTGAAACGATTCAAGAGCGCCCAGCCGTGCAACGCGGCTTGCGCGTTAACCGCACATGGGGTGAATCCGACCGCCAGTTACCCGAGCGTCATGATGCGAGCGATTTCAACACCCCTTAGAATCATCTCAAACCGCGTCATAAGCCAACTCATATGGGTCATTATGGGACCGAGACGGTGGACCGCTGTAGCCGAAAAGTCACTGGCGAGCACATGAGATTCCCGCTGACGGCCTGTAATTGTCGCGTTATCCGAGTGAAAAATCCGTAAAAATCTCGCTAAAACCGCGCTACGGTATAGAGTTGTCTTGCATTTGCTGCGTAAATGAGAATAATTACCGTTCTCACTAGTAATAGCTCAATGCCAGCGCTTATGACAAAGACTTTCATGATTGCAATATCCATCTTATTGGTGGGCCCTGTGTTCGGAATGGGCAGTTCCAACGCTTTGGTCAACGAGCTAAACGTCTACTCAGCACGCAATGAAGCCTTGATCAAACCCTTGCTAGATCGCTTTAGCGCGGCGACGGGCACCCGTATCAATCTTGTTACGGGCAAGGGCGACGCGCTGCTGACGCGCCTATTGAGTGAAGGGATGAACTCACCGGCCGACCTACTACTCACGGTCGATGCGGGACGACTCTATCGCGCCCAACAGGCAGATGTTCTGCAACCGATCAATGATTCGTTGTTGGCCGAGATGATTCCAAACCACCTACGCAGCCGTGATGATCAATGGATCGGGTTAAGCGTGCGAGCTAGAGTGATTGTCTATGCCCACGACCGAGTCACACCCAATGAACTCAGCAGTTATGAGGCTCTAACAGAAGCACGCTGGAAAGATAAGATCTGTGTTCGCTCGTCAAGTAACATCTATAATCAATCATTGGTCGCGGGCATGATTGCCTCCGAGGGGATAGCCGCCACAGACACATGGTTGATTGCACTTGTGAAAAATTTTGCGCGGCCGCCCGCAGGTGGTGATCGTGACCAAATTAAAGCCGTGGCCGCTGGGCAATGTGATATTGCCATTGTCAACAGCTACTATCTGGGCGGAATGTTGCGCTCAAGTGATCCATCACAAGTCGCGGCTGCCTCGAAAGTGACCTTATTTTGGCCCAGCCAAAACGGACGCGGTGCCCACATCAACATTTCAGGTGTCGGAATCACCAAAGCCTCGAAAAAACCTGCATTGGCAAAGGCATTGATCGCATTCCTCGCCAATGACCAAAGCCAACAATGGTACGGACAAATCAATAATGAATTCCCGGTGCGCCCGTCAGTCGCGACCAGTGCCTTATTACAATCATGGGGTCCATTTAAAGCGGATCAACTCAATGTGTCAGAGCTGGGGCGTTACAATGCCGAAGCCATTATGGCGATGGATAGAGCCGGTTGGAAATAATCACTGAATCCAACAGGTTTCCTCGGACGCGCCACCAAGAGTGGGGTTGGCGTCATTTAGCGACGTTAAGCACGATCATTCTCACAGTCCCCGTTCTCGTCATTCTTGCCAGTCTACTGCAACCTTTTGGGCCGGCATGGCAGCATCTCTTCACGACCGTTCTAAGCGACTACATCATCACTTCAGTCATCTTATTGCTCGGCGTTGGTGTCGGCACTCTAACACTCGGCGTGGGAACGGCTTGGTTGACAGCGGTCTGCGATTTTCCCGGTCGCACACTGCTAACATGGGCACTGCTGCTGCCATTGGCCATGCCAGCGTATATCATTGCCTACACCTATACGGGGCTCTTAGACGTTTCTGGACCCGTGCAATCTAGCCTGCGAGCCTTTTTTGCATGGTCTTACGGCGATTATTACTTCCCTCAGATCCGCTCGCTTCCAGGCGCTATCTGTATGCTTTCGCTGGTGCTTTACCCGTATGTTTATTTGCTCGCGTACGTGTCGTTTGCACGTCAGTCGGGTGCGATCGCCGAAGCAAGTCGTACGCTCGGCAAAGGCCCTTGGCAGAGTTTTTTTTCCGTATCTCTGCCGATGGCACGACCGGCCATTGTCGCGGGCGTTAGTTTAGCGCTGATGGAAACGCTTGCAGATTACGGCACAGTTGCCTACTTTGGCGTAAGTGCCTTTACCACCGGCATCTTTCGAACGTGGTTTGGGCTGGGTGATTTAACCACCGCAGCGCAGTTGTGTGCCTTGTTGTTATTGTTTGTTTTTGCGCTGATGTCCATTGAGCGCGAGTCGCGACGTCGATTGCGTTTTTATCCAAACAGTGCGCGCATTCAACCCGCTCGACTGCTGCTCCGTGCTTGGCGTGGCTGGGCGGCATTATTTTTTGGTAGTCTGATTGTGTCATTAGGTTTTCTTGTACCTGCTCTACAGTTACTCCAATGGGCGAGCAGTCGCTGGGAACATGTTTTTGATGACGCCTTTATGACTCTGTTGGGCAATAGCTTTTTGCTGGCAGCAGCAGCCGCACTCAGCTGTCTTTTCGTATCGCTTTTACTCGCCTACAGTAAAAGACGCTATAACCAACGCCGCGAACACGTTCAGGTGGAGGTCGCCAAACTTGGGTATGCCGTGCCGGGCACCGTCATTGCTGTTGGCATCATGCTGCCGGCGGGATGGCTCGACCAGCACGTTAGCGGATTCCTATCTAACTGGTTTGATAACCCCCCAGAGCTGTTCTTAAGTGGCACTCTGGGAATTGTTCTATTGGCTTACGTCATTCGCTTTTTATCAATTGCCTTGCAAACCGTCGAGTCGGGGCTGAGCGCCATTACTCCGAGTATCGATGAGTCGGCCCAATCACTCGGAGCCTCTTCAATAAAGCTACTGAAGCACGTGCACCTACCCTTGCTAAAACCGAGCTTGTTGACAGCGCTTCTGCTGGTTTTTGTCGATGTATTAAAGGAGCTACCCACCACGCTCATTTTACGGCCTTTTAACTTTAACACCTTGGCGGTTCGAACCTTTGAGCTCGCTTCTGACGAACGGCTGGCAGATGCTGCATTACCTGCGCTGGCCATTGTAGTAATGGGCTTATTACCCGTGATGCTGATCACCCGCAGTTTGTTACGAGGCTCAGCACAACATGCATAAACAACTTGATCTCGACCGCGTCAGTATTCACTACGGCGGATTTCAAGCAGTTTCCGAGATTTCTTTCTCACTCGCTGAAGGGCACATCGGCTGTATTCTCGGCCCCTCCGGCTGTGGAAAAACAAGCCTGTTACGTGCAATTGCCGGCTTTGAAACACTCTCCGATGGCTCGATTAGTCTTCGTGGTGACATTATTAGCGCCCCCGACACACTTCAACCGCCTGAAAAACGTGGCGTTGGTATGGTATTTCAAGATTTTGCCCTGTTTCCGCACCTGACAGTCGAGGCGAATATAGGCTTTGGACTCGCCAAACAAGCCCCTGCGACGCGCGATTCGCGTATTACCGAGATGCTTGATTTGGTCGGCTTACACAACGTCCACAAACGGTATCCTCATCAGCTGTCTGGCGGTCAACAACAGCGCGTAGCCTTAGCGAGGGCGTTGGCGCCGAACCCAAAAATTCTCTTATTAGACGAGCCCTTTTCCAATTTAGACAGCGTTCGGCGGAGCCAGTTGGCGAGCGAAATACGAACACTTCTGGTTCGCAGTAAAATTACTACATTGATGGTAACGCACGACCAAGACGAAGCGTTTGCTATGGCCGACCAAATTATCTTGCTCAATCACGGCCGTGTTTTACAAAAAGGTACCCCCCGCGATCTCTATCAGCGCCCTGCCACTGTGTTTGCGGCAGATTTTATCGGCGCAGGAAAACTCATTGATATTGGTATAGATGCGTCGGGTCGTCTGGATCATAATCTCGGGGTACTGCCGAAGGGTCCACATTGTTCGCGGACGAACTCACGCATCACACTATTACTTCGTCATGATGCGGTCGTTTTTGATGACTGCGGAACGCACCAACTCGCCATACTCGACAAGGTTTTTCAAGGCGCTAACAACCTCTACACATTAGCGCTTCCGGACGGTCAGAGCATTGCCTGCCTGACGCCAAGCCCGATTGACTTTACGGTCGGTGAGACCTTGCGTGTTCGCTTTGACCTCGACGAAGCGATCATGTTTAATTCTTGCGCATAGGCCCTGCAACCCGATAATTAACGGCCAAAACCCGTCAACCCTTCTTATGGATTTTTTATCCGTCATTCAGGTACTGGAGACTCTATGAAAATAGCCATTGTTGGCTCGAATCGAGGTATTGGCTTAGAACTCGTCCGCCAACTCACGCGTGATGGTCACCAGGTGTACGCATTTTGCCGGATTGCCTGTGACGCCCTGCGTGGCATTCAGCCCCATGCAATTATTGAAAATTTTGACGTCACTCGCCCTGACGCGATGCAGGCGGCACTTGCGCCTTACCCAATCACAGATCTCGACTGGCTAATTCATGTGTCTGGTTTATTAAAATCGGCGAGTTTAGAGAACTTCAATACAGAAACCATCCTTGAACAGTTTACGGTCAACGCCATCGGGCCGATACTCACCGTCAAACTCCTTCTACCTTGTTTAGCACCCTCAGCTAAAGTTGCGCTGTTAACGAGCCGCATGGGGTCTATCGCCGACAACACGTCGGGGGGAAGTTATGGGTACCGAATGTCTAAGTCAGCCCTAAATAGCGCAGGAAAAAGCTTGAGTAGAGATTTAAAACATCGCGGAATCGCAGTTTTTCTTCTGCATCCCGGTTTCGTGAAAACGCAAATGACGGGCTACAATGGCCACATCGATGTCACAACCTCAGCCCAGGGGCTGATCCGCTTAATGCACCAGAAAACACTTGCCGACACCGGCACGTTCTGGCACGTCAACGGCGATCCACTACCCTGGTAAAACCAACGGGCCTACAGTTCTTTAGTCAAGCGGACGTTGATGAACGCCATCGACCCAAACGCCAACCACAACCGCTCCATTGGCATAGGTATATGTCCCCTGACCATGCCGCTTACCCGCTACAAAATTCCCCTCATAGCAGTCCCCTGCTGACGACGTGTACTTGCCTGCACCATGCATTTTCCCGTCCCGCCAGCCCCCCTCGTAGACCGCACCATTACTAAAAGTTGACAGGCCTTCACCATGGCGCTTGCCCTCGACAAAGTCGCCCTCGTAAAAGGTTTTGTTAACGTGTGCTGCTTTCCCTTTGCCAGTTCGCCTACCCGCCACCCAATCGCCTTCATAAATGGCGCCGTCAGGATAAGTGTATAGCCCTCTTCCGTGGCGCTTATCGTCCAGCCAATCGCCGTCATAGACTGCGCCACTCGCATGCTTGTAATGGCCCTTACCAGAGCGCTTACCTGCCACCCAGCCACCCTCGTAAACGGTACCGACAGCATAGGTGTACTGACCTTCGCCGTGGTAGAGCCCGTTTAGAAACTGCCCCTCGTAAACGTTCCCATTATGAAAGGTCATCCGTTGAAAAATTAGTATCTCCGACTGGACTTGTCGGCTAACAATCCCCGCTCCCGCAGAATCTGGTTTATTGGCGGCCGAGGCTTTTTCCTCAGACACCCGCGGCACTGTCAATTGCTCGTCGTCAGCCATACAACGTTCCTTTTTATAAAACAAATAACCGGCAACACTGACCCGCAAAAAAGTAGTACTGGTTACCCTTGCAGTTCCGTTAGTTGTGAATACGTCCTCTGTTCACCACAATTTCTGATCGATTTCCCATAATCGAATTACGTCGCGCGTTAATCGTGCCTTTGTTTTGAATTAACGCTTCGCCGTTTTCTACCGATTTCTCCATCACCTGCATAATCCGATCGGACGTTTCTTCGACGCATTGCGATAATGTCTCGACAACCTCGCCGGTCTCTTCAGCCAGCGCTTGGTTACTCTCGGCAGTGGCGTTGTCTGGCGATAATGCACCATCCAATAATTGGCGATTCATTTCAATGTGCGCAGAGTTAAACGCGACCACTCCCTCATTAGCCTGCATAATTTTTTCGTTAATGGCGATCAACTGTGCGTTGATAGTCGCCATTTCTTCGCTGACATCAAGGACCGCCGCATTTAAGTTAGAACGATGAACCAAAAAATCTAGCGTCGACTTGTCGTAATGCGCCTGAATCCAGTCTGCTCCAACGTCTGTTGCCACGTCGATGGCGTCAAGAATGGCCAGACGATTCGATAATATTTCGTCCGTATTATGATTCGCAAGCTGACGGTTACCCATAAAGGCGGCTGCATAGTTACTCAGTATCATCAAACGATTTTCCTCGATCATCGATCGCGATTGATACAGCGACGCTTTGTTACTCATTAAAACAGTCCGTAGATTCTCTATAGACTTACGATTTACTTGAACGGAGTCTTTATTCTGTTTTATTGCGCTCATTAAAAATCTCCCAAAGGTTGTGTGGCGCTATTTACAAATACAAAAATGTATAGGTTAGCGCTGCACACAAATAAAAACGGTGTAGCGTCTTTGCTACACGCCTTAACAACGGTCTTACGTCTCCTTCAACCAGTTATGTAAGAGTGTAGCAGATAGGCAATGCCTCTATAAATCGTCGGTTAGAAAATAGCCGTGAAAAATCTCTTTCGATGGGGACTCACAGGTTTTTTCACCCTCAAACGAGACCGCCGCGTCTAAGGATCTGCGCAGCACAAAAAGCCGAATGTCGTCACAGAGTCGGAGCTCCGCTCGACGTGCATGACAGACGCGATATTACTCGGCAAAGATTCGCATCCAGTTCATATTCCAGTCCGAGCCCACGGCTTCAATGCGCAATGTCTGCAGGCCCGCTTCTAGGTCCACCATTGCCGACTGGGTAATCCAACTCTGCCAACCGCCAGTATCCTCGAGCGTCTGCCGATCCATCTCTACTCCATCGACAAGGGTACTAAAGCCGCTACTGCCTACATCGCTAGCAAGGCGGTATTCAATCATGTAACGCCCAGCACTCGCCACGTCAATACGGTACTCCAGCCAATCACCCGTATTTACATAGCCCACGTTGACACCACCACCGATATCGCTGGTTCCCTCCGTCTGAATACCACTCATAGCGGCATAGTGTTCTGCTTCAATAATGCCCGGAATGACCCGCGTCAAAATCGTTTCACCCGAGCCACCGACTGCTGTTGGCAAATCGTCACTTAGGGTGTCTGTGTCGTCGTAGGTCAGACCAAAACCATAGGGAAATAGCGGATCATAGTCGCTATCGTTTCGGTTCAGCGCGAGTTGGTCGCTTCGTTTCGGCCATGAATAGGACAGCCTACCCGTGAAGTCGTAATTGATGTTCCCGTCGACCTTTTTAAAGATAACATCGGCGACTCCCGCGCCCTCACTCCCGGGAAGCCAAGCCACCACAAACGCATTGGATGCATTCAGCTCACTATTGACCCACAACGGGCGCCCCGTTAGGAAAATAGACACGACGGGAATGCCTCGATTACGCAACGATTCAAGGACTTGGAGATCGGCCTTATTGCCCCGTTGGTATTCGATCGTGTCAAGATCCCCCGCGCCTTCCGCGTAGGGCGATTCACCGAATACCACAATGGCTACATCGGGCGCTGTACCACTAAAATCACCGTCTGTACTCAGTGCTGTACTGCCCCCTGCGGCCTCTACCCGCGACTGAATGCCCGCATAAATAGAAGTCGCACTTGGAAAATCTGCATTGGTGTTGTCCTGCCCCTGCCAACTTAGTGTCCAGCCGCCACTTTGCTGACCTATATCATCCGCACCTGACCCTGCAACAAGAACACGAGAATCCGCCGCGAGCGGCAGAATACCGCCGCTGTTTTTCAGTAATACCAACGATTCTCGCACCGCCTGGCGCGCAATGGCACGATGCGCTGGAGCACCGATCAACGCATTATTACCGGCAAACTCTCGACTTGAGGGCTTGCCGCCGTCGAGAACACCCGCGCGCTTTTTAACGCGCAGTATGCGGGTCACTGCGTCGTCAATGCGTGCTAGGGGAATCGTTCCATTCTGTACTTGTGCAATGGTGTTTTGAATAAACGCCTGCCATGCAAACGGCACCATGAACATATCGATCCCAGCCATAATAGCCTGTGCACATTGATCGTCGGTGCAACCTGAAACCTGCCCATGCCCATTCCAGTCACCCAAAACAAGTCCGTCAAAACCCATTTTTTCCTTTAATACGTCCGTAAGTAAATACGCGTGGCCATGAAGCTTCTCGCCGTTCCAACTGTTAAAAGAGGCCATCACCGTTTCGACTCCAGCCTCTAAAGCACTGAAATAACCTTGGGCATGAATGTCTCGCAATTCAATCTCGCTCATCACCGCGTTACCTTGATCGGTGCCGTTTTCAGTGCCACCGTCGCCGATAAAATGTTTTGCGGTAGCAATCACATGGCCAGAGCCGAAACGGTCACTCGCACCGCCCTGAAGCCCGTTTACTATTGCCGCGGCATAGGCCTTTACGATTTCTGGGTCTTCAGAAAAACCTTCATATGTACGCCCCCACGAGTCATTGCGCACCACCGCAAGTGTTGGTGCGAAAACCCAATCGAGGCCAGTCGCTGATACCTCAAGAGCCGTCACTTCACCAATCTGGTACAGAAGCTCGGCGTTATTTGCCGCTCCTAGACCAATATTATGTGGAAAGATCGTGGCACCGACAACGTTATTATGGCCATGCACTGCATCTGTACCCCAAATCATTGGAATACCAACGCCGCCATCGCTCACATCGGTACTCGCGGCATAAAAGCGATCAGCCAATGAAACCCAGTCGACAACACTCGAGTTTTTTCCATTGGGCCAACTCCCGCCGCCATTTAAAACCGAGCCTAAATGGGACTGTCGCGCCTGCTCGGGCGTGACCGCACCGATCTCCGCTTGAACCATCTGACCGACCTTTTCGGCCAATGTCATCTGCGCGACAAGTGCGCTGACTGCTGACTCCACATCGGCATCAACCGGAGCCACCCGCTGTGGCCACTGCGCGCTATTACCGCCATTGCCTGATGTCGAGTCACCGCTGTTATTAGAATCAGGATCATTCAACCCCGCCAACGCGCTTTCAAGCCATGTCATGCGATCGCTGTACCACGCTTTCAAATGATCGACTTCCTCTTGATACGTGTCATAGACCACAGGATTAGGCCAAACATACCGGCCGATAGTCTGCCAAAGACCGTCATTCTGCTGCTGCGCGAGTTGCAGCTTCTGCGCCAATTCATCGACTTTCGCAAGGATCAAGGCCTGATCATTTTTAAAATCAGTAAATCGCGTATTGACTTCACTCACAAACGAAGGATCAGCGAACAATCGTTGGTACCAAGGATGATCTTTGATCCAAAAGCCCTGCGCATAGCGACTATCTGCGTAATCAACATTGCCAAACGACAAATCAAAATCCCACAATGGCCCCATCTTGATGGGCCCTTCGGGCATCGCATTGAGATAAATACTCGAAAAGTCTTTAGAGTCGACATTTTTTGTTATTTCACTGATCAAATACCAGTCAACAAAGCTGGCTAGGTCAATGTGCGGGCGATAGCCCGCCGCTTCGTCTTTAAAATCGTCGGAAAATAATGCCGTCTCAAATGCAAGAATACGGTCTCGTATTAAAAAATAATTCGCGTCCTCTGCTTCAATACTTGGCTCTTTAACGTTAATCAAGAAATGGTTGGTGTAAAAATACACATCGTCTGGGTCTAAGCGGTGGAGCTGATCAATTTCCAACAGGAATCCGACATCCGCTAGATCAACCCGCTCATTGCCCTCTTCGACCTTTTGGGTAATGTTGTAGGTTCCGTTATATTGCCCGTTCAAATACACCTCAGCAAATTCTGATTGAGGGGTCCAGTCGAGGCGGCTACGATGGCCCATCTCAAAGGCAATGGTATTTCTCAGCAAGGTTTTATCTGAATACTCCGCCAAAAAAAGCCATTTTTTGTCTTCCGGCATACCCAAAAACGTCGCTTTTTCTTCAAGCTTCATTTGGTACGGTTTTTTTGGATGGATCCCCCATGTGGAGTTCCCGCGACCCCGAATTTTCATCTGCGAGGACGCCAAATTGGCAAATTCCCGTCCGCCATCTACTTCAACTTGGCCGGTAACGTAGTCGTCTTTTGAGTCAATTGGCACCGCGTTATCTGTGCTCAAATGGATCATGGGTAGGCCGGTGAAGTGTGTCACATCGACGTCAAAGTCCATGGAGACGCCGTCCGAATTCATTACCGTGTAGGTCACGATCTGCGTGAAATCATTCCTGCTAACGCCACTTGACTGCATCGCCGAATTGATGGTGACGCTATTTGCTGTTACTTCGAAATTAGCAATCAGGTCATTAACAGCGACATTGGCAGGGACTCGGCCGCTGATCGTCGAATCATCGATCGCTAAAATAACATCGTCAGTGAGCGAGGGATTGTTGGCCTTCAAAAAAGAGAATTGATGAATCGCGGGTGGCTCAGCCAGCTCGTCTGGCAGACCCCACTGTGCCATCAAGGTACCGAGCCCTGCGCGGAGTTGGGTAAAGTAGCTAGTCTCTAATCGTGTATGATTCTGGTCCGCCCGCCAATCACCATTGACATCACCCAGCAACACGCCCACCCCGTTAACAACAGGCTCGGCCGCGCTCACCGGTATGCCATCGACCGGCCAGACCACCTGATCTTGCGTGGTCTTAAAACCGCCCTGTCCGTTATGCAATGAAGCGTCCCAAAAGTTATGGTCCTCTGCAATGAACACCCATTTTCGTGGAGTAGAACCGCCTGAACCAACGGCTGATTTTAAAATCGCCAACGCATCAGCCGAGGTCACGCGGCCATCTTGGTTTATGTCGGCTGCAATGAACTGATAGGGCGATACGGGCGGTTTAGCGTGACTGCCCGCCCCGTCTGGGTCGATGTTTGGATTGATACCAACGGCCAATTTGAGCGCCGCTAACGCGTCAGCGGAGCTAATCACATTGCCTGATTCTAACTCTGTGAGGGGCTTGTTGAATCTGAGAGTGGTGGGCGTCAGGGTATCAACAGCTAATTGGTAATACCCACTGGAATCGGTCATCGCACCGAAACGTGTGTCCTCTTCGGTATCGTCTGCAAGCGGATCCACGAACACCTCAACCTCTGGAAGAAGTGCATGATCGCGCCAGTGATAGACGTGGCCGTGAAAGCCTTGGTCGGCTAACTTGGCTGATGCTGCTGGGCTGGGGGACTTATCAGCTGGAGAGCTCTGCGATAAATTTTCTGTGATCCGTGGCGGGCCGCTGTTTTCTGCGCAACCTGTCAGCGCCACCAAAAAAATAGCAATGCACAATAAATGATACGTATATGGTAACCATAAACCCGCCTGCTTTCTCACGCTACGCGCCCCTAGATCGATCAGAAAATTGCCTTTATGAGGCGGCGCCTACCTCGTTAATGGGCTCGTTACCACGTTACTTTTGCCATAAACTCTTCTATTGACAGTGCTCCATCACCATCGACATCGCGCTTTTTCAAGCGCCCTTTAGCTTGTAACTCCGGCGTCCATTCAGCTTTCCAACGCCCTTTTCCACTGTCTCTCTGCGCGGTCACCATCGCCAACATTTCAGCAACGTTGAGCAATGCATTGCCATCAGCATCCCAGCGTTCAAACTGCAAGGCGCGACCACTTTTTTTCTTACCGCCCTCACTTTCTTGGTGATGAGCGGCAACTGCCGAAATACTCACCAATATCGCAACAATAACCCCAAGCATGATATGAACCGACCAGTACCGCTTAGCAAACATCGCATTATCCTCTAAATTAACAATGACAGAGAGCCAAGGAACCCCTTGACTCTCGATCCTTTATTGACACCTTAGTCGCTAGCAGTCGCGCCCACACACATGACCCATAGTCGCGATGCCACAACTGCTGGATTGTTAACATCTGCCGAATTATTAAAGTGATTGCCGGGTATGGCCGCTTCACCACTCGCCGCATAGGCGCGAGGAGTAAATGTAGTTCGCTTCGCTTCATTGCCATTGTGGACATCACTCGTCCAGTACTTCGACTGCTGCTGCGGCCAGCCTGCATTCGTTGCATCAGGTGCCGTCATTGTCTCTTGGAAAACACCGCCACTACCAATAGGCAATAAGTGCTCGGTAATCTCTGCTCGGGTCGGCAATCGGCCGTTTTTACTCGCACACCAAGCCTCCGCCGACTTATAGGGCATCCGCCTAAAGAAGACATTACCGCCAACCCAAGGCTTACTTGATGCCGCGGTGTTGCTCGATGTGCACTCGGATGCTGCAGGCCCCATTTCAGCAGTTGATGTATCCGAATCACACCAATCCGCAAACGGCGCCTCACCACCAAGAGGTGGCC